>CAVKJG010000018.1:22512-35671 GCA_963656825.1 Sphaerochaetaceae bacterium
ATATAAAACTCTATATAAAAGTCGAACGGCTATTTTTGCAGACAATTTTAGATTGTACTATTTTATTATATACTTTTTTGAATTTTTGTCAAGGCAGAAACGACGGTTTCAATAAATTTGCCGATTTTGACATATTTCGATTGCATTTATTATTTATTTTTTCTTGTAAACCCGAAAATTTCTCTTGACTTAATAAAATTTTTGTGGTAGAATACTACCCGATGGAAAGATGGCTGAGCTGGTCTAAGGCGCACGACTGGAAATCGTGTTTGGGCTAATACCCCAACTAGGGTTCGAATCCCTATCTTTCCGCCAAAACAAAAAGGACACCCGCAGGGTGTCCTTTTTGCTTTGCGATAGGGATTCGAACGGAGCGGCAATGAATGACAGCCTTAGACGGCTGTCAGAACCCGAGTGTGACCGAGCCGCAGCGAGAGCTGTCAGAGCCGCATACATATGTATGTTGTTTGTCGGATTCAGAACAGCTCCGGATGATTTTCAAGGCTGTCGGCTTCCGTTATTTTGCGCGAAACTCTGCACGGATTGCCGAATGCAATGCTGCCCGCGGGAATATCGCGCGTGACGACAGAGCCTGCGCCTATAACGCAGCCTTCGCCGATTGTTACTCCGGCACAGACGGTAACGTTGCCGGCTATCCAGCAGTTGTCGCCTATCGTTATCGGCGCGCCGTATTCTTTATCGGTGGTTCTGCCCGTTTTTTCGTTGAAATAAGGATTTCTGTCCTGTGGACGAAGCGGATGCTTCGGTGTGAGAAGCGAAACGTTCGGACCTATGAAAACATTTTCGCCGATGGTTATTTCACATATGTCAAGCGCGGTAAAATTGAAATTCGCGTAGCTGTTTTTGCCCATTTTTATATTTTTGCCGAAATCAAAATATATCGGTCCCTGAAGATATACGCTTTCGTGAGCGTTCGGCATAAGCTCGGAAAGTATCTCCTTGCGTTTTTCGGCGTCCGATTCCGTAGTTTCGTTATACATTCTGCAAAGCAAATGCGCCCTTGTTCTTTCTTCGGGAAGTCCCTCCGCAAATGGATCGTATATTTTGCCCGCAAGCATTTTTTCACGTTCGTTCATTTTTTTCTCTCCTGTAATTATTTTCTCCTGAATTATATCCCGACGGGCGAGATATGTCAACATCATATTCCGTATTTTTTTATAACACGGTCAAGCTTTTCGCCTATCGGCGCGGCAAGAATAAGCAAAAACAAAACGTTTGAAACGGCATATATCGCCGTCACGGGCAGAGCCGATATCACAAACGCCAGATACCTTGAAACGGAGAACGTCCCCTCCGCCCAAAGCACTGTCCAGCCGTCCATAAGAAGCGAAAATATAATTCCGGAAAAAACTCCGAAAACGGCAAGCGCCAGCCTGCTTTTTTTCAGCGGCGCGGAAAATACCGCCGCCAGAAGTCCTATCAGCCCCCATGAAAACATCTGAAACGGAGTCCACGGACCCTGACCGAACATAATATTTGAAAGCACCGCCGACAGCGCTCCGCACATAAATCCCGATTCCACACCGAGATACATTCCCGCTATAACGACGATCGCCGTCACCGGCTTGAAATGCGGAAGCGCGGAAAAAGCAAATCTGCCGAGCACCGAAAGCGCAATCATAACGGAAAGAACAAGCATTCTTCCCGTACCGCTTTTTTTCTCGAAGGCAAGGAAAAACGGCACGCACGAAAGCAACGCCACACATATCGATATCCAGACGTATGCCCTGCCCCCCGATATCACGGTCCCAATCAAAATGCACAGCGGAATAAGCAAAAACAGAATTACGGCACGAAGTATCTTTTTAGCCTTGCTCATTTCAAAGCCTCTTTTCCGAGCGCAATAACCTGCTCTGCCGTTACGGTGTTTTCAAATACGCCGCGCGAAATGCGGCTCGCCGCCGTGGTGTAAAAATTGTTTTTTCCGAAGAACCTTTGCGGACAGGCACAGGCGATTATTCCGCCGTCGAAAAACATCGCGCATCTGTCCGACGCTTCGGCGGCAAATTCGACGTCGTGCGTAACGATAAGCACGGTCTTTCCGCTTCGGCAAAGCTCTTTAAGTATTTCTCTGAGCTTTATCTTCGCGCAGGCGTCAATTCCTTTTGTCGGCTCGTCCAGAAGAAGAATACGCGGCTCGGTCAGAAGTATTTTTGCAAGTGCGCATCTCTGCGCCTCGCCGCCGGAAATATCGTAGGGATGACGGCTCAGCACCTCCGTTATTTCAAGCCTGCGGCAGATATCGTCCGTCTTTTCCGCCGTCTCTTCCTTTGAATATCCCATAACGCGACACATATCGAAAAGATCGTCCTTTACCGTATCCTTTATAAACACGGTCGATACGTCCTGCGGCAGAAGCGCCACGGTATGACGGTGAAGCTCGGTCTGTCTGTATTCCTTTATATTTTTACCCAAAATTACGGTTTTTCCTCTGTAAGCCTTTTCTGTTCCCGAAAGCACCTTGAGAAGCGTTGTTTTTCCGCTGCCGTTGCCGCCGAGAAGCGAAAATATCTCGCCTCCGTAAAGCGTAACCTCCGCACCGCGAAGAACATCCGGCGAGCTTTTTTCATATCTGAACCATACGTTTTTCATCGAAAGCACGGCGTCCTCTCCGACCGAAGCTTCCTCTGCGGGCATTTCCTTTTTCGGAAAAGACGAAAGATATTCTCTTCCCTCTCTTACCGTAACGGGACATTTTCCCTTTCCGCCCGTGCCGGCAAATATCCGCGCTGCCGCGGGAAATCCGACCGATATCGGATTTTCGGCAAGGCTTTTGCATATACTTTCCGGCGTATCGCAGGATATAAGCCTGCCGCCCTCCATAATGGCTACCCTGTCAGCTATCGGGAATACTTCCTCAAGACGATGCTCGGCAATTATCACCGTTGTTCCGAGTTCGCGGTTTATCTTTCGCAAAGTATTTATAAATCCCGTCGCCGCAATAGGATCGAGTTGCGATGTCGGCTCGTCCAAAAGCAAAACCTTTGGCGAGAGCGTCATCACCGACGCAAGCGCAAGAAGCTGCTTTTGCCCTCCGGAAAGCGTCGCCACATCGCTGTGAAACCACGCGTTTATACCGAAATAATTTGCCGTTTCGCCCACGCGCAGACGGATTTCGTCCGCATTGCAGCCGAGGCTTTCCATGCCGAAAGCAAGCTCGTGCCATACTTTGTCGGTTACCGTCTGAGAATCGGGATCCTGAAAAACAAAGCCGATTTCTCCCGCGGAGGTTTTTTCGTTTGTCATATCGGTCGGCTTTCCGAAAAAAAGTATCTCTCCGCTTTTTTCTCCGTGCGGAGCAAGCTCCCTTTTCAAAAGTCTTAAAAGCGTCGTTTTGCCGCAGCCGGAACGTCCGCACAAAACGATAAATTCACCCTCTTTTACGGAAAGCGATATTCCGTCAAGCGCTTTTTTATCGCTTTCCGGATAGGAAAAGCTCAGATTTTCGAGCGCAAGTATTTCCATTTCACAGCCTCCGTCGTTTCAAGAATAAAAGGAATAAACGCAAGTGCGGCAAACAGCGCGTAAAAGCATATCCCCTCAAAGGAAAGATTTATATCCGACATCAGCGGATAAAACGAAAAATCAAATTTTCCGCGTCCCATTCCGATAAAAGCCGCAGCAGCAAGCAAAACAAAAGCGACAGTCAACGCTCCGTCCGCCGCGGTAAAGCGGAAAAGCGAAAAATTCGTTCTTTTCGCTGTGCCGTAGCCGCGCGCCTTCATCGAAGCGCCGACGTTTACCGCATTTTCAAGCGACCATGTGACAAGCGCGGAAAATATCCGCGCCGAGCTCATAAGCTTTGCCGTAAAGCCCGATTCCGAATAATATCCCATAGCGATCTGCGCGTCTTTTATCCGACGCCATTTTTTCTTCATCATCGGAATATAACGAAGCGATACCGAAAGCACAAGCGAAAGCTTCGGGACGGCTCCGCCGAGAAGATAAAGCGTTTTGTCCGTCGTCATGACAACCGAAAAGCATTTGCACCATATAAGCACCGAAATCATCATCGCAGCGATATCGACGCCGTAAAGCAAGGCTTCGAGCGTGACGGGATTTCCGTTCATAAAAAACAGCGGCGTCACTCCGTCGTGCGAAAAAAGCGGATTTGTAACCGAAATAAGCACAAAAAGCGGAAGATAAAAGCCGATATCCGAGCGTATCTGCTCTGCGCTCTGCACGCTCGCGCAAAACAGCGCTCCGCCGACAAGCGAAAGCGCAAGTATCACAGGCTCGGACGAAAACATCGTTATAAATATAACGGAAAGAAAATAAATAAGCGCAGGCACGGGATGAAGACGCCCCATAGCGCAGTTTTTCATTTTGCGCCACCTCCGCCCGTTCCGTATTCAAGTCCGCACACATATACCCATTCTATCACGTCCCCGTCGCAAAGGACGTATTTCGAGCAGCCAACGTCGGGAAATTTTCCGTTCACCTTATAGCTCCACCCCGATTGCGCTCCGCAGGAAAATTCGTATATGTGGTTTATGCCCTTTACATAAACGCTGCCGAAGGCGGTCTTGTCCGCGCCCTGATATTCCATATGAAGCTTTTTGTATCTTGTGACGCGGCTCAGTATGTCAAACACCGTATCTCCCTCGCGCAGAACGTATTCCGTCTGCGGCAGGATTATTCCGTCCGACGGCACAAATCCGCTGTCGCAAAGAGCGCTGTCAAGCTTATCGTGGTTTTCGAGGATTTCGTCACAGCGGATGCTGAGAAACACTGTCTGACTTTCGGGTGTGATATCGTCGATATGAGTAAGATAATATTCTTCAACCGACTGAAATTCCGTTCCGCCGATAAGCACGGCGAAAAGCAATACTATCGCAAAAACGGCTATAATATCCTTTTTCACTCGTCTTCCCCCTCGTAAAGCCGCGAAAGCTCGTCAAGTCCGCGCTGTTTTGCGGTTTTTCTGCGTTTTATATGCACAATTACAAGCACCGAAAGCACGCATATCAGCACAGCCGCAGCCGCCGATATCCATATCGCGCGGACGGAAGATGTTATCCTTGCCCGCGCAAGCAGAACATCCTCGTAATTTTCAATAAGTCCTCTGTCGTATTCGGGAAGTGCCTCACAGCGGCTTATTATGTCTTCAACCGTGCGCCTGTCGGAAAGCGATACCTTCCCGCCCGAGCCGAGCTCCTCTTTTATTATGCGGTTTATTTCTTTTATTTCGGCTTTTGTATCATTTATTCTGCGCTTTATCTCTGAAAGCCGCTTTTCATAAGCTGATTTTCCGTCAAAATCGGCGCAGATTTCAAGCCTGTAAAGCAGCTCCGTAACCTCCTGATAATATTCGGTAGAACTCGTTTCAGGTATCCCGTCAGCCGCTTTTTTGTCGGCTTCGGAAAATACCGAAGGCTCGCGCTCCGATTTTGTATCTTCGATTATCTCCGTGCTTTCGGCTATGGCAAAAATATCTATCCCTTTTGATTTTGCAACGTCCGAAAGCAACGGATAATTCGTAGCGTATCTTCTGTCGCTTACGGGGAGCGAATAAAAGTCCGAAAGCAGCTTTTTTACGGCAGAAGCATCGGCGTTGTCGTCAACCTCCGAAATTCCGGAAACAAGCGCCGCAATACGGTTTTTCATTTCGTCGCTCATTTTGTCGCAGAAATCGTACAGAGCGCGCTCTCCGTTTTTGAGGCGGATTATCGCCGCTATGGCATAAAGCGCCTGCTCGCCCGCCATAGAATTCGATTTGTCCGGCTCGGAGGACGGATTTTCTTCATCATAAGCAAAGGAGCTTACAAAGCCGCCGTCCGGCATATGATATATCATAAGCCCGTCCCACAGGGTGTTGCCGTTTTTTATAAAGCGGACATCTGCCAAAGGGTCGATTCCGAGCGAGCAGAGTGCCACTGTCACCTGACACACGCTTCCGGAATTGCGAAGTCCCCAGCTTCTGTAATCGCCCGTATCGAGCTGAAGAGACGAAAGCCTTTCCAGAGCTTCGTCCGTGACGGCTCTCACCGTCGCCGCTTTGACGTTTCCCGTTTCGGAAAGAGTGTATGTGTATTCTTTTTCGTCGTTGTAATAAGGCGCAAGCGCCTGAATTGCCATCGCCGTGATATCGGGATCGGAAACGCTTCCCGACATGGCAAAGCCGCCGTCGTCAAGCTGACGGCACAGTATTTCCTTTATGATATCCTCGCGCGAATAATACGCGTCGTCTGGAACGTCGTAAAATCTGCCGTCGAGCGCGATAAGTCCCCATATCCAGCCGCTTATTCCCTGCGCGCCGAGCGAAAGAGTCCTGCCTCTGTTGTAAACGCCGTCGGCTATGAGATTTATCGTGTTTCCGTTTTCGTCCTTGCAGAGCGTCGTCGGATCGCCCCCCGACGCAAGCACGGCAAGAGATGTTCTGTGCCATTCGGTAGCTTTCACGCGGTCAAGACCGCCGTCCTGCGCATACCGGCGTTCTATGTTGTCCTTCAGCAAGGCAAGATAGCCTGTATAATTTTCGTCCATTCCGAGTCCGGAAAGTCCTATCGGATACCAGTCTCCCGATGAAGTTCCGGCAAGAGATGTGAATTTTCCGCAGAGTAAAAATTCCTCATCGGAAATTCCCATGCTTTGCTTTTTCCACTTTATAATTCCGTCCGCAACGGAAAGCAGCTCGTCCTCCGCTGCGGATTTTTCTTCCGCCGCAAAAGCAAAAGGCTGCGCGACCGCGGCAAAAAAGGCAAGCGCAAAAATCACGCATATAATCCGCACCGAGCACTTCATTTTCACTTTCTCCGCCTTTCGTCCGAAATACATAAACATTCTACTACATAAAAAGATTTTTTTCAAGTCGCGTTTTTTACTCCTTTTTATGTTTTCGGTTGAATTTTATGTCAGCGCGGCGGCGTTTCATAAAAATTTTTTTGATTTTTCTCAAAAAATTTTTGAAAAATATGCACCCAAAACGCATTTTCCGACACTATATGATTGTGAGAAGTTTTTCTCTGACATCATCGTTTGATTTTGTGCCGGACAGACAATGCCGGCATGCCGTTTCAGTCAATACGAACGCAAAGCTTTCCGACGGTCTTTTCCCCCCAATAAGCCCGCCGGAAAGATTGCGTTTTCGTTAGATACAGCCAAAAACGGAAAACAGCTTGAATATCGGTTGCATATGCCGTATAATACACTCCTTTTACCTTTGCCGGCATATGCAAGCGCAAACGAAAGCGTTTCGTTTGCGTTTTCCGGACGTCACGGCGTGGTATCGCATTTTTTGCGATACCACGCCGTGATGCTTTTTTTGCTTTTTTCGTTTTTCTATTGACTTTTTCATAATGTAATGTCATAATGTACGGGAACTTTCACAAACCGAGGTCGGAAAATGAAGCAAAACTACAAAAGAACCGTCTATGCCTGCTTTATAGGCTACATCATACAGGCAATAGTAAACAACTTTGCGCCGCTGCTTTTCGTCACCTTTCAGAAAAGCTATGATATACCGCTTTCAAAAATCACGCTGCTTATAACGCTGAACTTCGTTATTCAGCTGTTTGTCGATATGTTTTCCGCATGGTTTACGGATAAGATAGGCTATCGCGCGTCGATAATCATCGCGCACGTTTCAGCCGCCGCCGGAATAATCCTTCTGACAATACTTCCCGAAGCTCTGCCCGATGCGTTTGTCGGAATACTGCTTTCGGTTTTCCTTTATGCCGTAGGCGGCGGACTTCTCGAGGTGCTTGTAAGTCCCACCGTTGAAGCCTGTCCCACCGAAAACAAAGAGGAAATGATGAGTCTTCTTCATTCGTTTTACTGCTGGGGACACGTCGGAGTGGTGCTTATATCAACCGCGTTCTTTGCGGCTTTCGGAATAGAAAACTGGAAGATCCTTGCGCTTTTATGGGCGCTGATACCGATTCTGAACATCTTTATGTTTATAAAAGCTCCGATATATTCGCTTGAAAGCGACGGAGAAAAAGGAATTACACTAAAGGAGCTTTTCTCAAAGAAAATCTTCTGGGTGCTTATGCTTATGATGGTCTGCGCCGGAGCAAGCGAGCAGGCTGTCAGTCAATGGGCTTCGACCTTTGCCGAGCAGGGACTGGGCATAAGCAAGGCTCTGGGCGATCTTGCCGGACCTATGTCGTTTGCCGCGCTTATGGGGCTTTCGCGCCTTATCTACGGCAAATACGGAGAAAAGCTTAAGCTCGATAATTTTATGATATTCAGCTGTGTGCTTTGCATAGCGTCATATGCGTGCATAGTGTTTGTACCCGTCCCCGCGATAAATCTTATCGGCTGTGCGATGTGCGGCTTTTCCGTGGGCATTATGTGGCCGGGAACATACAGCAAAGCCTCCTCCGCAATACGCGGCGGAGGAACGGCAATGTTTGCCCTGCTTGCCCTTGCGGGCGATCTCGGCTGCAGCGGCGGTCCTACACTTGCCGGACTTGTTTCGAGCCGATTTGACGGCAACCTCAAGCTCGGAATTCTCGCGGCGATAATTTTCCCCGTGCTTTTGCTTATCGGCATATCGATACTGAAGAAAAACGAAAATAAAAGCTGAAAAAAACAGCGGCGTCCGCCAAAAAGCGAGCGCCGCATTTTTTATATTCCGGATATCACAGCCTGTCGCCGTGATGCTTTTTCCGTTTTCAGGAGAAAGCCTTTATGCTTTTTATTTTGTACTCTCCGTCGCTGTCAAGCACCTCAAGCCTGAAGCGCGGACAGCGCATCGCGGGGATCGCGCATATGCGCTTATGACCTATGCCATGCCCCTCGCAGATACATACCTCCCAGTTGCTGTACGGATATTTTGAAGGTATCGTTGCGATAAGACGCCACTCCTTTACGGCTTCTCCGTCGGTTATGTCCTCCTCTATGACCACTCTTCGCACCAGCGGCAGATTTGCCGTATCGGATATCTCCGCATATTTTTCCTTTGAGTAGGATATTTCATATCTTCCGTCGTCGCCGCGCTTTACCGGCTCAAACGGCAGAGGAGCAAAATAACGGCGACGTATCTCCGCGGCAAGCTCGTGCAGTCTTTTTACGTCCGCGTCGGCAAGAAGTCCTCTGTCGTCCGGACCTATGTTGAGCAGAAAGCTTGCTCCGCGCCCGACGGTACATTCGTACATTCCGATAAGCTCGTCCACCGATTTTATCGTATATTCGTTGTCATCGTAAAACCAGCTGTCGCGCAGACGGCAATCTCCCTCCGAAGCCATAAAAAGCGTTTTTTCTCTGTCGCCGCGTCTGAGGGTTTTGGTATAAAAATTGCGTGTGTCAACATATCCGTCCTCGTTTCCGACGCCGTAAACATCGGGAAAATCAAGCCCGAAAATCAATATGTCGGGCTGAAGAGTATGTATAACGTCCACTATTCTGTCAACGTCGTATTTGTGGTCGCCGGAAAAAGCTCCGTCAAGCCACAGATAATCTATTGTGCCGTATCTGCCGTCAAGCAGCTCCGTTATCTGACCTATAAAATATTCGTCGTATGCTTTTTCGTCTGAAAAGTCAATATCGCCGCCCCACTGCGCAGGAGAATAATAAAGTCCGCAGCCGAGTCCCGCTCTGTGACAGGAATCTGTAAATTCCTTTACAACATCGCCCTTTCCGTCACGCCATGCGGAGCTTTTTACGGAATAATCGGTATATGCCGACGGCCAGAGCGCAAACCCGTCGTGATGCTTTGTCGTAAAAACGGCATATCTTGCTCCGGCAAGCTTTATTTCGCGCATCCACTGATCGCAGTCAAGCCCGCGCGGATCGAAAAGCGAAGCGTCCATCGCTCTGCCGTCCCAATCGTGATGACCGTGACAGAATGTCCGTATTCCGAAGTGCAGAAATATTCCGAACTCCCAGCCGAGATATTTTAATTGATTTTCTTTCGGTTTAAGCTTCATTATAAAAAATTCCTTCCAATGCAATAACATAATCACGCGCCTATTGTAGCACACAGGCGCTTAAAAGTCAACATAAAAGAAAGCTCCCGACGCGTTATTTTTCGTTTTTCAAGGACGCCTGCGACAATCGGCTTTCCGCCGCATAGAATATCAAATAGAAAACAAACCTTACGGGAGCATACAAATTATGAAAAATTACAATATAGGAATTCTCGGTGCGACGGGAGCCGTCGGGCGCGAAATAATGAAAATCCTCTCCGGGCGGAGCTTTCCCACTGGAGAAATCCGGCTTTTCGCCTCCGAAAAAAGCGCCGGGAAAAAGCTGACGTTCCGCGGCGAAGAGCTGACGGTCAGAGCCGCGACAAAAAACAGCTTTTCCGGACTTGATTTTGTTTTCGGGGCGGCATCGTCCGATCTGGCAAAAGCCTTTGCGCCGCATATAACAGCGTCGGGAGCCGTATTTATAGACAATTCAAGCGCTTTCAGACAAAATCCCGACGTGCCGCTTGTCATTCCGGAAATAAATCCGTCGGACGCGCTTTCTCACAACGGAATAATATCAAACCCGAACTGTTCCACAATTATAACGCTTGTCGCCGTAAATGCGCTGTGCCGCCTTTCGCCGATAAAGTATATGATAGCGTCAACATATCAGGCGGTGAGCGGCGCAGGTGCGGACGGAATAGCCGAGCTTTCCGAGCAGCAACGCGCGCTTTTATACGGAGATCCCACATTTTGTCGGGTTTTTCCGCACAGAATAGCGGAAAATCTCATTGCGCAGATAGGCGATTTTCTTCCCGACGGCTACACAACCGAAGAAATGAAAATGCAGAATGAAAGCAGAAAAATACTTCATCTGCCCGAGCTTTGCGCTACCTGCACCTGCATAAGAGTGCCCGTGGTACGATCACATTCGATATCCGTTTCCGTATTCACGGAAAATGAAATAAGCATAGACAAAGCAAAAGCCGCAATTTCCGGCGCGGCGGGATGCGTGCTTGCGGACGACACGACAAACGGAATATATCCCATGCCGATAAATTCAACCGATAAAGACAGTGTTCTTGTCGGCAGGATACGGCGCGACGGGACTTTCCCCTGCGGAATATCGCTTTTCTGCTGCGGCGATCAGCTGAGAAAAGGCGCGGCGACCAACGCCGTACAGATAGCCGAGCTGCTGATATAACAACAAAAACCCCGCTGTCAGCGGGGTTTTTGTTGTTTTATTTGCTTTCACCCGGGGGTGAGAGGGGTTAAATTTTGGTTTTCATCAAACCATTACTGATTTTCTACGGAAATAGTTACACTTGTTGCGGTGTTGGAGCTGGTATCAAGAGTGCCGGAATATTCGCCAACAATTTCACGTACATCATATTCATTATCAGTTGTATAATTTTTATAATTATTCGCTCTGTTATTGATGACAGTGGTGTTCTTCACGGTGTTGTCGGTAACAATCTGTCCTGCGCCTCCGGTAGTACCAACATATCCAGCCAGACCGCCGACATCGCGATAGCCCTTAACGGTGCAACCGTCGACCGTGCAATCTTTAATTGTATTAATCCCTTCGTCTGTATATCCGATGACCGCACCCGCTTTGTCGCCGTCGTCGTACTCATTTTCGCTGGTAAGCCATGTATTTGCGGTGATGGTGGAATTCGTTACCGTGCAGTTTTCAATCGTGGTTACCATTCCATGACCGACGATTGCACCGACATGGTTTATACCTGTTACGGCGGCCTTGTCGACATTCAGATTTTTGATGGTGGAGAAATTAGCCACGCCAAAGAAACCTGTGTTTTTCTCGCCTTCAGCGGCGGTTACCTTGAAGTTGGAGATAGTATGGTTCTGGCCGTCAAAAGTAACCACACCACCGCCATGGTCTGCGCCAGCGCCTGTCATGTTAATAGGCGTCCAGTTTGCTCCGCCGAGGTCGATATCTGTTGTAAGGGTGATTGTATAGCCTTTATATTTGTCGTTGTCTGCGTTCACAGCTTTGGCAAAGGCTCTAAGCAGCTTTGCAGAGCTGATAGTCACGGTCTTCGCAGAATCATCGGTAGCTGCGGCAAGCTCCGCAGGCGTAGCAATCGTTGCGTCGTACACGTAAGTAAACGGAGAGAACGTTGCGGTTGCCATTGTAACGATACCTGTCGTGCTGTCGTAGTAGTATTCCTGATCTGTATCTACTTCAGCAGCACTACTTACTGCCGTCATCTCAGTGCTGTTGTGATAAAGCTTGAAACCGGACAAGCCCGCGCCTACATACATTGTAACCTTGATAGGCGTTGTGTTGTCTGCATCCAGATTTGTCATTGTAACTTCAAGCGTCTTTGCAACGTGCGTGTCTTCAACTGTAACGCTAAAGTTTGCAGAAGTTGTTGCCACCTCGTTTATGGACAGTGCCATCGGAATGCTTGTCGCATTTTCTCCGCTGGTGGTCAGAACGTCAGCCGGAACGGTTGCGGTTGCAAGCGGAGTTGTGTCGGTTGTGCTGACCGTTTCAGCAGATCTGATTGTGGCAGATCCGGTTGTTTTCTTGGTCGCCGAGTTAACCGTTACCTGAGAAACGGCTACAACAGGGTATGTAGCATATTCGTCGTATGTGTTGTTCGTGCTGTCGTACTCGCTGTTAAGCTGAGTTGCAACAACGGTGATTGCGATACCGTCGATAGAAAGATCCTGATAATCGTTTCCGGCTTCTTCTTTCATATGACCTGTTATGGTAATCTTGCCTGTCACAGCTCCTGCTTCAAGCGTTCCCTCAAAATTGTTGAGGTCGGCAACCGTGGAAACAGTGGAAGCGCCGTCCTTGGCAACAAGAGCCGTGCCATCAACCGAAACGGTGAAGTCGATAGCTTCAAGAAGCTTTGCGTCGCCTACAAGACCGCTGATAATAACCTTGTATTTGAGTGCTAAATTGCCGTTGTTCTTGATACGGAAGCTTTCAAGGTTGTATGTACATCCCGGTTCCCAGAGAACTTCTTCGTCTTCAGCCGCTCCCTCAGCCTTCACCCATGTAAGAGCGGTAGCGTCGAGGGCTTCGTCACTGTCAGCCTTCCAGAGCTCAACATCCAATGTACCAGCCTGAATTGTGTTCACGGTCGCGCTTGCGGTGTCGGTGAACCACGCGAAGGTGGAGCCGACAAGCATTGATATGCAGAGCAGCATGGAAAACATGCTCAGCACCAATGCTTTTTTGGTTGAAAATTTTGCCATGATTTTTCTCCTTTATAAAAATATTTTTGCCGACGCGCAAGGAAAAGAAC
>CAVKJG010000019.1:0-34878 GCA_963656825.1 Sphaerochaetaceae bacterium
GCAAATGCTTTTCCGAGCCCAGAAGATGCTCCCGTGATAATCGTTACTTTCATACGAATCTCCTAATAATTTTACTGTTTTGTTTACGAATTGCCCGCACGTGTTTTTGCTTTTGTGATTAATCGCCGCTTTTGGAAAGCGGTGCAGACAGCCGAGGCACATCACGCAGCTGTCCTCCACATGAAAATTTGCCGTGCGCCGCACCTTTCTATTATAGAGCGGCTCGGCGATCCATTCGGTGAGAAAAGCAGGGGCGCGGAGCGACATATTACAAAGCGTGCGGCTGCTCAGTGCGTGATACGGATTTTATTCCACGAGAATTTCTTTGATCTGTACCTCGTTTCCTTTCAGAAGAAAGGTGCGTTCGCTTTTGCAAAAGGGGCAGATCTTGCCGTATTTTACGGTCGGATATTCCTTTTTGCAATCCTCGCAGTAGGTGACGGCGGGGATGGTTTCCACTTCTATTTTACAGCCTTTGAGAAGCTCTGTGCGGTTTGCGTTCCAATTCCAGCAGTCGATAAGCTGATCGTTTACGACGGTGGAAACCTCCCCTATCTGCATAACGACCTTTGCTATTTTGGACGCATTGTTCTCGCGGGCGATATCGCTTACGATGTCCGCTATGTGAAAAACCACTCCCAGCTCGTGCATAAATACCTCTTATTTGTTGTTTGCCTTTTTGGCTTTTTTGGTTGCCTTTACATATTCTTTATGTTTCTTTTGAGAAGCTTTTTCTTCGGCGGTCTTTTTGCCGAAGGCTATTCTGAAGCCGCGTTTTACGGCATACGGCAGGATTGCTTTGAATTTGTCCTCGCTGCGAATCAGCTTGGAGCATTCAGGATGATCTCTGTGCAGCCTGATCGCGTCAAATTCGCACTTTGTGGTGCAGATACCGCAGCCGATACACTTGTTTTCGTCAACGACGCTTGCTCCGCAGCCGAGACAACGTGAAGCTTCCGTGTGTACCTGCTCTGCAGTGAGCGTGCCGTGCAGATCTCTGAACGAATGTTTATCGCCGTCAAGCTCCTTTGCCTCCTGTCTGCCGGCGGTGTCGTAACTGTCGATAACGATGTTGTCCTTGTCAAGCTCGATGAAATCGCGGCGGTTGCGTCCGATTGTCATGCTTGTGCCGGGCTGTACGAATCTGTGAAGCGATACAGCCGCGTTTTTGCCGGCTTCGATTGCGTCGATGGCGAACTTCGGTCCGCTGTATACGTCGCCGCCGACGAAAATATCCGGCTCTGCCGTCTGATATGTGAGCGCGTCCGCGACGGGATAATTTCCGTGGTGGAATTCAACCTTTGTGTCTTTGAGAAGCTCTCCCCAGACAATGCTCTGACCTATTGCAAAGATAACGTTGTCCGCTTCGACCGTAATTGTATCGTTTTCGTCGTATTTCGGGCTGAATTTCTTCGTTTCGGGATCGGTTACGCTGAGACATTTTTTGAACACGACTGCTTTTACCGTGCCGTCTTCGTTTTTGAGGATTTCCTTCGGTCCCCAGCCGTTGTTTACGGTGATGCCGTCCGCAAGAGTTTCTTCTACTTCTTTTTTGCTTGCGGGCATTGTGTCGCGCGATTCAAGGCAGTACATTCCGACGCTGTCACTGCCGAAACGGACAGAGGTGCGTGCGCAGTCAACGGCAACGTTGCCGCCGCCGATAACGACCGTCTTTCCAGTCATTTTTCTGTCGTGATTTTCGGCTGCTGCGTGCAGGAACGAAACTGCCATATCCGTGCCGATTGCGTCTTCTCCGGGAATTCCGGGCAGTCTGCCGCCCTGACAGCCGATAGCGATATAGAACGCCTTGTAGCCCTGCTCGCGAAGCTGAGCTATCGTCACGTCCTTGCCGACATTGACTCCGCACCTGAATTCCACGCCGAGCTCGCGCAGAACGTCTATCTCCGCTTCGATAACGTCCTTTTCGAGCTTGTAGGACGGAATACCGTAGGTGAGCATACCGCCGAGCTTTTCGTTCTTTTCAAATACGGTGGGCTTGTAGCCCTTTGTCGCAAGATAATATGCGCAGGAAAGTCCCGCAGGACCCGCGCCGATGATTGCGATCTTCTGCTGCCACTGCTTTTCGACGTTTGACGGAATTACAACCTCCGGAACGTATCTTGTTTCCGCATGCAGATCCTGCTCCGCGATGAATTTCTTTATATCGTCGATTGCGACCGCCTCGTCGATCGTTCCTCTCGTGCAGGCAGCTTCGCAGCGCTTGTTGCAGACGCGGCCGCAGATTGCGGGGAACGGATTATCCTTCTTTATGAGAGCGAGAGCCTCTCTGTATTTGCCTTCCTTTGCCTTGCGTATGTAGCCCTGAACCGCGATATGAGCGGGGCAGGCGACCTTGCAGGGCGAGGTGCCGGTTTCGTAGCAGTTTTTGCGGTTGTTATCTCTGTAATCCTCGTCCCATTTGTCGGGTCCCCAGCTGAGATTGTCGGGAAGCTCGTGCTTGGGATATTTTATTTCGCCCTCTTTTGTGCAGAGCTTCTGACCGAGCCTGACCGCACCCGCCGGACAATATTCAACGCATTTGCCGCAGGCTACGCATTTATCCTTTTCGACCTTTGCGACGTATGCGCTTCTCGACAGGTTGGGCGTGTTGAAAAGCTGAGATGTACGCAAAGCGTTGCATATGTTTACGTTGCAGTTGCAGATTGCGAAAATCTTGTTTTCGCCGTCGATGTTTGTAATCTGATGAACGAAGCCGTTTGCCTCTGCGTTGCGGAGAATCTGCATAGCCTCCTCGTATGTGATATCGTGACCCTTTCCGGTTTCGCGGCAGTAATCCGCCATATCGCCTATGCCGATACACCAGTCCTCACAGCTGTCGCCGCAGCCCTCGCCGAGCTTTGAACGGCCGTAACGGCAGGAGCAGATGCCCACGCCCAGATGCCCCTCATACTTTTTGAGCCAGTATGAAATATGCTCGATATCCATGGTGCCGTTTTCCATATCTATTGCCTTTTCGACGGGAATAACGTGCATGCCGATGCCCGCGCCGCCGGCGGGAACCATGGGGGTGACCGCCGTCAGAGGCAGATACGTCATTCTTTCAAAGAACATTGCAAGCTCGGGATGCTCGTCAAGCTGTCTTTTGACCATGTTCGTGAATTCCGCAGAGCCGGGAACAAACATCGGAAGCACATAACGACGCACGGGTACAGCGTCCTTTATCGGACCGTTTTTGTCATAATTGTCACCGTAATCGTATTCAAGAATACCGATGTTGCTCATCTCGTCGAGAAGCTTCTGAAGCTCCTCCGCCTTGTATTGCGGATTGAGCTTTTTGAGGTCTTCGAAGGTGTAGTGATGACGCACCTTCATTTTGAGCGCAAGGTCAGCCATTTCATCGGTTATGATGCAACGGAGCCCCCAGTACTCCGGATCGTTTGCCGTTACGCCCTTGAGCTTGTGATCGATGCAGTCGGTGATTTTTCTTGCCAGCTTGAGAATTTTCTCGCTTGGGTTCGGATCTCCCATATACTCGGGAACGAATGCTTTGCTCATCTCAGCCATTGATGTTTTCTCCTTTATTCAAAGATTTTATTTTTTGATATAATATATTCTCCAGCAAATCCACACCGTCGCCCGTTTTTGCGCTGACGGGTATAATCAGTGCGTTTTTATTCAGCGCCCTGACGCGCTTTTCAAGCGCCTGCATATCGAAATCGAACGCTTCGAGCGTGTCGGTCTTTGTAACGACAATAATATCGCATTTTTCAAACATAAGCGGATATTTCAGGGGCTTGTCGTCGCCCTCCGGCACGGATAAAAGCATCATATTCAGGTGCGCGCCCGTATCAAACTCCGCCGGACACACAAGATTGCCTATGTTTTCAAGCACAATAAGGTCGGATTTCGGAAAGTCTGCCTGCGAGAGCGCGTTTGCCACCATCTGCGCGTCTATGTGGCAGAGTCCACCGTTGTGAATCTGCACGCTCTCGACCCCCGTGCTTTCGGCAATGCGTCTTGCGTCAAGCTCCGTATCTATGTCAACGTCCATAGCGACTATCTTAAGCGACTGCTTCATATCCCGTATAAGCCTTGAAAGCAGGGTTGTTTTTCCGCTCCCGGGCGAAGACATGACGTTGAGCATAAACGTGCCCTGAGCTCTGAGTGACGCACGAAGTCCGTCCGCGATTTTATCGTTATTTGAAAATACGCTTTCTTTTACGGATATTATTCTCATTTCAGCTCCTCTTGCCATTTCATATATCTGCCGCAGATCCACTCCGCAAGGGCGGCTACGCCCTCGCCCGCTTTGGACGACACAACGAAAACCTTTGCGTCCGGATTGATTTTTGCAAGGTTTTCTTTACATCTGTCAATGTCAAAATCAAAATATTCCGCCGTGTCGATTTTGGTTATGACAAGCGCGTCGCAAGAGGAAAACATCAATTTATATTTGAGCGGCTTGTCGTCGCCCTCGGGAATTGCGAGCAGTGCGATTTTGAGATGCGCTCCCGTATCGAACTCTGCCGGACACACGAGATTTCCGATGTTCTCCAGAAATACGATATCCTCATTTGTGCCGAATTCCTTAAAGCCCTGACGCGACATATCCGCGTCAAGGTGGCACATTCCGCCGGTGTGAAGCTGTATTGACCGTGCGCCTGCGGCGCGGACGGTATATGCGTCAACATCGCCGTCTATATCCGCTTCCATAACGCCGACAGCATATCTGTCCTTCAGCGCGCCGATGAGCCTGACAAGCAAGGACGTCTTTCCGCTGCCGGGAGCGGACATTACGTTGATGTAGAAAACGCGTGCGCGATCAAGCTCCGAGCGCAGCCTGTCGGCGTCGGAGTCGTTGTCTTCGAGTATTGTTTTTTTCAGTTCAATTGTACGAATTAAGTCCATAATTACCTACCCTGAAAAATATTATATCACGGAATTTGTTCATTATCAATACTTCCGGTGCGATTTTTGCAGGAGAAAACCGTAAAATTGCCACATTTTTCGCTTGAACGACAAAAAAGCATAAGGCGCAGATATTACGCCTTATGCTTTTTATATGACAGCCGAAAAATTGTTCCGGCGAGCAAGAAATCACTTTATCAGTCCGCTCTCTTTGAGAAGCAGCTCGACGTCCGTGCCCTGAACCTTTTTCATAACGACCTTGAGAAGCTCCTTTTCCTTGAAGGAAAGCTTGATATCCGTTATGGGCTTTTTGTCTATCGCGTAGTAGCATGCGCGAAGCAGCTCGCGGACATCGTATTTGCTGCCCCATACCTCCGGCACGCCGCGATCTATATCAAGCAGCGTATATACCGATTCCATACCGGTACGCATGGAATATTCGGTTGTGAAGATTGTATCGCGGGGAGTTTCGGCGAACTGACCGATGAATGCGAAGTTCACAGCGCCGTCCGGCACGACCTTCGGACGATCGGATTCCTTTCTCGGCTGGAAGAACGCGTTGATATACGGCATATAGCACGTTGTGGTGTTGCAGGCGTCCTTTGCGAGAGCGTCGATTTTTTCGGTGGGTACGCCGATGTGATAGAGCCACTCACGGCAGACCTCCTCGCCCGTGCAGTCACGCATGGCTTTCTTTACATAGTTGCCTTCCTTGTTTGTGTTGAGCGAATACAGCCATACCAGAACCATGCTCTTATCCTGCGATCTGAACTGCGGCTGGCGGTTTATCGTCCATGAAAGATACCAGTTTTCCGTGCTGTCCTTTACGGTAACGATGCCCCCCGTCGTTACCTTGCCCGCGCGGGGATCGCGCTTGCAGATGTCCATTATGTGACGGATAACCGTTTCGTCCGAGGTTGCGACGGTGGCGCTCATCCAGTTTGTTGCGTCCGCATCGCCGCAGAATTTTTCGGGATTGCCGTATTCGCCGTGCTTTGCCTGCGCCGCGATAGCCTTCCACATATCCCACGACTCGCCGCAGCCGTTTCTGATGCCGGAAAGGTCGGGAGCGTGAGTCTGGTCGCCGTAGCACGAGGTATCCGTGCAGCAGCCGTTTGTGATGAACACGAGATCGTCCTCGATGAGATCTATGGTCTGCTCCTTGCCGTCCTTTACGTAAACTATCTGCTTTGCGACCTTCTTGCCGCCCTCGTCTTCGATGACGACGTTCTTTACGTCCATGCCGTATTCAATACGCACGCCGTGAGCTTCAAGATACTTCACAAGCGGCAAAATCATGCTTTCGTACTGATTGTATTTTGTAAAGCGCAGTGCGCTGAAATCCGGAAGTCCGTCGATGTGATGAACATAGCGGCAGAGATAACGCTTCATTTCAAGTGCGCTTGACCAGCGCTGGAAAGCAAACATCGTCTGCCAATAGAGCCAGAAGTTCGTGCTCCAGAAGCTGTCGGGAAGCACCTCTGAAATCTTTTTGTCCTCAAGGTCCTTTTCGGGCGTGAGGAAAAGCTTTGAAAGAGCCATAGCCGAATCTTTGTCAAGCTCGAATTTTCTGTCTGTGTGAGCGTCTTTTCCGCAGTCTACGGTCGCGCGGCACAGAGAATAGTTCGGGTCGTGCTTGTTGAGCCAATAATATTCGTCAAGCACGGATACTCCGGGCGTTTCAATTGACGGCACGTCGCGGAAGGTGTCCCACATTACCTCGAAATGATTGTCCATTTCGCGTCCTCCGCGCATATAAAAGCCTTTTGTGATATCCTTGCGTCCGTCACAGCTGCCGCCCGCAAGCTCAAGCTTTTCAAGAAGATGGATATGCTCGCCCTTCATCTGTCCGTCGCGGACAAGATAGAAGGCTGCCGTAAGTCCGGCAAGTCCCGTGCCTATGATATAAGCCGATTTTTTATCGACATCCTTCGGCTTTTCCGGATGCGCGAATGCTTCGTAAGTTCCTGCTGAATAATACATAATCAAAACCTCCTTGGTGGTTTGTTTTTTATTTTGTGACTTTATTATACCCTCCGCGCAGACTTTTACAATAGACAAAAAAACTCCCCTGACGGAAATTCAATCAGGGGAAAACAAAGTGTACAAAATTTTATCATTTCGGCTTTTCCGATAAAAAATCATATGCTGAAGCGGAGCAGCGCCTCGCCTATGGAATCCTTTATCAGCAGGGCAAGCTTATTGACTATCAGCTTCGGGTCCGCCCTCATATCGTCCTTTATCCAATCGAGCATAATGCCTATAAATACATACGAATAAACCCGTGCGATAAATCCCTTGTCCTCCTCGCGCACGGTTATCCCGGCCGACTGCTCCTCTATCACGCCCATGATAAGATTGTCCGTCAGCGGCTTCAGATATTTTTCAACCTGCTCGCGATCCACACAGCGGTAGACATTCATTATAAAAGGCTTGTTTTCAAGCACCGCCCCGAAAATATTCAGAAGTCCCTGCTGCCATGTATCGTGGGTTTTGTTTTCCTCCAGCGCTTTTCTCGCGTCCTCGATACACGACCATTCCACAAGGTCGTAAATATCCTTGAAATGATAATAAAACGTCATTCGGTTTATTCCGCAATCCTCGGCGATATCGTTTATAGTGATTTTTGTCAGCGGTTTTTTGAGAAGAAGGTTTTTCAGCGACTGCTCAAGCGCTCTTTTTGTTATCTGCGACATTTTTGCCTCCGGAAATATGATATTCGGAAATTTACGCCGTATGTGCGGACTGCTTGCGCCGTATAATGTCCGCCCTGACAGTATTATATCATATTTTCGCAAAAATTCAAGCCCGAAACCGACGTGCAGACGGCAAAGCATCACCTCTTTTGCACAAAAAGGCGGCTCATATCGGCGCGTTCAAGCTCAAGCAGCTTAATTTTTTTTGTCAATTCCGGCGGCAACCTTTACGCAGGACACGACAACAGGCACATGGACTGTGACGCCCGGCACGGCGGAGCTCGTCGTCAGCGGCACGGTATAAGACCGGACAAACCCAAAAATCCGCCCGTGTGGGCGGATTTTTGGCTTTCACTCTTCCTTATCGTTTATGCGTGCGTTTATTTTCTTTATCTTCCGTTTCCAGAGCAGATACTGAATAATCCATACCGCAACGAAGATTGCGGAGAAAATTCCCGCATAGGAAAGAACGCCGACAAGGGTGTGCTTTGTCCAGTTTGCAATATAGGCGATCGGCAGCGTAATAATGCTTATGATGAGAAAGTAAATGCCGCTTTGTTTTGTAAGACTCCACGCGTCAATCTCCCAGATGACAGACGCCGCCGCATAGCCTGCGCCCATAATCGCACACAAAGCGGTCTGTAAAATGACCGCGCTCAGCTCGCTTCCCGTCGCTTTGATAAGCTCTGGCGTGACGGGATAAAACGTTCCGTCGCCGATGCAGACGGAAATAAGCAGAGTAATTACAAAACCTATGGCAATTCCGAGAGGCAATCCGAGCAGTGCGCGCAATATAAATTTTCTTTTCATTTTATCACCTCACAAACCGAGCAGTTGTTTGATTTTCGCAACATACCGTCTTGAAACGTAAGTGACCGTTCCGTTTGAAAGCGAAACGCAAATCGTTCCGACAAAGCTCAGATCAAACCCTTTTACCTTTTTCAGATTGATGATTTCGCCGCCGGATATCCGCACGAAAAAACGGTTTTCAAGACATCGCTCCGCCTCATACAGCCGCAAACGCAGAAGGTAAGTTTCGTTTTCGGTTTCGGCATAAACCTTTCCGTCCGAAGCGAAGACGCGATAAATCCGGCTCGGTTCAAGCACGGTTGCACGATCGTTTTTGAATCCCGCAATTATCCGAGCCTGCTCTGCCGCAAGCTTTGATGCGATGTCGTTTATTTTATCGGTTATTCTGTCCGTCAGTATGACTATTTTCGGCTCGGTACAGCTTTCGTCGATCTTTATTTCAACCTTCATCCGATCACCATCCTTTTGCGTTTATTATAATATATCCGAAAAAGGATTTCCACTGTTTTTCGACAGATGGTCGATATTTACTCACAGGCGGTAAATTCGGGCGGATAATTCAGCTTTGCAAGCTCTAAATTATCCATGAGCCTGCGCGTCGACAACAGGCAGCCTGCCGTCAGCAGCAGACAGGCGGCGAGAGCTTCAATGATAAATATCAGCATTCTGTGATTCCTTCTTTTCGTTTCATACTAAAGTAACCGTCAGTGCGCTCAGCGCGGCGACGGCGGCAAACAGCGGAATGCCGCGCACAAACGAGCCGATGTGCTTTGCGGGGCTTTGATAAATCGCCTTATCCGGCAGGAAGGAAAAGCGTATGCGTTTTGTGTTGCGCCACCAGAGCAGATCTATGACAAGCAGGTCAAACAGTCCCAGCCCCTCGCCGAGCAAAAGAAAATACCAAAACGCCGGAAGATAGCCGTCCAAGGCAAGGACGTTCCTGAAGACAAGTCCGAGCGCGGAGAATACGACCGTGAAAAAGACAAGATTGCTCAGCAGAACTGCGGGCACGGATTTTGCCTTCGGAGCGTTTGCAAGCCTTTCGCGGACGATGCTCTGCACGGCGTCTGGGTATGAGCGCAGTCCGGCAAGATTCTTCCTGTCCGTTCCCGTACACAGAAAACACATTCCCCAATACAGAAGATAAAATACGGGTATTATAAGCCATTTCATTTCCGTTTCTCCTTATTTGTTTCTCCGATATCCCGCTTCGTCGCGATATTCGGGGTGAAGCTTTATATGTTCGTCACGATCGCCGCAGATGGTATAGTCACATTTGCAGCCGTTGACGCAGGTAGTGGTTCTTGCGAGCCTTGCGCCCATAATTTCCAGCGCGGGATAATCGACGTTGCAGAGCGCGGGAGCGATTTCCTCCAGACCGTGCCTGTGGATAAACTCCGCAACGGGACAGGCTGTAAACTCGTAATAAACGGGCTTGTCCTTTTCGTAGGGCGCGACGCGCATTTCGTAATCGTGCCATTTGTCGCAACGCTTTTTCGCACTGCAAAAGGCTCTGTACATCAGTTTTTTCCACAAAGGCTTGCTGAAATTCACGAATTTCAGCTTGCGGAAGGACGGCAATGTTATGTTTGCGACGATATCGGTTATCTCGTCAAAGCCTGTCTTTTCTCTGCACGCCGTATAATACGACAAAACGGCAATGCAGTCGTATGTTCCGCCGACGCCGTTGTGAAAATTCTTTCTGCCGCCCAGATCCGTGCGCCAATCGGCAAGATAATCGACATACTGTCTTTGCACCCGCTCCCAGACAGCCTCGCATTCGTCTTTCGGATAATGGTCGGCGATTTTGCTTCGGATTTCCTTTTTGCATTTTTTTGAATACAGCACATGACAGGTGCGGTTAAATTGCAGTTCTTTGTCCTTCATTGTTTTTCCTCCCGTGTAATGCGGCAACCGATTGTTTTCATTGACAGCTCCGTCGCCGCAAGTTAGCAACTGCTAACTTGCGGCGCTTTGAAAAGCTGCTCAAAGGCAGCTTTTCTTTAATCCGATAAATTCTATCCTTGATTATTATAGTTTAAGAATACGAAAAAGTCAATACATTTTCGCGCTTTTATCTTCAAACGGACGCAAAGAGCGCCGGTTTGGTTATATTCAGTCAAGTATTCTTCCGTCGGTGGAAATCGTTACGACCTGCCACGGAATAAATTTTCCGCTCTGCTGCAGAGCCGTTTTTGCGGCATGCTCGAGTCCGCCGCAGCAGGGGACCTCCATACGCACCACGGTGACGCTTTTAATGTCGTTGTTGCGGATAATTTCCGTGAGCTTTTCGGAATAATCGACGCTGTCAAGCTTGGGACAGCCGACAAGGGTGATGTGTCCTTTTATAAAGCGCTCATGGAAAGCGGCATAGGCGTAAGCCGTGCAGTCGGCGGCGATAAGCAGCTTTGCGCCGTCAAAATACGGGGCGTTTACCGGAACAAGCTTTATCTGAACGGGCCACTGCGAAAGGCGGCTGACAGCCGCCGCAAAGGGAGCTTCCGTGCCGGCACATTCGGCGTGCTCTATCTTTTTCGACTGTGTTCCCGGGCAGCCGCAGGGAAGAGTCATACCCTCTTTTTTCATTTTATCCTGCATTTTTTTGCGCTTGTTTTCCATAACGGCGTTTTCGTCGTAAGCGGCAGCCTCGCGCTCTACAAATGTAATCGCTCCCGTGGGGCACGCCGGCAGACAGTCGCCCAAGCCGTCGCAGTAATCGTCGCGCATCAGCTGCGCTTTTCCGTCCACCATGGCGATTGCGCCCTCGTGGCAGGCGGCGGCACACGCGCCGCAGCCGTTGCATTTATCTCTGTCGATTTCAATAATTCTTCTTTTCATAAATATAACCTCCTTGCTTTTCTGCTTTCATTATAGTATAATAAAATCAACAAGTCGGTTGAATTTTCAACGAAAGAGGATTTTTATGAAAAATTTTTTGCCGGTTATTCTGTCTTCAAGGCTTTTTTCGGGAATTTCCGAGAGCGAGCTTATGTCAATGCTTTCCTGCCTTGACCCTCGGAAAGAAATCTTTCAAAAGGACGCCTTTCTGCTTCGCGCAGGCGATACGACCGAAGCTATCGGGCTTGTGCTTGACGGAAGCGTCCTTATCATACAGGAGGATATCTGGGGAAACCGCAATATCCTTTCCAGAGCGGGCGCGGGACAGACCTTTGCCGCCGCCTTTGCCTGCGCCTCCGGCGCCGTCCCGAATATGAGCGTCGTGGCTGAAACGCCGGTCACGGTGATGTTTCTCAACGTAAAGCGCATTCTGAACGTCTGCCCGTCCGCCTGCGAGCATCACAATCGGATCATAAGAAATCTTCTCGGCGAGCTTGCCGAAAAAAATCTGCGCTTTAGCGAAAAGCTGACTCATATGGGACAGCGCACCACACGGGCAAAGCTTATGTCATATCTTTCGGCGGAGGCACAGCGGCTCGGAAAGTACGAATTCGACATTCCTTTTTCAAGACAGCAGCTTGCCGATTACCTTGCTGTCGAGCGCAGCGGGCTGTCGCTTGAGCTCGGGAAAATGCGCGACGAAGGAATTCTTGATTTTCATAAAAATCATTTTATTCTGAAAATATAACGGAAAAGCATCTGACGCTTTCAGTGAAAAAACCGCACCTTTTTTGCAAGGTGCGGTTTTTTGGTTTGCTTATGCGCCGAGAACGGTTCCGTCGGCAAGGGTTATCGTATAGCCGCCGAAATTTATCGTTCCGTTGTTTGTAAGGCTTGTTATCGTGCAGTTGCCCGTCAGGTGCCATGTGCAGCCTGCTTCAACGGTGATGACCGCATTGTTTTCGACAGCTGTGCCGCCCTGCTCGTTTTCGATGATGTTTACCGTGCCGGTGAAGGTGCTGCCGTTTTTGAGCGTCATATCGAGAGTTGAGATAGTATCCACCGCGATATCGCCTTCGAGGGTCTGTGCGTCTGCCGTGAATTCAACCTGCGCGCCGTTGCTTCCCGCCGTACCCCAGCCGTGACTTGCGGAGTTGCCGACAGCGTAAAGCAGATATGCGTCGGAATCCTCGTTTTTGACGGTGACGCCGGAAAGAGTGAGCACGCAGTGCGTGTTTGTGACATAGATCATATCGCCGTTTTTTGCCGTCAGAGAGCCGCCCGTCATTGTAAAGGTCGATGTGCCCACGTCTGCGTCGCCGCTCATGGACTGATAAATCATCACGTTGTGAACGTTTTCATCGGAGCTTGTGCCCTTGGTGTCGCTCATGTTGCCGACAACCGTGCAGTTTGTAAGCACTATGGAGTTTTTGCCCTCAATTACAAGCGCCTCGGAATTGTTTGCGGCAAGAGTTGCGTCCGAAACGGTGATCGTTGCCGTGGAATAAACGGCGGGAGAATTGTATCCGTTTGACGTATAGGTTCCGCCGGTCACGTTTACCGTGCCGCCGCCGCGGTCGGAGCGGATAGCGGCAGAGGAGTTGCCCGAGGTGTCAACGGTGAGATTGCTTGCGTTTGTCGTGCCGCCGCCGGTTGTCTGAATACCGCCGGAATTGTCGGCTGTGGTTGTGATTGTCGAATCGGAAATCGTGACGGTTGTTCCGCTGCCGTAGCTGAACACGCCGTTGCCGTTCTGCGCGGACGAGGAAACGGTTGCGTTTTTGATTGTCACCGTCGCGCCGTTTGTGGCAAGAAGCGCGGCGTTTACGCCGTAAAAGTCGCCGTTCTCTGTGTTTGAGGTCGCGCCTGCGCTCTTGATAACGGTGATTCCGTCAAGTATGACGGTTGCCCCGTCTATACGCAGTGCGTTTTCGTCGTCTCCCGTGGAGGTATAGCTCTGATCGGAGTAGGTGCCGTCTGTGCTTATCGTGTTTGCGCTGTCGCCCTGCGTTACCGTGCCGGAGCCACCGCCATTGCCGCCATTGCCGCCGCCTCCGCCGTTTCCGCCGCCGTTGCCGCCAAGCGATACGATAACCACCGTCTTTGCTTTTCCGCTTTCGTTAAAGCTGATCTGAAGAATGTCGCCCTCGGCGATATCGCTGACTGACGCGACCGTGGAATCCTTTATAACCGATGCGTCCGAGAGATCGACGCTGATTGTTTCATCGCCTGCCGTAAAGGTTTTGGACGAGCCGAAGCCGCCGCCGTTGCCGCTCGGCATATCGGGAGGAGTCTGACCGTCGCCTGTGCTGTCGCCGTCGGGTTTTTCGGGCGGAGTCTGACCGTCGCCCGTACCATCGGGCATATCGGGAGGAGTCTGTCCGTCGCCGGTGTCTGTGCCGTCGGGTTTTTTGGGAGGAGTCTGTCCGTCACCTGTGCCGTTCGGCATCTCGGGACGGCTGTCGCTTTCGGTCAGCTCTCCGAGCTGAACGGTTACGGTGGAATCATCTATTGCCGTGACCTTACCGGTGACGGTAGAGCCGGCATATTCCGTATTTACGGAGCTCTTTTTGCACGCGGCAAGCGATAACAGCAGCGCCGCAACGCATAATAATGATAATAATTTTTTCATAGCTTATTTCTCCTTTTTATATCTGTGTCGTCGGGAATCGGCTCTTTTCCGGAGCGCCTTCCCAATCTGTTGTCTTTACTTTACAGCCGCTACATTGAAGTTTGATTGAAAAAAAGAAAAAATCTTAAAAAAATCAGCCTTCGCTTTTTGCGCGGAAGGCTGATATAAAAAATCTATTTTTCAAGCGGGATACGCGCCGTAAATTCTATCCTGCCGTCGCGGCACGAAAGTCCGATGCTTCCCTGATGCGAATCCGTTATGGCTTTGGCAATCGAAAGTCCGAGCCCGAAATGACCGTCGTCGCTTCTTGCCGTATCAATGCGGTAAAAGCGCTCGAAGATCTGCTTTTGCAGCTCTGCCGGAATTTCTTTTCCGGAATTGACGACCGACAGCCTTGCGCAGCCGCGGTCGGCTTTCAGCGTGACGGCAACCTCTTTTCCCTTTTCGCTGTGGCGGATAGCGTTGTCGATAAGGATTGACACCAATTGCTTTAATCGCGATGCGTCGCCGTTTACGCGGATTCCGTCCGAAATATCGGAGGTAAGCTCAAGTCCGTGCTCGAACGCCACGCTTTCAAACGGGAGAAGCTCGCCGTCGACAATACGGCTGAAATCAAGACTTTCCGTCTGCGGCGCGACATTTTCCATTCGGGCAAGCTCAAGCAGCTGACGTACAAGCGCGCCCATCCGCTCGTTTTCGTACTGTATGTTTGAAAGCCACCTGTTTTCACCGATCTCGCGCGACAGAAGCTCGGCGTTCGCGCCGACGACAGAGATCGGCGTTTTCAGCTCATGACCTGCATCGGAAATAAACTGCTTTTGCTTACTGAAGCTTTCTTCAAGCGGGGAAACTATGCGCTTTGCGAGAAACACGGAAACGAAAAACACCGCTATCACGGCGATGCCGCCGAATATCAGCGTGTTGCGGAACACCGTCGCCATTCCGCCCTGCATTATGGCGTTGTCGATAAAGGCGACCAAAATATATCCGTCCTTTTGCTCCTTCAGATAAGTGAGATTTTTTATTCCGCCCGTTTTGGCGCTGCCCTTTATGATTTCCTCGGCGTAAGCCTCAAGCGTTTCGTCTGAGTACATCGCGCCGGAGCCGTTTTCGGTTTTCAGCACCGTTCCGTCGTCCGAGACGGCAACGGAATAAAACGTCGAAACATCGAACTTGTGAAGCTCGTCCGGAGGCTGCTGGTCGGGCATGGGAGGCTTTTCGTCCTCTGCTTTCTGCTCGTCCGGCATACTTTCTTTGTCCGTTTCAAGACGGTATTCCCGCACATATTGCTCCAGCATGCGCTTGTTGTCGGTGTGCATCTGAGCGTAGCTTGTGCCCATTATCACGGCAAGCGTTCCGGACAGAAGCGCAACGATTGACGCCATCACCGCGACAATGATTTTTATCCTTGATTTTCTAAACATTTTCACACCTCAGTTCGTAGCCGACGCCCCTGACCGCCTTTATTTCGGTTTTTGCGCCGACAAAGGCAAGCTTTTTTCGCGTGAAGGACATATAAACCTCCACATTGTTGTATTCGGCGTCGCTGTCATAGCCCCATATTCTCACGGCGAGCTGTTCGCGGGTGAGAATCTGATTCTGATTTGCAATAAGATATTCCATTATCCGCCATTCCTTTTCGCTCAGACGGACGCTTTGCCCCGTCGCAACGCAGCGCAACTCGGCTGTTTTTGAGTCAAGGGAAATATCCCCGAATTTAAGCGTTCCGTCGGGCGTGTCTATATTCCGTCGGAGCAGGGCGCGCAGTCTTGCGAGCAGTTCCTTTGTCATAAACGGCTTTGTCAGATAGTCGTCTGCGCCGCTGTCAAGCCCCGTGACCTTGTCGTCAAGCTCCGCTTTGGCGGTCAGCATCAGGATGGGGGTGTGTATGCCCTCGCCGCGAAGCCGCCGCGCAAGCTCAAAGCCGTTCATTTCCGGAAGCATTACGTCGAGTATCATAACATCGTAAATGCCGCTTTCCGCCGCGTCAAGACCCGATGCTCCGTCGTAGCGGCAGTCCACGTCATATTTTTCCTGACGGAGAATTTCGCAGAGCGCCTGCGCCATTCTCCGCTCGTCTTCCACAAGCAAAAGCTTCATAAATTATCTCCGTTCCGGACGGCTGTGCTCCGTCCGATAATTTCGGTATCGCTTCGATTATACCGTAAAACATTGAAAAACGATTGAAATACCGCTGCTATTATATCATTTTTCTCGCAGAATCGCAAGAGAAAAGCGCCGATTTGTTTTGCTGCGCGCAGAATGTCCGCCGGCAAGCATTAAAAATTTTCCGACTTGTGCTTTTTATGTTGACAAAAAAACTATTTTCAGCTATAATTTTAATGGTTTTTATTGTTTTTTTGTCAAGGCAAAAAGCAATCCGAGCCCGTTATTTTATTTGCGGAGGCAGACGTATGACGGAAAATGTGCTTCGCGCGTTTTTGTTCGCCCTGAAAATTCACGGAGAGCAGACGCGAAAGGATGGGAAACCTTATATCTGTCATCCGTTTTCGGTCGCGATTGAGCTTGCGAAAAACGGCGCGGACGACAGCCTGATATGCGCGGGACTTCTGCACGATACCATAGAGGACGGAGGAGTTACCCGCGCGGAAATAGAAGAAGACTTCGGAAACGAAGTGCTCAGGCTCGTTCTTTTCGATACGGAAAACAAGGAGCTTGCATGGAAGGAGCGCAAGGACGCAACGCTGCGCGCGCTTGAGGGCTGCGACAGAAAATGCGCGATGCTCGTCTGTGCGGATAAGCTGTCGAACATACGCGACGTCGCCGAAGGGATAAAAACCGACGGGGAAGCGGTCTGGAAAAGGTTCAAATACGGGCGCGAGCAGCAGGAATGGCTGTATCGCGAATATGTGGAAGCACTGCGCAGACTGTCGGATCTTCCCATGTATCGTGAATTGAAAGAAACCGTTGAAACGGTATTTTATAAAAGGAGAGTTGAACAAATGAAAGTAAACATCGAGATAAAGGACGGCAGAGCGGTCGCTTTTGTCGAGGGAAGCGTAAATTCGGCAAATGCCGCGGAATTCGGCGGGGCACTTTCGGCTTTGCCGGGAGATGCAGACGAGGTCGTTCTTGACATAGCCGACCTCGAATATATATCGAGCGCGGGACTGCGCGTTGTGCTCGGACTGAAAAAGCGTTGCGGGAGCAAAGCCTTCCGCGTGATAAACGCAAGCAGCGAGGTTATGGAAGTTTTCAATATGACGGGCTTTTCCGAAATTATGGATATCGAGCCGGCGTGCCGCAAAATCAGCGTCGAGGGGTGCGAGGTAATCGGTCGCGGCGCGTGCGGCGAATGCTACCGTATCGACGACGAAACGATAATCAAGCTGTATTACGAGGGCGGAGATATCGCCATGATCGAGCACGAAAAGGCGCTCTCCAAAAAAGCGTTCGTTATGGGAATTCCCACCGCCATTTCATACGATATAGTCGAAGCCGACGGCAGAAAGGGCGTTGTGTACGAGCTTATAAAATCGAAAACCCTTGCCGAGCTTATCCGTTCGGACAGATCGAAGCTTGACGAATACGTTGCAATGTACGTTGACGTCTGCAAAAAGATCAACGCAATACATACAAAGGACCCCGAAATTCCGTCCTTCAAGGATCTGAACCGCGCCGACATCGCCGCCGTCACTGGCATTACGGACGAAGAAAAAAATATGATGTACCGCTTTCTTGATCTTGTGCCGGACGGCGACACCTGTATTCACGGCGACCTTAACATCAACAATATTATGGTTCAGGACGGAGAATGCTGCCTTATAGATATGGGCGAGCTTTCGACGGGTATGCCGATGTTCGACGTTTCGAGAATAATGTTTTCCATGGTTTATGCGAACACGGAAAAAGGCACGTTCAACAGCTTTTACAAGATGACCCCCGAAGAGGTCGATGAAATTTACAGAAAATTTTTCCGCGGATATTTCGGATGCGATACGGTAGAAGAAGCGGAAAAAATCAACCCCGACGTTAAATGGCTTGAGCCGCTCGCATGGTTCCGTTCGTGCGCGAGCATGCTCAAGGGCAACGGCTGGGGCGAGCATTTCCGCAACAAAGCGCTTGCGCTCCTCCGCGAAAAGCTTATTCCGTTTGTAGAGCAGCATAGTGACGGACTTATCTGAAAGCCGCAGTGCGATTTCAACCGTAAAAAACAAAAACGGAGGGTGACTGTATGAACGAAACGGAGTATTCCGCCGCCTTTGCGGAAAACGAAAAAGAAGCCAACATTTACGTTGCACGGTGTATGCGCGTGCTTGCGGCTGTCGTTGCTGTGATCTGGATTTTGAATATTCTCGGAGTGTTCATTGTTCCCAAAACCATAATGGCGATCGCGGGGATAGGCGGAATATCGTTTTTGCTTTTGCCGAGTCTGCTTTTGCGGCTCGTAAATCCGAATTCGCCGCGCCTGAAGCTGTATGTCTGTATGTGCTGTATACTGGGTATCACGCTTTTGTCCGCCGCGCTGCCGAGTCACGCCATTCTGGCGTGGGCTATACCCGTGGTGCTGGGCTGTCATTACTATTCCAAGCGCTTTTCCTATGCTCTTCTGGCGGCGTCCGTTTTGTGTATGGCGGCATCGCTTCTTGTCGGCACTTATTTCGGCGAATGGGACAGCAACCTGCTCAAAGCGCTGGAAGCCGACGGCCCGAGGGTGGTTACGGGCGAAACCGTGCGTCGTGTGATTGTTTTCTATATTCTGCCGCGCTCGCTGATTTTCTGCGGCGTGACGACAATATGCTCAACCCTGGCAGACCGCACGCACAAGCTGCTCGAACTGCAGATAAAAGACAGCGCCGACAAGCAGCAGATCGCGTCGGAGCTGAATGTAGCAACGCATATTCAGACGTCTATGCTCCCGAGAATTTTTCCGGCGTTTCCGGCGCAAAAGGAGTTTGACGTCTACGCCGTGATGAATCCCGCCAAGGAGGTCGGCGGAGATTTTTACGATTTTTTTATGGTCGACGACGATCACCTTGCGATAGTTGTGGCTGACGTATCGGGAAAGGGCGTTCCGGCGGCGCTGTTTATGGTTATCGCAAAAACGCTGATAAAGGACCACGCTCAGATAGGCTCCGCTCCCGACGTCGTATTCACGGAGGTAAACCGTCTGCTTTGCGAAACAAACGACGAGGGAATGTTCGTGACCGCATGGATCGGCGTGCTTGAGCTGTCCACAGGTCATCTTGTTTATGTCAACGCAGGACATAATCCGCCGCTTTTCCGGCGCGCCGGAGGCGGATACGATTATCTTCGCGCGCGCAGCGGCTTTGTTCTTGCGGGAATGGAAGGCTTCCGATATCGTTCAAACAGTCTTGATATGGCTCCGGGGGACGCATTGTTTCTGTATACGGACGGTGTGACCGAAGCAACGGACGCAGAGAGCCGGCTTTACGGAGAGGAGCGTCTTCTTGCCGTGCTGAACAAAAACAAAAGCTGCACGCCGGAAACGCTTTTGCCTGAGGTCAAAGCCGATGTTGACGCGTTCGTCGGAAACGCTCCGCAGTTTGACGATATCACCATGCTGAGCTTTTGTTATTACAACTATAAACCGAAAAATGAAAAATAACTGTTGACAATCCGTTTTTATTGTGATACAATGCAAACGCTCACTCGGAGGGCAAGTTATTCACGGGAAATAACAAGCTGGATAAGGTGACGGGCTGAAACGCCCGTTTCCTGTCCGGCTTTTTTGTGTAAAAGGAGAAATCTGCAATGGATCTGATAAACGGAGATCTCAAAAAAATCTATGTAAAGTTTCTTGCGGCTTCGTTCGGAAGCGCGCTTATATCGAGCATTTACGGACTTGTCGATATGGCGATGGTGGGACAGTATCACGGTCCGGACGGCGCGGCGGCAATGGCTGTGATATCGCCTGTATGGAATCTTGTTTACAGCTTCGGACTGCTTATCGGCATAGGCGGATCCGTGCTTTACGGCGTAATGCGCGGAACGGAGGGCGAGGGCAGACGCGCAAACGGATATTTCACCGCGTCGGTGATTTTCGGCGGCGTGATATCGGTTATACTGACGGTCGTCCTGCTTTTGTGGGAGGAGCCGCTTCTGCGGTTCTTCGGCGCGGACGAAAAGCTTTTGCCGCTTTGCAGGGAATATCTTGTATTGCCGAAGCTTACTGCGCCGATTTATGTTTTCACGAATATAATTTCCGCGTTTCTGCGAAACGATTCCGCGCCCGAGCTTGCGACAAAAGCGGTTATAGCTGGAGGCGTATTCAACGTTTTCGGCGATTATTTCTTTGTTTTCACGCTTGATATGGGCATAAAAGGCGCAGGAATAGCGACCGCTATGGGCGCCGGAATTTCAATGATAATAATGCTGACGCATTTCTTCTCCAAAAAGAATACGCTTAAATTCGTTCGGGTACATAATATTCCGAGAAAATTTGTAAGAATATCCGTAAGCGGATTTTCTTCGTTCATAATAGATGCCGCAATGGGCGTGCTTACGGTGCTTTTCAACAGACAGATAATGAAATATCTTGACAGCGACGCACTTGCCGTATACGGCGTTATCGTGACGGTAAGCACGCTTGTTCAGTGCTGTGCTTACGGTGTGGGACAGGCGGCTCAGCCGATAATATCTCAGAATTACGGCGCGAAAAAATATGACCGTATAAGAAAAATGCTCAAGTACAGCACGGTTACCTCGGCAATTCTCGGCGTTGTGTGGACGGCTATGTTCATGGCTCTGCCGCAGACCTTCGTAAAGCTGTTCATGACTCCGACCGAGTCGGTTCTTTTAGTTGCGCCCCATATAATCCGCGTTTATGCGCTGTCGTTTCTGCTGTTGCCGTTCAATATTTTTTCAACGTACTATTTTCAGGCGATAATGAAGCCCGCCGTGTCAATGGCGGTTTCCGTCTGCAGAGGAATACTGATAAGCGGAGCATTTATCCTTGTTCTTCCCGCCGTGCTTGGAGGAGCTTCTGTATGGTGGGCGATGCCGATAACCGAAGCGCTTGTCGCGGCATATGTGATATTTTGCCTGACAAAAGAAAACAAAAGAGAAAAAGTCCCGATGTGAGCGGGACTTTTTGATTTTTATTTCAGCCTTTCCGAAAGAGCTTCGTAGCCGTCGGGCAAAGCGTCTGCGGGAATACCCTTTTTTGCGCGGACGGCGTCGACGAAATTGAGAAACGCGGTTATATCACAAAGCGTGTGGCCGTGTCCGCCCTTTCGGTAATGCACGGCAGTGCCGCCTTCGCCGAGCAGTGTCCATACGGGTCTTGCGGCAAGATTTGTGATATAGCTTCCGCGCGGATTTGCCCACGTGTCGCCCTCGCCGTTTGTTTCGTAAAGATATCGGGGCGCGACGAGTGCTTTTACAAAATGCATATCGTAAGGCAGCTTTTCCTCACAGCCGTTGTAATTTTTCATATCCGGACCGAGCCAGTAGGGCACAGCCTTCAGAAGATCGGCAAGTCTTTCGCTGCGGTCGCCGTTGTCTTCGTTCTGCAGATAACGCCAACAGCCGCAGCCGTGCGCTCCGCTGCAGTTCGGATTTACAAAACGTATGCGCTCATCGAGAGCGCCGGCAAGAAGCACGGCTTTTCCTCCGCGCGAATGTCCCGTTATCGCGATATTTTCCGTATCGAGAAAGGGTATTTCGGAAAGCACGTCAACTACGCGCATATATCCCCACGCCCAAGCGGATATCGCCGAAAAACGCAGATTAGGGAAAAGCGGATAGATTCCCGAAATTCTGTCGCTGTTGTATATGTCGGGGGCGATTTCCGTGCGGTCGAAATTAACGACCGTATATCCGCGGCGCTTTGCCTCGGACACAGCCTCGTCGCCGAGATATTCGTAACAGCCGTCGCCCGTCAGCAGTACGGGAAAAGGACCGTCGCCCGTCGGCATTTCCGTATGAAATACAAACGAAAATTTTTCGCCTCCGACACGCAGATGAATACGGTAGCTGTTTTTTCTTCCGCGCATAGGCGTATGAAGCCTTTCGAGCGTGATTTCGTCGGGCTTCGGCGGCATACCGCCGTATTCAAGCTCCACGACGTTTCCGATTATTTCTTTTCTGCGCTCCGCCCACCCTTCCGGCGAGTTTACTGCACGCCCGTCGTCAAGGCAAAGCAGCTCGGGCAGGGCTGCGGTCATTACATCTTTATCGAACATATTGTTCCTCCGTGATCGGAATACCGTTGTTTTCTTCAAGCAGATTATATCACAAGAGAAAAGAAAATCAAGAGGATTTTCGGGTTCTTTCAAAATGTATTTGCGCAAAACCCGAAAAAGAAAAATATTTTTTCGATATTCGACAAATCGGTTGACTAAAAGCGGAAGATATGATATGCTGATATTGTAAAAAGTTTAATAATAAGGCGTGAACTTATATCTGCGGATTTGTATATTTTATGTGTCCGCAGATTTAATTGCGACAAATTTTCGGGGGAAAGGAATCGGTGCGTATGATATTTGATCTTCAGAAAGCAAGCGCACTCAAAAGAATATCCGCGTTTATTCTTGACGCCATACTTATTTGCATAGTTGCCACCGGATTTGCATTTGTCGTTTCGCAGATAACGGATTATGACGGTCACTGCGACCGTCTTGAAGCGTACTATTCCGAATACGAAACGGAATACGGCGTGAAATTCAGAGTTACCGAGGAAGAACGCGCCGCTTTTTCGGACGAAGAAAACGAAAAGTATAAAAAAGCCTACGAGGCGCTTATCGCAGATAAAGACGCCATGCGCGAATATTCGGCGGTTTTCAACCTGACTCTTACAATAACGTCGGTCGGAATACTTCTTGCGTTTCTTTCTATGGAATTTATCGTTCCGCTCGCGCTTAAAAACGGTCAGACCGTGGGCAAAAAGGTTTTCGGAATAGGCGTTATGAGAACCGACGGCGTAAGGATGAATACCGTTATGCTGTTTGTCCGCACTTTTCTCGGGAAGTTCACGCTTGAAACAATGATTCCCGTCCTTATAATAATTATGATATTTTTCAACGGTATCGGTATAATCGGGCTTATAGTGCTCGGCGCCGAGCTGTTGTTGCAGATAATTCTTTTCTCTGTTACGAGAACAAGATCGCTTATTCACGACCTGCTTGCAGGTACTGTTGTCGTAGATATGGCAAGCCAGATGATCTTCGACAGCGAAAGCGAAATGATAGAGTACAGAAAAAGGGTTTCTGCGGAAAAAGCCGCTCGCAGCCCCTATTGAAGCTACGGCGGCATTTTTATAATTCAAAAATAATTTCAGAAAGGATATAAAATGAAAGTCGTATTACAGAACCTTACAAAAATGTTTCCCGGCCACAACAAAAAGTCAGGCGAGGTTGTCGTTGCGGTAAACGATTTTACCTTTGAGATTCCCGACGGCAAGCTTATCGGTCTGCTCGGACCCTCGGGCTGCGGAAAAAGCACGACGCTTTATATGATATGCGGACTTCAGAAGCCCACCTCGGGAAAAATATTCTTCGGGGATGACGATGTCACCGAGCTTTCACCCGAAAACAGAGGTGTGGGACTTGTTTTCCAGAACTATGCGCTCTATCCGCATATGACGGTAAAGCAGAACATACTTTTCCCGCTTCAGAATCTTCGCGGAGCGGACAGGCTGACAAAGGACGAAATGCTTGAAAGAGCTTACGAAGCCGCAAAGCTCGTCCAGATAGACGAGCTTATGGAGCGCAAGCCCAGCGAGCTTTCCGGCGGTCAGCAGCAGAGAGTCGCAATCGCACGCGCGCTTGTGAAAATGCCCAGAGTCCTTCTTCTTGACGAGCCGCTTTCAAACCTTGACGCGCGTCTCCGCCTTCAGACAAGAGAGGAAATAAGAAGAATTCAGAGAGAAACCCATATAACAACGGTCTTTGTAACGCACGATCAGGAGGAGGCGATGAGCATCTCCGATATGATAGTCGTTATGAAAAGCGGCGTAGTTCAGCAGATCGGCGCTCCGCAGGAGGTCTACGACGATCCTAAAAATCTTTTCGTTGCAAAGTTCCTCGGCACTCCGCCGATAAACGTATTCAACGGTATGGTTGAGGACGGAAGGCTTTACATCGGCGGCGAAGCCGTGCTTGACGCAAAGGGCGCTCCGGACGGCGCGGTCACGGTGGGAATCCGTCCCGAAGGGTTTATCCTCGACGATTACGGTCCGTTCCATTGCAGGCTTTCGAGCGTTGAGGTTATGGGCAGGGACGTAAGCGTCGTTTCGACAAACGAAGCGTCGGTAAATCCGATAATCCGTTCTATAATCAACGCCGACAACAAGATAGCTCCGGAAACCGAAACCGTAAGCTACGCGCTCAAACCTCACAAGGTGTTTATCTTCAATAAGGAAACCGAAGAAAGAATTTATTTTGAGGTGTAAAAATGGTCGAAAGTAAACAACAATGGAAGGCATGGCTGTATCTTTCACCTGCGATAATTCTGTTGCTCATTTTTACGGTATGGCCGATTTTCAATACCCTGCGAATGGCTTTTCTTGAGGATTACAGCGGACTTGAAGCCGTAGGCGGAAGAACGTTTGAATTCGGAATAGGAAACTTTACAAAGGTAATAAAATACAAAAACTTTTTGAAATGTCTTAAAAACACGGTGCTTATCTGCGTGCCGACGGTGCTTATATCGTCGTTTCTGGCGCTTCTCATCGCCGTTTGCCTCAATTCGATAAAGCCGCTTCAGAAGCTGCTTCAGACAATATTCTTTCTGCCGTATGTGACAAACTCCATAGCCATAGGAATGGTGTTTGCGGCGATGTTCAACATTGTGGGAAATCTCGGCACGAAGGATAACGACATAATCGTTACGGCGGGAATTATAAACAACATAATCGAATTTTTCGGCGGACATGCGGTCAACTGGATAAACGCCGGCTCGACCTACGCCGCAAATATGACGGTTATGATTATCTATATCGTATGGAACGCGCTTCCGTTCAAGATACTTATCCTGCTCGGCGGACTTCAGAGCATAAACAAGCAGTATTATGACGCCGCAAGGGTTGACGGAACGTCAAGAACGAGAATTTTCACGAGAATTACCGTGCCGCTTCTTTCCCCGATGATAGCGTACGTCGTCATAACGGGATTTATCGGGGGCTTCAAGGAATACACAAGCATAGTGGGTATCTTCGGCGAAACGATGGGACCTGTACACGATGCGGGACGTCTGAATACGATGGTGGGCTTTATATACGATTCGCTGAGCTCAAACAAGCAGGGCAGAGCGAGCGCCGCCGCGCTTATTCTGTTTGTGATAATTCTTATCGTAACGCTTATAAACCTCTATGTAAGCAAGAAGAAAGTTCATTATTGAGAGGGGGCACAGCATGAACAGACAATCTCTTAAAATGCACGAAAGGGATATGCAAAAGGTGTCCGTGCATCAGAAAATAGGCAAGGTTCTGGCACTTGTTCTCGTATATGCTTTTCTGATACTTATGGCAACCGCCGTGCTGTTCCCGTTCTACTGGATGCTCAACTCATCGCTGAAAAGCCTTGACGAATACAGAATGAGCGTGCCGACCTTCTGGCCGAAGCACGCGCTTTTCTCAAACTATGCGACGGCTTTCACGACCGCAAACCTCGGAAGGTTGTTTCTCAACACGCTTTATGTGGGACTTGTTTCCACAATACTTTCGCTTGTGATAACGGTGCTTTCCGCATTTGCTTTCGCAAGACTTGAATTCAAGGGGAAAAATATTCTTTTTGCCGCGCTTCTCGCAACGATGATGATCCCGGGCGAGCTTTTCACGATAACAAACTATATAACCGTTTCAAACCTCGGCTGGAAGAACACATATACCGTTCTTATAGTGCCGTTTCTGGTGAGCGTGTTCTATATATATCTGCTGCGGCAAAACTTTTTGCAGATACCAAACGAGCTTTATCTTGCCGCCAAGGTTGACGGCACAAGCGATATCAAATATCTGTGGAAAGTAATGATACCGCTTTCGCTTCCGACGCTCATTTCAATCACCATACTCAAAATGATGGGCGCGTGGAACTCATATATATGGCCGCGCCTTGTTGCAAACGACGAAGCTCATCAGCTGATAACAAACGGCTTGCGCAATGCCTTTACGGAAACCACGGGTGACGTGAACTATCCCGTGCAGATGGCGGCGGTCGCAATCGTTTCGCTTCCGCTTTTCCTTGTGTTTATATTCCTCAGGAAATATATCATGAAGGGTGTAAGCAGAAGCGGCATCAAAGGTTAAAAAAGCAACGGTTGCTTTTTAACATATAATAAAATTTTTGGAGGGAGAACAAAGTCATGAAGAAACTTTTGGCGTTCATTATGCTGCTTGCACTGACCGCAGCAATGCTGCTTTCTTGCGGAGCAAAGAAAGCCACGGGCAATTTTGAGGTGCCCGAGGGCGGCTACGACGGCAGCGAGGTTACCATTACTTTCTATCACACAATGGGATCAAACCTTTCGGACGTGCTTGATCTCTACATCGCAGAATTCAATAAGCTTTACCCCAACATTCACATCAATCATACGAAAATCGGCGGCTACGACGACGTAAGAGATCAGATAAGCACCGAAATCACAACAGGCGCACAGCCCAACATAGCTTACTGCTATCCCGACCATGTCGCACTTTACAATCTTGCGGGAACGGTCGTCACGCTTGACAGCCTTATCGACAGCACGATAAAGGTTACCAGAGCCGACGGCGAAACCGAAATTCTCGGTCTTACAAAGGAACAGAAAGCTGACTTCATCGAGGGCTACTACAACGAAGGCAAGCAGTTCGGCGACGGACTTATGTACACAATGCCGCTTTCAAAATCCACGGAGGTTCTTTATTACAACGCAACCTTCTTTGCGGAGCACAATCTCACCGTTCCCACAACATGGGAAGAGATGGAGGAGGTCTGCAAAAAGATAAAAGAAATCGACCCCAAGAGCATTCCGCTCGGCTATGACAGCGAATCGAACTGGTTCATCACAATGTGCGAGCAGTACGGCTCCGATTATACAAGCGCAACGGGCGATCACTTCCTCTTTGACAACGAAACAAACAGAGGCTTTATAAAGACCTTCAGAGAATGGTATCAGAAGGGTTATCTCACAACGCAGAAGCTTTACGGCGCATACACATCGGGACTTTTCACTTCCACAAACGAAGTAAAGAGCTATATGTCCATCGGTTCTTCGGCAGGCGCAACCTATCAGCGTCCGACGGCGAACGCAGACGGCTCATATCCGTTTGACGTAGGCATCGCAACGATTCCTCAGGTAAACGCTTCAAACAAGAAGGTTATCTCTCAGGGACCCAGCCTTTGCATTCTTCAGAAGCCCAATCAGAATCCTCAGGAAGTAGTGGCTTCTTGGCTCTTTGTCAAGTATCTCACGACAACCGTTGAATTCCAGGCTGAATTCTCTATGGCTTCGGGTTACGTTCCCGTACTCAAATCCGTATCCGACAACGCGGCGTACAAGGCATTCGTTGACGGCGCGAACGGCGGAACAAACATCGCCGCTCTTTCCGCAAAGGTATGTCTTGAACAGGAGGAAGCTTATTACACATCTCCCGCCTTCAACGGCTCATCGACGGCGCGCGATCAGGTCGGCGCACTTCTTGCAAAATGTCTTTCCGCAGATGACGGCGGCGACGTTGACGCTATGATAAAGAAAGCGTTTGCGGAAGCCATCGAGGAATGCGAATATTGATAATTTCGGAAAGCAAATAAAGGACAGATGAAAACAAAAAGAGTAATTGCGCTTCTGCTTGTGTTGGCGGTGATAGTTCTTTGTCTTGCCGCGTGCTCGCTGAAAGAAAGCAACAGCGACTTTTCGGTAACCCCCGCCACGTCGGAGACTGTAAAAAAGGACTATGCTTCCGAGCTGAAGCTGAATATGAATTCGGAAACGAAAAAGCAGGTTGTTACCGTAAAAACATACGTTGACGGCGACACGACGCATTTCAACGTTCCGGAGGACGTTATGTCGGGCGGCGTGCTTAAAGCAAGATATCTTGCCATAGATACTCCCGAATCCACGGGAAAGATAGAGGAATACGGAAAAAAAGCCGCCGAATTTACAAAGAGCGCGCTTTCCCGTGCCGTTTCGATACTTGTGGAATCGGACGACGAAAAGTGGAATCTCGACTCCACAGGCTCAAGATATCTTGTGTGGGTGTGGTATAAAACAAGCGAGGATGGAGAATACAGAAATCTCAATCTTGAGATACTGCAAAACGGACTTGCTGCCGCTTCGTCAACGGGGAATAACCGTTACGGCGATATATGCCTTTCGGCATTGGCACAGGCAAGAGCGGAAAAGCTCAATGTTTATTCGGGCGAGAAAGATCCCGATTTCTACTACGGCGACGCTATTGAGCTTACATTGAAGGAGCTTCGTCTGAATGCTGCCGATTATACAAACAAAAAGGTTGCATTTGAAGGCGTTATAACCCGTAACGACGGAAGAAGCATTTATGTTGAAGAATACGATTCCGATGCCGATATGTACTTCGGTATTACGGTGTATTACGGATACGGACTCTCCGGCGCGGGACTTTCGATGATAGCTGTCGGAAACAGGTCGAGGATAGTCGGCACGGTACAGTATTATGAGGCAGGAGGAACATATCAGGTCTCAGGTCTTACTTACCGTCAGATGAAGCCCGACGATCCGAGCAACGTTCAGAAAATAAGCGACGGTCACGAGCCGGCGTTCGTTACGATATCGGCGGACAAATTTGTCAGCGGCAAAGTTACCCTTGACGGCGACACCCGTGAATATTCGTTTGCCGAGCTTGCACAGAGTACAACTGTTTCGATAAACGGGCTTACCGTGAAAGATATTTATACCACAACCTCCGACGACAGCTCCTCAAAAGGTGCGATGACTCTCACCTGTGAGGCGGACGGAGTTACGGTATATGTAAGAACGGCAGTCCTTACCGATAAAGACGGCAAGGTCGTAACGCAGGAAGCGTATGCAGGCAAGAATATAAACGTAAGAGGCGTAGTGGATTATTACGACGGAAAATATCAGATAAAAGTTTTATCACTTGGCGATATAACAGTAAACAATTAAACATAATGAGGAGATAAAAAATGAAAAGAATAACAGCTTTCCTTTTGGCACTCGCTCTTTGTGCGCTGGTCTTTGTGGGATGCACAAAAACTCCGGATCCCACCCCCACAACAGACGTTCTTGAAAACGCAAAAGAGTATCTTTATGCAATGTATAAAGATTCCGCAGAAAAAACTCTTAAACCTTTCAAACGCGTAAGCGTTGTAACGATCAGCGGCGAGACTATAGACGTTGAATGGACCGCAAAGGTTCTTACAGGTCCCGAAGACGGTATTAAGATCGTTCCCGGAGACAAAACAGTTACGATCAAAATGAACGAAACTCCCGAAGGAGAGCTTCGTTACGAGCTTACAGCTACTGTTAAAAAAGGCGAAGATACAAAGTCCGTAACATTTACACACTATGTTCCCGCAGTTCCCAAGTCCGGCGGAATGGAAGTTGTAAAAGAAGTAAAGACCGATACAGCATTCAAATTTGCACTTGTTCAGGGCAACCTCGAAAAGACGCTCTTCTTCGCAGGTTCAATGAGCGGCAACTACCTCGCAACAACAGAGGACGCCGTAGCTGCAGAGGACGTTTACGTTGAAGCTGTTGAAGGCGGCTACCGTCTCTACTTCTTCGCAGGCGAAACAAAGACATACATAGATATTTACGAATATAACACAGGTAAAGCAGGCATCCGTCTTACAACAGAGCCGACAGCAGTTTACACATGGAACGCAGACCTCCATATCTTCATTGCAAACGTAGCGGGCGAAGACAGATATCTCGGCACATACAACACATACAACACGATCAGCGCAAGCGCAACGTCGTACATCACAGGCGACAACGCAGCAAAGATCGGCGTTTCACAGTTCCCCGCATATCTTTATAAGGTTGAGATAAAAAAATCTGCTATAACGGAAGTTACCACAGATACAGCGTTCAAGTTCGGTCTTGTTCAGGGCAACCTTGAAAAGACGCTCTTCTTTACAGGCGCAATGAGCGGCAACTATCTTGCAACAACAGAAAGCCTTTCCAAAGCTGTTGACGTATACGCAGAAGCTGTTGAAGGCGGTTACCGTCTCTACTTCTTCGCAGGCGAAGCAAAGACATACATAGATATTTACGAATACAACACAGGCAAAGCAGGCATCCGTCTTACAGCTGAACCTACCGCAGTTTACACATGGAATGCAGACCTCCATATCTTCATCGCAAATGTAGCCGGTGAAGACAGATATCTCGGCACATACAACACATACAACACGATCAGCGCAAGCGCAACGTCGTACATCACAGGCGACAACGTAGCAAAGATCGGCGTTTCACAGTTCCCTGCATATCTTTATACAATTGAGTATGCAAGAACGGTTGCAACCGAAGTAAAGACAGGCAAAGCTTATAAGTTCTCTCTTGTTCAGGGCAACCTTGAAAAGACGCTCTATTTCACAGGCGCAATGAGCGGCAACTACCTTGCAACAACAACCAATGCGGCAGCTGCTGTTGATGTATTTGTTGAAACTGTTGAAGGCGGTTATCGTCTCTACTTCATGGCAGGCGAAACAAAAACATACATAGATATTTACGAATACAACACAGGCAAAGCAGGCATCCGCCTTACAGCTGAACCTACCGCAGTTTACACATGGAACGAAGAGCTTCACATTCTTGTTGCGGCAAACGTAGCCGGCGAGGACAGATACCTCGGTACGTACAACACATACAACACGATCAGTGCAAGTGCAACGTCGTACATCACAGGCGACAACGCGGCGAAGATCGGCGTTTCACAGTTCCCGGCATATCTTGTAACCATCGGCATCGGCTGATATGTAAAAAACAAAAATTCCTTACTGCCGTCGGCAGTAAGGAATTTTTTATATTCTCTTTATAAGATATTTCACGCCGAGCCACTGCCCGAATTTATATCCGACATCGGAAAAATCGCCGCAGACGGTATATCCGTGCTTTTGGTGAAATGCGACGCTTGCGCAGTTCTGTTCGGTAATTATCGCAATTATATTTTTAATTCCCATAGCTTTTCCGCGCGCTTCGATTTCGGAGAGAAGAAGCTTTCCTATGCCTTTTCCCGCCCAGCCTTTGTCAAGATATATCGAAAGGTCGGCGGTAAAGCGGTAAGCGGTGCGCTCGGAAAATGCGGCAAGATAGGCATAGCCTATGATTTTGCCGTCCTCTTCGGCAACGATATAAGGGTACTTTGCGGAGATCGCAAGCGTTCTTTTTTCAAAGGCTTCCTCCGAAAGAGGAAGCTCTTCAAACGAATAAGTTGTGTTTACTATGTAATAATTGTATATTTCAAGGCAAAAGGGAATATCCTTTGGCTCAAGTGTGCGTATATTTATCATTTTTGAAACCTCGTTTTTGCATTTTTATAAGTATATCACCGGAAAGCGTATTTTGCAAGCCGTTAATTTACGTTCCTTAAAAGCATTGCAAAAAAGGTAATGATGTGATATAATTTATCTGTAAACAAAGAGAGAAAGAACTTTCCTTAACGGAACCAAAATAAATATCAGGGGGGAAAACGTAAGTTGTTTGAGGCGGCGATCGGCGAGATAAAAAAATACGGCAGGATTATTATTCACAGGCACACAAATCCGGACGGGGACGCAATAGGCAGTCAGGTGGGACTTAAGCATATAATAAAAGAGAATTTCCCCGAAAAAGAGGTCTATGCCGTAGGCGACGCGGCGGGAAGATACGCTTTTATTGAGGATTCTGCTCCCGATATAATACCGGATGAATATTATAAAGGGGCACTTTCCGTAGTGCTTGACACGTCGGCAAAGGCGCTTATAAGCGACGGAAGATATGTTCTTGCCGACAAGATACTGAGAATGGATCACCATATCTTCTGCGAGGAAATAGCCGATGTTGATATAGACGAGCCGGACTTTGAAAGCTGCTGCGGACTTATCGCCGCATTTGCAAAGGAATGTAAGCTCAGGCTTTCGCCCGCTTCCGCAAACGCGCTTTATACGGGAATGGTCACGGATTCGGGACGCTTCCGCTATGACAGCACAAACGCAAGGACATTTTATCTTGCGGCGTTTCTTATGGAAACGGGATATATAGATACCGCGCGTATTTTCCGCAATCTTTATTCGGAGGATCTTCCATCGGCAAGGCTGCGCGCGGGATTTGTTCTGAAAATCAAAACGACCGATCGCGGCACGGCGTATATCTATACGGACAAAAACGAAATGAAAGCGCTCGGCGTTGATACCTTTACCGTTTCGCGCGGAATGGTGGGAACAATGGCAGATCTTAAAGGAATAGACTCATGGGTCAATTTCACAGAAACCGACGACGGGGTGCTTTGCGAGCTTCGCTCGTCAAAGTACAATATAAATCCGATAGCCGTAAAGCACGGCGGAGGAGGCCATGCAAAAGCAAGCGGTGCGACTCTTAAAGACAGAGAGGAAGCTATGCAGGTGGTAGCAGAGCTTGACAGGCTCGCGGAGGAGGACATATGAATACGGAAAAAACCAAAGAAATGCAGGCCGTGCTTGACAAAATAAAAGAATATAAAAGAATAATAATCTGCCGTCATATCCGTCCCGACGGGGACGCCGTAGGCTCGACTATGGGGCTTAAAACAATTCTTTCGCTTACGTTTCCCGAAAAAGAAATATATCTGATAAACGAGGATTATTCCGATTATGTTGCTTTTCTCGGAAAAGAGGACGAGGATATAGACGAGGCTCTTTATCGTGACGCGCTTTGCATAGTGCTTGACACGGGCTCTGCGGACAGGATATCAAACAGCAAATATTCGCTTTGCCGCGCGATTGTGAAAATAGATCACCATATAGTTGACGAGCCTTACGGCGATGTATGCTGGATAGAAGAGCAGCGTTCATCGACGTGCGAGATGATAGCGGGCTTTTACCTTGCCTTTCGTGACGAGCTGAAAATAAATCTTTTTGCCGCGACCGCAATTTATACGGGAATGGTTACGGATTCGGGACGTTTCCGCTTCCGTTCCGTAACGGGCGAAACGCTTCGCCGTGCCGGCGCGCTTCTTGATATGGGCATAGATACGGATACCCTTTACGCGCAGCTTTATCTTGAAAATTTTGATTATATAGCATTCAAGGCGTATATTTACAAGCGGATAAAAATGACGGAAAACGGCGTTGCGTATATTACAGTCGATAAAAAAATGCAGGAGAAATTCTCGCTTTCAAGAGAGGACGCAAGCAATGTGATTTCATTTCTTGATTCTATCCGCGGCAGTATAATATGGCTTGCATTTATAGAAAACGATGACGGCACGATACGCGTTCGTCTGCGTTCGCGCTTTGTTACGGTAAACGAGCTTGCCGCAAAATATCACGGCGGCGGTCATGACTGTGCAAGCGGCGCTACGGCATACAGCAAAAAAGAAATGAATTCGATAATTTCCGATGCCGACGCGCTGATAAAAGAATATAAATCCACGCACGACGGCTGGCTGTGAAAATTTCTGCCGCAAATCACGACGGCAAAAACATTCGGCAGGAAAATCCGTGTAAAGACAAAAATCCCGCTTCGGCGGGATTTTTATATTGACAACGCTTTTTATGTGTGATAAAATATCTGAGTATAAACATATTGGGATATAGCCAAGTCGGTAAGGCACAAGACTTTGACTCTTGCATTTCGCTGGTTCGAGTCCAGCTATCCCAGCCATGATGACAAGTCAATTTAGATCCGAGCGAGGAAAAACGAGAAAACGGGAGATTTCGAGAGATTTCTCCCGTTTTTTCGCCCCTGCATTTTTTCGGAGTTTCATAGATCCCTTTTGCCCTTTTCGATGCTGTGTCCGGACTTGGACTCACGAAAAGGGCTTTTTTGCGTCTTCCCGAAAGCAATCGGTTCTGTGGCTGGATTCGGACTTGCGAAAGCGGAGTCTGACAGTGCGAAAAATCCGCCACTTCAAAAATTGTTTACAAACACATTTGATCCCTCCTCAAATTGTCTGGATTTGAACTCACGAAATTAGGCAAACGACAATCCGATATATTTCTGTCTTGCAACAGATAAAAACAAAAATGATCCCCTACCCGATTGTTTGGATTCGAACTCACGAAACCGCAAAATCTGTTTGTTATCAGTTTGTTTTCTGGACTTTCCGCTTTTGGTGTGGTATTGTGTGTGGTTACAGGAGGCGATGAAAATGAAAAAAATGATCGACGAATTATGGGACGGCGAGATCAGTCCGCAAGACAACCTGATTTCAGATAATCAGGAATACCGTGAACTGCAACATAGGCAATCCCAAAACAAAGCCGAATTGCTCGAAGTCCTTTCGGATGAGCAGAAAGAACTGCTTGAAAAGTTCTGTGCCACAGAAATCGAACTGAACGGCATCTCCGAACGCGAAGCCTTTACTGCCGGATTCAAGATCGCCATGCGGTTGGCGGCAGAAGCCTTCTACACAGCAGACAACGAGTAAATGAATGACCGCCGAGATAACCCCTCGCTCGGCGGTGTTGCTTTTCACGTTGATTGCGTGATTGAGATTGAAAAACGGGAAGATTTATGGTATAATAAGACATCGACAAATCGGGATTTAGTTGGGGGTAAAAAAATGAAAATTGCAGTTGTTGGATATAGCGGTTCCGGCAAGTCTACTTTGGCACGAGAACTTGCCCAAAAATATCATACCGATGTTCTGCATTTTGATACCGTGCAGTTTCTGCCCGATTGGAAGATACGTAGCGCTGAGGAGAAAAAGAGAATAACGGAAAATTTTTTAGATACACACGATTCCTGGGTCATCGACGGTAATTACGCCAAGTTGTTTTATGAGCGTCGTATGGAGGAAGCCGATATAATAATTCTTCTCCTGTTTAATAGATTTTCGTGTTTATATCGTGCATATCGCAGGTACCTCAAATACAAAAACACAACTCGTCCCGACATGGCAGAAGGCTGCAATGAAAAGTTTGATTTAGCATTCGTTAAATGGCTCTTATGGGA
>CAVKJG010000020.1:0-33642 GCA_963656825.1 Sphaerochaetaceae bacterium
GTGTTACCGCCGTATCTGACTTCTGCCTTGAAGTCAGAGATACGGAATTCATAATCTTCGTAGGACCTTCGGGCTGCGGTAAATCCACAACCCTCAGAATGATTGCGGGTCTTGAAGAAATAACCGAAGGCGAGCTTTTTATAGGCGACCGTCTTGTAAACGACGTTGCCCCCAAGGACAGAGATATAGCAATGGTGTTCCAGAACTACGCTCTTTATCCGCACATGACCGTTTTCGACAACATGGCGTTCGGTCTTAAGCTCCGCAAGGTGCCGAAGGAGGAAATCAAGCGTAAGGTTGAAGAAGCCGCAAGAATTCTTGACATTTCTCACCTGCTTGACAGACACCCCAAGGCTCTTTCCGGCGGTCAGAAGCAGCGTGTTGCGCTCGGTCGTGCAATCGTTCGTAACCCCAAGGTATTCCTTCTCGACGAGCCGCTCTCAAACCTTGACGCAAAGCTTCGTGCGGCGATGAGAACAGAGATCACAAAGCTTCACCACAAGCTCGGCGCAACGTTCATCTACGTTACGCACGACCAGGTAGAGGCTATGACAATGGCTACCCGTATCGTAGTTATGAAGGACGGTATCATTCAGCAGGTTGACTCTCCTCAGAACCTTTACGATTCGCCCGTAAACCTTTTCGTTGCAGGCTTTATCGGCACGCCTCAGATGAACTTCATCAACGGCAAGCTTTTGAAAAAGGACGACGGCGTTTACCTCAAATTCGGCGACATTTCAATCAAGCTTCCCGAAGAAAAAGGCAACAGCGAAGAGCTCAAGCCCTATATCGGCAAGGAAATTATCGCAGGTGTCCGTCCCGAGTGTATCGTCGATACTCCCATGCAGATCGCGGCTCTCAAGGATTCCTCCTTTGAAGCTTATGTTGACGTTACGGAGCTTATGGGTTCGGAAATACTTCTCTACCTCATTGCAAACAGAGTTGTTGTTGACGAAGAACTCGCTTCAAAGAAAAATATGGTTATCGACCGTTCCGGCGAGCAGAAGCTTACAGCCCGCGTATCGCCCAGATCCACGGCGCGCAACGGAGATACAATCACGGTTGCAATCGACACGGCGCGTATGCACCTGTTCGATAAAGAAACCGAGAAGCGCATAGTATTCAAAAGCGAGCTTCCCGAAGAAGAATAATCGAAAATATAAAACCGCTCATCCAAACGGACGAGCGGTTTTTCTCATTATATAACAAGCCCCTCGTATCGCAAAGAGTTTATCTGCGATGTGAAGGGCTTGTTTTTTTAATATGTAACAGACCTATATTATCCGATTATAACCCGTGTCACCAATAAATAAAATAAATAAATAAGCGGCGGAAGAAGCACAAATCCCATAAGAGCACCTCTTCCCGCGCTTCTGGCTTTTTGCGGGCAAGAACTTGCATTTGCAATATACACTATAAGTCCTATGATGGGAAGAATAAATCCAAGCACCGCAAGGTAGATGTTTTCTTTTTGCGCATTTTTTGTTTGGATATTACTACCCCCAATAGCGCAGCCGCATTTTACGCAAACGACTGCATTGTCATCAACCTGCTGACCGCAATGTGAACAAAACTTCATTTTTTTACTTCTCCTTACAAAATATTTTGTCTTTCGACAATCCTATTTTATCCTACTTTATCTTACTTGTCAATATAAAATCGTATTTTATTATAAAATTGTGTCATAAATATATTTGGCGGTGATATTTATGAAGCCTCTTAAAGAAAAAATCAGCATAACCATTGACGGCGATCTGCTTGAAGCTCTGCGTGCCGAAGCCGAAAAGGACGACAGATCTCTTTCGCAGTACATCAACCTCATACTGAAAGAACGTGCAACCCCGAAAAATCGGAAAGACGATAAAGAAAGCGGCTCAAAATGAGCCGCTTTTTCTTTTTCCGCGATCAAAACAGTCCGCTTATTTTACCGTTTTCGTCAACATCTATGTTTTCCGCGGCGGGAACTTTCGGAAGTCCCGGCATTGTCATTATATCGCCTGTCAAAACCACGATAAATCCCGCTCCTGCGGATACCTTCACGTTCTTTACCGTAACCGTGAAATGCTCCGGTGCGCCGAGCTTTTTCGGGTCGTCCGAAAAGCTGTACTGTGTTTTGGCAATGCACACGGGCAGCTTTCCGAAGCCGAGCGCTTCAAGCTTTTTTATCTGTTTTTCGGCATTCGGCGTAAGCACGATTCCCTCGCCTCCGTAAACCTTTTTCACTATCTGCTCCGTTTTTTCTTTTATCGTGCAGTCAAGGCTGTATGCAAAATCAAAGCTGCTTTCCTCTTCGCAAAGGCGCACAACCTCGCGCGCGAGCGCCTCTCCGCCCTCTCCGCCTTTTTCCCATACCTCCGAAAGCACGGCATTTACGCCGAGCTTTCTGCACTCGTCGATAACGACGGCAAGCTCCGCCTCAGTATCTGTGGGAAATCTGTTCACCGCAACAACGCACGGAAGCCCGTAAACGTTTTTTATATTCGCAACGTGACGGAGAAGATTCGGCATACCCTTTTCAAGCGCAGTGATATTTTCCATTGAAAGCTCGGATTTTTCCGCGCCGCCGTGCATTTTCAGCGCTCTGACAGTTGCCACGACAACTACCGCCGACGGCTTGAAGCCCGCCGCGCGACATTTTATATCAAAAAACTTTTCCGCGCCGAGATCCGCGCCGAAGCCTGCCTCGGTCACGGCATAATCGCCGAGCCTGAGCGCCGTTTCCGTCGCAATGACGGAATTGCACCCGTGAGCAATATTGGCAAACGGTCCGCCGTGAACTATCGCCGGAGTGCCTTCGAGCGTCTGAACAAGGTTCGGACGGAGCGCGTCCTTCAGAAGCGCCGTCATCGCGCCTGCCGCTTTGAGATCACCTGCCGTTACGGGCTTGTCGTCATAAGTATAGCCGACGATTATTTTTGAAAGCCGCTCTTTAAGGTCGGATATCGACGTTGCAAGACAGAACACAGCCATTATTTCCGAAGCTACGGTTATATCGTAGCCGTCCTCTCTCGGAACGCCGCCCGTCATACCGCCGATGCCGTCTATAACGGAACGAAGCTGACGGTCGTTCATATCGACGCATCTTTTCCACGTTATTTTTCTGGGATCTATCCCGAGCGCATTTCCCTGATATATGTGATTGTCAAGCATTGCGGCAAGAAGGTTGTTTGCCGCGCCTATCGCGTGGAAATCGCCCGTAAAATGCAGGTTTATATCCTCCATCGGTATGACCTGCGCGTATCCGCCGCCGGTAGCTCCGCCCTTTATCCCGAACACGGGCCCGAGCGAAGGCTCACGCAGGGCAAGCACCGCTTTTTTGCCTGTTCTCCGCAGTCCGTCGCCGAGACCTATCGTTGTGGTGGTTTTTCCTTCGCCTGCGGGAGTCGGCGTTATCGCCGTCACAAGTATAAGCTTCCCTTTTTCGGCATTATGCTCTCCGAGAAACGAAAGATCTATCTTCGCCTTTGTTTTTCCGCAAGGCTCGATATACTTTTCGTCTATTCCGGCAAGCTTTGCTATTTCGTATATCGGCTTCGGCTCTGCCGCCTGAGCTATTTCTATATCGGTTCTGATATTCATATGCTTTTCTCCTTTGCAGCGGTTATTTTGTTTTTTTATAATTATAGCTTATCGCTTCGGATTTGTAAAGCGGTGTTTTCTTTTTTGCTTTCCGTTTTTCAAGTCATTATTTTCGCACAACTGAAATTTCTTTACAATATATTCAAATAAGATATTGAAAAACCGTGCCTTTATATGTTAAAATAAACAAAAAGGGCGGTGATTCATGATGAAAAAATATATACTTGCGCTTGATGAAGGCACTACAAGCGCAAGAAGCATTCTTTTTGACCGTAAGCTTCACATTGTAAGTATGGCTCAGCACGAGTTTACTCAGATATACCCGAAACCGGGCTGGGTTGAGCACGATCCGATGCAGATATATGCCTCGCAATACGCTTCTCTCACGGAATGTATCGCCAAAAGCGGCATTTCGGCTGACGAAATCGCGGGGATAGGCATTACAAATCAGCGCGAAACGACGGTAGTGTGGGACAAAAACACAGGCAGACCCGTATGCAACGCAATAGTGTGGCAATGCCGTCGGACAGCGGATATCTGCGCCGAGCTTGAAAAAAGCGGCTGTGCGGAATATATCCGCAAAACGACGGGACTCCGCATCGACGCTTATTTCAGCGGAACAAAGCTGAAATGGATACTTGATAATATCGACGGCGCAAGAGAAAAAGCCGAAAAGGGCGAGCTTCTCTTCGGCACGATAGACACATGGCTTTTGTGGAAGCTCACTGACGGAAAAGCCTTCTGCACCGACAGAACAAACGCTTCCAGAACAATGATGTGCAATATAAAAACCGGCGAATGGGACGAGGAGCTTTTGCGTATGCTTTCCGTTCCGCGCGCGATGCTTCCCGAAATACGTTCGTCGAGCGAAATATACGGATATATGGATCTTATGGGCGCAAAAATTCCCATTTGCGCGATGGCGGGCGATCAGCAGGCGGCGCTTTTCGGACAATGCTGTTTTGACGAAGGAAACGTTAAAAACACTTACGGCACGGGATGTTTTCTGCTTGCTCATACGGGCGGCAGAATGATTGAAAGCAAAAACGGGCTTCTGACGACCGCCGCCGCCACCGAAAAAGGCAAAGCTCCCGAATATGCCCTTGAGGGTAGCGTTTTCGTTGCGGGAGCAGTCATTCAGTGGCTCCGCGACGAGCTGAGAATAATATCCGACTCCGGCGACAGCGAATATTTCGCCGGCAAGGTCAAGGACACGGGCGGAGTTTACATCGTGCCGGCGTTCTCCGGTCTCGGTGCGCCGCACTGGGATATGCAGGCACGCGGAACGATAGTCGGACTTACGCGCGGCACGGGAAGAAGTCATATCATACGCGCGGCGCTCGAATCGGTAGCCTATCAGAGCGACGATATGCTTTGCGCAATGGAAAGCGATATCGGAAAGCGTCTTACGTCGCTCAAAGTGGACGGCGGAATGTCGGCAAACAGATTTCTTATGCAGTTTCAGAGCAGCATTTCGGATATAACGGTTATGCTGCCCGAAACCACGGAGGCAACCGCGGCGGGAGCGGCGGCGCTCGCCGGTCTTGCAACAGGATTTTTTGAAAGCAGAGATGAGATTCGCCGTCTTGCAAGCTGCAAAGCGTCCTTTGCTCCGGATATGCCCGATGAAGAACGCAAAAGACTGCTTTCCGGCTGGCACAGAGCCGTCGGAGCATGCAGAGCATTCAAGGAGGAAAAACAATGAACATAACAGTGACAAGAGAAAGCGTGCCGTCCTCCGACGGCATACACACGCTCATCGGAAAAACATATATTCCCGAGGGAAAAATAAAAGGACTTTTTCACGTTGTTCACGGCATGACCGAGCATATCGACCGTTATGACGGATTTATGCGCGAAATGGCAGAACAAGGATATATATGCTTCGGATACGACCATCTCGGTCACGGGAAAACGGTAAATTCCGCAGACGAGCTGGGCTTTATCGCTCACAAGGACGGATGGAACTATCTTGCAAAGGACGTTTCGGTGTTCGCATTTGCAATGAAGAAAAAATACGGCGATTTTCTTCCCTACTATCTTATGGGGCACAGCATGGGATCGTTTATTTCACGTCTTGCCGCGGAAAAGTATATAAAACCAGACAAGCTTATAATTATGGGAACGGGAGGTCCGAACGCCGCCGCGGGAATAGGCCTTATCGCAATCGACATAGTAAAATTTTTCAAGGGCGAGCGCTATATTTCAAAAGCGATAGATAATCTCGCTTTCGGAACGTACAACTCGCACTTCAAAAGCGAAAACGATCCGATCGCGTGGCTGACCAAGGACAAAGAACAGAAAAAGAAGTATGCCGCAGACCCCTACTGCACGTTCAAATTCACGGTCAGCGCAATGCACGACCTTGTGACTCTGAACAAAAAAGCCAACAGAGCCGAATGGTTTCAAAATATAAAAATGCCCGTTCTGCTCGTTTCCGGCGCGGACGATCCCGTCGGCGATTACGGAAAAGGCGTTACAAAGGTTTATGAAAAACTCAAAAAAGCAGGCTGTGACGTTCAGCTGAAGCTCTACGAAAACTGCCGTCACGAAATTCTCAACGATACCTGCCGCGATGAAGTCATACGGGATATTGAAAACTTTATCGAATGATTTTTTACATCAAAAAAGAGGCTTTCCCTGGAAAGCCTCTTTTTTATCAGAATTTTCCGCCGCCTCCGCCGTGCGAAGAACCCGACGATGATGTATGAATTCCGCCGCCTCCGCCGCCTCTGCCGCTGCTGCTGTTATCGGTCTGACGTCTTACGCGCGAAACCGTTCTGTAAAGGAAGATATCCTTTGCGACCCTTACGTCAAGGCTGCCCTTTACGACGTAGCTGTCCGCCTTGGTTTGAGCGCGGACGGTTTTGAGCTGTTTTGTGTATTTTATCATTATAAGAAACGATATTATCATTCCGATAACAAGCGAAATGATTATCAGCTTCGGCAGCTGATATTTGAGATACTCTCTCGAATAGTCGGAATCGCTGTAATTACCGTCTCCGGAGGATGATTTGTCAAGCATTTTTTCGCAGATATCGGCATAGCCCGTAAATGCGTCATAATAGTTGCCGTCGCTGAGATCGGAAAGTATATGCTTTTCGATTATGCTGTAGCTTATCGAATCTATGCACGAGCCGCTTGTCGAAACATACCAGTCGCGATCCTCCATGCTTATGAGCAGGAGCGCTCCGTCGCGGTTTTCTCCGCGTCCGTAGCCGTTGTAGTCAAAAAAGTCGTCGGCGTATTCGGTGGGTGTGGCGCTTCCGATATAATCCTCGGTAACGACAACGATATCTGCCGAATATTTGTCGCTTATTTCCGAAAGACGCGCTTCAAGTAACTGTCTTTCCTCCTCAGAAAGCAGTCCGGCGTTATCGACCACAAGAGACGGGGTCGCCGCAGCAAAGCACGAAACGGAGGCTATCGCAAGCAGCATAAAAACAAGCATAAACGATATATATTTTTTCACTGTCGTCACCCCCTCACAGAAGCTGGGCAAGGCATATCAGTCCGAGCGAAACCGCGCTCGCAATGCCCGCGTATATCGCCCACCATTTCCAGTAAGCGCCCTTGTCCATAGGCAGATCGCCGACCATTTTCCCTGTCTGACCGTTCATTGCAAAGGTATATTTTTTACCCCTCCACGTTGTGTTGAGAAGCCACACGGGATAAAGCGCATATCTTGATTTTCCGTCCTTTATTCCTATATTGCTGTTCTCCGCGCGAAGCGTGGAATATCCTTTCACTGTCGAAGCAAAGCAGTCCTCGGTGCTTTTCTTTATACGTTTGTTTGCGCGACCTATGCTGTCATCCTTTGAAACATCGTACTTGTCGGCAAGATATCCGGCAAGATACGCCGTTTTGAAATCGATTATTTCGGACGCGTCAAACGGCTCTATCGACTCCATAAGCTCGTCTGCCATTTTGACCGAGCCGTCAACGGGAACGTTTTCGAATTCAAGGCTTCCGCGCCTTATAACCGAAAAATAACTTGTTTCGGTGTAATTGTATCTCGAATCGCTCCACATTCTGAGCTTCGTTCCCTTATACATTATGTCGGCGTCGACGTCCGAATCGAAAAGCCAGAACGGAACATAAAGCCCCTTTATTTCGTCTATATGAGCTTCGTCCCTGAACACCTTGGGAAGAAGCTTTTTGCCCGAAAAGAATTCCATAAGTTTTTTCTTTGCTTCTTCTTTTCCGAGCTTGAACGGAATAATGCAATCGGGCTTGAGCGTTCCCGAAATTCTTTCCGTAAGCACGACGGAATTTCCGCAGAACGGACAGCTCGTCGCGGCTGTATTTTCGTCGCTGACTATTTCCCCTCCGCACGAATTGCATACATATGTATGAACGCCTTCATTCTCGCCCCATTCGGTTTCGGGCATAGAATTCCAGTTGTCCTGTTTTTTCTCCGCGCTTTCGTGAAGCGCCTCGTCATACGAGCGCAAATCGTCAACATTGAATTCCGTATCGCAATAAGGGCATTTCAGCTTCTGAATTTTGCTGTCAAAGCTTATGGCGCCGCCGCAACACGGACATTTATATTCTATAATATCATCCATCGCAGTTGTCCTCTCCGTAAAATTTCAAAGGAGAGGCGGGTTTCCCGCCACTCCTGCCGAAAACAAATTATTTTCTGTCCTTATCGTCGAAGATGTCTCCGCACTCGGGGCAGAACTTTGGCGGATGCGCGGGGTCTTCCGGCTCCCATCCGCATTTATCGCAGCGGTAAACCGGTGCGCCCTCGGGCTTTTTTGCTCCGCATTCGGAGCAGAATTTGCCCTTGTTTGTTGCGCCGCAGGAAGGACAAGTCCAACCCTCGTCAGGCTTTTTCGCTCCGCATTCCGTGCAGAACTTGCCCGTTGCCGTAGCTCCGCATTTGCACTTCCATGCTCCTGCCTGCGCCGGCTGAGCCTGCTGCTGTCTTGCCTGCTGACCCATAGCATAAAGATTCTGAGCGTTCATTCCGCCCGCCTGAGTTGCCATTCCCATGCCCATAAAGCCCATCATCGCGCCGTTTTCGTTTGCCGCGGCGGCTTTCATAGCTTCAGCCTGAGCGCCGACAAGAGTAGCCGCGCCCATCGAAGGATCGCGCAGTATAGCCGCGTGCTGAGCCTTCTTTATAAGCTCTGCGTCCTCTTCGGGAAGCGTTACCGAGCCGAGTGCAATGCTCACGACCTTAAGACCGCGAAGCTCGCCCCATTTTGCCGAAAGCGCGCTGTTCATTGCGTTTTCAAGGTCTGTATTGTGCGCCACTATCTGATTGGGACGGAGTCCGAGCTCGGAAAGCTTTCCGAATGCGGGCTGAAGCGCGCTTATGAATTCGGTCTTGAGCTGACCGTCAAGCGTATCTCTTGTGTATTCTCTCTCAACGTTTCCGCAGACATTCGTGTAGAAAAGAAGCGGATCCGCTATTTTGTAGGAATAAACGCCGGAGCAGCGAACCGAAACGTCGATATCAAGTCCTATGTTGGCGTCAACAACTCTGAACGGAATGGGGTTCGGCGTGCCGAATTTGTTGTCTATAAGCTCCTTTGTGTTGAAGTAATAAACTCTCTGATCCTTGCCCGTATCTCCGCCGTAGGTAAAGCGCTTACCTATAGTTTTGAACGTGTCGATTATTCCCTTGCCCAAAGGTCCGGTAAAGATGCTCGGCTCCGTCGATTTATCGTATGTGTACTGCCCGGGTTCGGCGCAGACCTCGACTATTTTTCCCTGCTCGACTATCATCATACACTGACCGTCGGCAACGGCTATTCCCGAGCCGTTTGAAATAATATTATCGTTTCCCTTTGTGTTTGAAGAACGTCCGCTTATGCGCTTTTCGCCCTTTACCATAAGCGTTTCCGCGGAAAGAGAATCACAATAGAAAAACTCCTTCCACTGATCGGCAAGCGTTCCGCCGACAGCTCCTGCAAATGCCTTTATAAGTCCCATAACTGTTGTCCCTCCGTTTTTGTAGTTATTTGCGGATACAAGGTATGCATCCTATCAAGTATATTATATATTGGCAAAGCCGAAAAAGCAACCCTGTTTTTCGTATGTTTTATGTAAATTTTCTCTTGATTATATGTATCGGTTATGATAATATTATACGGTAACTGACGAAAGTGAGGATATTTATATGAAACTTATGGTTGCCTCAGACATTCACGGCTCGGGGCTTTTCTGCGAAAAGCTTATTGAAGCTTACAAAGCCGAAAAGCCGGACAAGCTCGTTCTTCTCGGCGATCTGCTCTATCACGGTCCGAGAAACGACCTTCCCGGCGAATACGATACGAAAAAGGTTGCGTCGCTTCTCAACGGAATAAAAGAAAACCTTCTCTGCGTGCGCGGAAACTGTGACAGCGAGGTCGATCAGATGGTTCTCGATTTCCCCATAAAAGCCGATTATATGCTTATATATATCGGCGGAAAGCCCGTTTTCGCAACGCACGGTCATCTTTTCGGAGAGGACCATCCCCCGAGAATGGCAGACGGCTTTATTCTCCTCTGCGGACACACTCACGTTCCCGCCTGCAACGATCACGGTTCGTTTTTATATGTAAATCCCGGCTCGGTTTCGATTCCCAAGCTGAATTCCGACAGAGGCTACATTATTATGACGGACAGCGAAATAACATGGAAAACAATCGGCAGCACGCCTTACAGAATTGAAAAGCTGAAATAAGCTCCGAAAACAAATTTTGCACTTTTTTTCATTTACCTATTGACAAGCGTTTTTCTTTGTGATATGATACGTCCATAATTTATCCGCAGGGAGGAAAACGTAATGCTTACAGCGCTCACGCTTAAAGGTATGATAATGTGCATGTCTATGATGCAAGCCGAAGATTGCTGTATCATACGTTTCCGCATGCAAAAAAACGCGTAAGCCCAAAGCGGATAATGTAAATAGAAGCAATCTTCGGAAGCCGAATTTTTTTCAGGCTTCCGTTTTTTGTTTTCAAAAATAATTTCCACATACCAAAAGGAGAACACAAAAATGAAAAAACTCTTGGCAATCACACTCACCCTCGCGCTTGCACTTCTGCTTCTCGCTTCGTGCGGCGGCAAAAAAGGCGTAACAATCGCAGTCCCCAACGACACGACAAACGAAGCGCGCGCACTTCTTCTTCTCGAAGCAAACGGACTCATCAAGCTCAAGGAAGGCGCAGGCATCGCCGCAACCGCACGCGATATAGTTGAAAATCCTTACAACATAACGATAAAAGAAGTTGAAGCGGCACAGCTTCCCAACTTCCTTGCCGACGTTGACTATGCGGTTATAAACTCAAACTACGCAATTCCCGCAGGCTTCAATCCCACAAAGGATTCCCTTGCAATCGAAGGCTCGTACAGCAAATACGCAAACATTCTTGCCGTCAAGGAAGGCAATGAAAACACTCCCAAGATAAAGGCGCTCAAAGCAGCTCTCGAAAGCAAGCAGGTTGCCGATTTCATCGCGGGCAAATATGACGGCGCCGTTATAAGCACGGTTGACAATCTCACCGACGGCTACGATTCCTCCGTTGACTACGCTTCCCTTGCCGGCACAAAAATAAAGGTTGCCGCATCTCCCACACCTCACGCCGAGATACTCGAAGAGGTAAAGAAAATCCTTGCGGAAAAAAATATCACGCTTGAGATAAACGTTCTTTCCGATTATGTCGTTCCGAATACCGTTGTCGAAGACGGCGAATGTGACGCAAACTACTTCCAGCACACGCCCTACCTTGATGATTTCAACAAGGAAAACGGCACTCACATCGTTTCCGTTGCCGCAATACACGTTGAGCCTATGGGCATCTACTCGACAAGCCACAAAACGCTTGACGATATAAAAAAATAATCAAGGCAGAATTACATAATGATAGAATTACACAACATAAGTAAAACGTTTGAAGGCGCCGGCGGAAAGGTCGACGCCCTTCACAATATAAATCTGACGATAAATAACGGCGATATTTACGGCATTATCGGTATGAGCGGCGCGGGAAAAAGCACGCTTGTACGCTGTATAAATATGCTTGAACGTCCCACCGAGGGCGATGTTATAATAGACGGAATAAACATCGGAGAGCTTTCTCCGGCAGCGCTCAGGGAAGCCCGGCGAAGCATAACCATGATATTTCAGGGGTTCAACCTGCTTATGCAGAAAAACTGCCTGAAAAACATCTGCTTTCCCATGGAGCTTGCCGGCGTGCATAAGGCGGAAGCGGTCAGGCGCGCAACGGAGCTGCTTGAGCTTGTAGGCTTGCCCGATAAAGCAAATGCGTACCCTGCCCAGCTTTCTGGCGGTCAGCAGCAGCGGATAGCCATCGCGCGCGCACTTGCGACAAATCCGAAGGTTCTTCTCTGCGACGAAGCGACGAGCGCTCTCGATCCGAACACCACCCACGCCATTCTCGAGCTTATACGTGACATAAACAAAAAGCTCGGGATAACCGTTATAATCATCACCCACCAGATGAGCGTTGTCGAAGAAATATGCAGTCACGTTGCGATTCTCGACAACGGCGAAATCGTTGAGGAGGGTGCTGTCGGAACGGTATTCGCAAGTCCGAAATCGGCGGCGGCAAGACGGCTTGTTTTCCCCAACGGAGCAGACGAGCAGGTGTCGAATCCTCACAAGGAAAAGCGTCTCCGCGTTATTTTCAGCGGCGCACAGGCGGCAAGCATGCCTCTTATATCGTCCATGGCGATAGAAATGAACATACTTGTGAATATCGTTTCCGCCGCGACGCGCTGCATTGACGATAAAACCTACGGCTCTATGCTTCTGGGCGTTCCCGGCGGCGAAGAGCAGGCAAGGATGGTTGCCGGATATCTCGGCTCTGTCGAAAACGTAACCGTGGAGGAGGTCTGAATATGAATAATATGTTTTCTCCCGAAAAACTTCAGACGGCTGTCGATATACTCAAGCACGACATTCCCGGCGCAATATTTGAAACGCTTTATGTCACGCTTATTGCAACGCTGTTTGCGTTCGTTATAGGACTTCCGCTCGGTGTTCTGCTCGTCGTCGGCGACAAAAACGGAATTCTTCCGCTTCCCGTCTGGCTTATGAAAATTCTCAACGTTATCGTAAATCTTCTTCGATCCGTTCCTTTTATAATACTTATTGTTGTTGTATTCCCTCTTACAAGACTTATCGTCGGCACGACGATAGGCTCGGTTGCGTCTATCGTGCCGCTTGTCATTGCGGCTTTCCCGTTCGTTGCAAGACTTGTCGAAAGCAGTCTGCGCGAGGTAAATCCGAACATAATCGAAGCGGCGCAGAGCATGGGCGCAACGCCCTTTCAGATAATCACAAAGGTTATGATCCCCGAAAGCGTTCCGTCGCTTGTTTCAAACGCAACGATTGCCGTCACCACAATTCTCGGTTACACGGCAATGAGCGGCGCAATCGGCGGCGGCGGACTCGGAAATATCGCCATTATGTACGGCTATCAGCGTTATAACTATATGGTTATTTTAATCGCCGTCGTATTGCTTATAATTCTCGTTCAGGTTCTGCAAAGCATCGGCACGGCGCTTTCCGTAAAAACGGACAAAAGACTCAAATAAAAGCTTAAACGCAAAAAACGTTCTCCCGATACGGAGAACGTTTTTTGTTTTCTTATAAATAAATCAGAATTTATATCCGTCCTTAAGGCTGACGATCCTGTTGAATCTGTTTGCGTGCTTGGAGTCAGGTGTAAAGTAGCCTGTTCTGACAAATTGGAACTTTTCGCCCGGTTTTGCCTCGCCAAGCGACGGTTCGATCTTTGCATCGTCAATTTCTATTACGGATTCCGGATTGAGATATTTATCGTAATCCGCCGTTTCTATCTCACCCATATTTTCAACGGTGAAAAGATTGTTGTAAAGCATAACCGTCGTTGTGAGAGCGTTCGGCGCGGAAAGCCAGTGGATAGTTCCCTTTACCTTTCTGCCGTCAGCGGGATTGCCGTTGCCGGTTTCAAGGTCGGCATTTACGTGTATCGCAGCAATATTGCCGTCCGCATCCTTTTCAATACCAACGTATTTTACGATATACGCGCCCATAAGTCTTACCTCGCCGTCCGGCTTGAGACGGAAGAACTTCGGAGGCGGAACCTCCGCAAAATCATCGGCGTCGATGTAAAGCTCGCGCGTAAACGGCAGCTTTCTCGTTCCGGCAGCTTCGTCGTTCGGATTGTTTGAGACCTCGAAATATTCGGTCTTATCCTCGGGATAATTATCCACTATAAGCTTTATCGGATGAAGAATGGCAATTCTTCTTTGCGCTTTTTCGTTCAGTTCTTCTCTTATGCAGTGTTCAAGCAAAGCGATGTTTACAAGATTGTCGTTTTTCGCAACACCCGCACGTGAGATAAAATCGAATATGGATTCGGGTGTGAAGCCTCTTCTGCGGAGCGCGCAAATAGTCGGCAGACGGGGATCGTCCCAGCCGTCGACCATTCCGCTCTCGACAAGATAACGAAGATATCTTTTGCTCATAACGGTGTTTGTGACGTTGAGACGGGCAAACTCTCTCTGCTTGGGCTTGGGATCGAAGCCGCAGTTGTCAACCACCCACTCGTACAGCGGACGGTGATTTTCAAACTCTATCGAACAGAGCGAATGAGTAATTCCCTCAAGCGCGTCCTGAATGGGATGCGCATAGTCGTAAAGCGGGTAAATGCACCACTTGTTTCCCTGTCTCTGATGCGGAACGTGAAGAATTCGGTAGATCGCGGGATCGCGCATATTCATATTCGGAGAGCTCATATCTATTTTCGCGCGAAGCGTCTTTGAACCGTCGGGGAATTCGCCGTTTTTCATTCTTTCGAAAAGGTCAAGATTTTCTTCGACCGAACGGTCGCGGTACGGAGAATTTTTTCCAGGCTCAGTAAGCGTGCCTCTGTATTTGCTGAGCTCCTCCGCCGTAAGATCGCAGACGTACGCCTTGCCGGCTTTGATAAGCTTTACGGCGTATTCGTAATCCGCGTCGAAATAATCCGAGCCGTAGAAAACGCCGCCGTTGGGCGTCGCGCCGAGCCATTCAAGATCCTCTCTTATGCTGTTTACGAATTCGTCGCCCTCTTTTACGGGGTTTGTGTCGTCATAGCGAAGATTGAACTTTCCGCCGTATTTTTTTGCGGTTTCATAGTTTATCCAGATTGCTTTCGCGCTGCCGATGTGAAGATAACCGTTCGGCTCCGGCGGAAAACGCGTGTGAATTTTAAGATCGGGATTGTTTCTCAGATCCTCGTCTATTATATCGTGAATAAAATTATTTTTTATTTCTTTTATTTCTTCCATTTTCATAACCTTTCTGTCATACTGTGTATACGCGCCGTGACTTTATCTTTGCCGAGAATTTTCATAACGGAATACATATCGGGAGAATTCATTTTTCCCGTAACCGCAAGGCGCAAAAACATACTTACGTCCGCAACGTTTCCTCCGAACGCCTCCGGATTTGCCTTGTATTCCTTCATATCGGCGGCAAAGCCGATCGACGCCGCTATATCCTTTATCTTTCCGAACCAGACGTTCTGGTCGTCGCTTTCGTCATAGGTTGCGACAAATTTTTCAAGCGCGGTTTTTATAACTTCCTTCGGGAACTTTTCGGGATACTCTTCTTCTATTCTGAAAAGCTCGTCGAACATAAAGCCCATATAGCCCTTGACCTCGTCCCATCTTCCGAAGTCCTTTCTCGGCTTGTTTCCGCCTCTGCCTATTGCCAGAGCGGCTTTCGTAAAATCGGGATCTCTTGTAAACACGCCGTAAAAATCGGGGTCAAAGCTCTTTGCCCAATTTGCCGTGGCTGTATAAACCTGCTCCGCCGTCATTTTGGAAACGACGTTTTTTGAAACGTCGCCGAGCTTATCGAAATCGAAAAGACAGCCGGAAACGGACATTTTTTTTATGCTGAACGGAAATTCCTTGTAGCTTGCCGTCGGATTCTGCATTCTCCATTCTTCATAATTGGAATTGAGAAGCGTCATTACATATTCGCACACCGCCTCGGGACAGTAGCCCATCTGCGTGTATTCGTCCATATTCGCGCCCATATCGCGCTTTGAAAGCTTCTTCTTGTTGCCGTTTTCGTCAAGACGCATTATCTGCGCGATGTGCATATATTTAGGCAGCCTGAACCCGAGATAACGGAACAGCTGAATATGCTTCGGAAGGCTCGGCAGCCATTCCTCGCCGCGTATGACGTGAGTCGTTCCCATAAGGTGATCGTCCACCGCGTGCGCGAAATGATACGTCGGGATTCCGTCCGATTTGAGAAGAACGAAATCCTCGTCGTTTTCCGTAATCTCCATATTGCCTTTGACAAGATCGGTGAATTTTATCTTCTTTTCGGGATCGCCGTCCGCAAGTATGCGGAGCACAAACGGCATACCGGCTTTCAGATTTGCTTCAACCTCTTCGATGGTAAAGCTTCTTCTCGCAAGCATTTCCGCTTTTCTCTGCGCGGCGACCGCTTCCCAGTCGGTGTTTTTTATCTCTTCCTTTTTGTTTATCTGCTGAAGCTCTTCAAGCTCTTCCTCTGTCGAAAAGCACGGATAAGCCTTTCCCTCTTTTACGAGCTGCTTTGCGTAAACGTGATATATCGGACCTCTCAGGCTCTGCTTGTACGGGCCGTAAATTCCCTTGTCGCATATTTTTCCGTCCTCACCGAGGACAGCTCCCTCGTCGAAGCTTATTCCGTAGGTTTCAAGCGTTCTTATAAGCGCCTCGGCTGCGCCGGGGATTTCTCTCTTTGCGTCGGTATCCTCTATGCGAAGATAAAAAACTCCGCCGCTCTGATGAGCGAGCCTGTCGCCGACGGTACTCGGAAAAAGTCCGCCGAAGTGAACAAAGCCCGTGGGACTGGGGGCAAATCTCGTTACCTTTGCGCCCTCGGGAAGATTTCTTTGCGGATAACGCTTTTCCATGTCCTCCGGTGTTTCTCTGACATCCGGAAAAAGCAGCTCTGCAAGATAATTGTAATCCATCGTCTGTATCTCCTTGAAAAATTAAAAATCTCGTGTTTCCCCGTGACCGGGATATATCCTTTTGCCCTTTAGCATGGGCAGAAGCTTTGTAAGCGTTTTTCGCATCTCGCCGTGATCGCCGCCGTAAAGATCCGTTCTTCCGTAGCCGTCGCAAAACACGGTGTCGCCCGTGAAAACCTCTTTTTCGCCGAAAAAGCAGGCTGAACCCCTTGTATGTCCGGGCGTCAGCATAACCGTAAGCTTTTTATCGCCTATTTCAAATACATCGCCGTCCGAAAATGTTTTCGGCTCTGTCTGCACAGTGACGTTTGAAAACCCAATCTTTGCAGAAGCATTTTTTTCGGGACTCGAAAGAAGCTCTGCGTCCTCAGCGCTTACATATACGGGCGCGCCGCAAATCGCGGAAAGCCTGTCCGCTCCGCCGATATGGTCAAAATGTCCGTGCGTGAGCAGAATATATTTTATTTTCAGTCCGAGCGTTTCCGCACGACCGAAAACAGCGTCATCACCCGACGCCGGATCTATAACAATCGCTTCGCGCGAGCCTTCGTCATAAAACAGATAACAGTTTGTGCCTATCGGAGCCAATGAAAACATTTCCGTCATAAAAATTACCCCCATTTTCAAAACCGTTTCGGATATTATATCACGCATACGGAATAATGTCCATTGAATTTTGCAAAAAATAATAAAAATATATCTTTTGTGTTGTAATAAAAGCCGCAATATGATAAAATTTTTCCGTAAAGAGGTGAAACAGCGTGTCGAAAACCGATATAAGAGGACTTGAAATAGACAACATAACAATGGCGGAAGCAATCGAAGCTTCCGCAAAAGTGCTTTCGGTCGGCGGGAAAATGACCGTTTTTACCCCCAACGCCGAAATAGCGCAGGCGTGCGCCGAAAGCAAGGAAACAATGCGTATTGTTTCCTCTGCCGATATGCTTCTTCCCGACGGAGCGGGCGTGCTGAAAGCCGCAAAAATCCTCGGCACGCCGCTGAAAGAAAAGGTTGCGGGCGTCGAATACGGAGAAAATCTTGCGCGCCTGTGCGCGGAAAAGGGATATTCTCTCTATATTCTCGGCGGAAAACCCGACGTAGCCGAAAAAGCCGCAAAAAATCTGCAAAGCAGATATCCGGCGCTGAAAATCGCCGGCTGCCGCGACGGATATTTCGACAAATCGCACGTCGGCTCAGAAGATACGGTAAATGACGTAAACGCGTCGGGCGCGGATGTGCTTTTCGTGTGCTTCGGCTTTCCCGCTCAGGAAAAATGGGTGTATGAAAACAGCTCTCGCCTTTCGGCAAAAATAATCGCGTGTCTCGGCGGGAGCGTAGATATTTACGCCGGCACCGCAAAGCGCGCGCCGAAGCTTTTCATTTCGCTGCGCCTCGAATGGTTCTGGCGGCTTATAAAGCAGCCCTCGCGCATAAAAAGAATGACGGTATTGCCGAAATATATAATCGAAACGAAAAAATACAAAAAAGCTCTCCGTAAAAAACGGTAAAATTCAATGTGGCGGCTCCGCGCAATGCGGAGCCGTTTCCGTATGCTTTTTATTTGTCAATTATTTTTGATTTTTTTCGTCATATCCTTTACAAACCGATATTTTCATTGTATAATAAAATGTATTATTTTATCTCAAAGGACGGTGCTTAAACTTGAAAAGAAAAGTTCTTATTCTCGGTGAAAGCTATATGAATCTTGAAATGGAAACAGACCGTTTATCAAAGAACGGAAATATAACATACGGCGGAAAATACAGCTTTCATCCCTACGGGGCGACGGCTGCCGCGGCAATCACGGCAGGAAAAATGGGCGCTTCGTGCGTTCTCTGCACAAAGCTTGCCGACGACATGAACGGCAACCGGCTGAAAAAATATTACGAATCGTGCGGACTCGATTCAAGAATGATAATGACCGCGCACGGAGAACAGACCGGCTTTGCCGTAACCCTTTACGACGGCAAGGGCGAGGCGGAGCATTATGTTTCAAAGGGCGCGAACAGACAGCTGACAAAAGAAGATATAGACGAAGCCTTCGGAAGCTTTCCGGACTTTTTCCTTGTTCCGCAGGACGAGCTGTTCTGCGCGGAGCTTCCGGAGGATAAAGAAGATAAATCGGCAAAGGCATCGTCAAAGGACGAAGCGGTAGACGAGGATATCGCCTCTGAAGAAGCTGCGGGCGAAAAAATTCCGGACAGCTTATCGGATTCGGAGGATGGCTCCGGCGCGGAAAAGGTAACCGATCCCAGAGGCAGAAATTCGCTCGCGCTTTACGCCTGCAACAAGGCTATGGAAAGAGGAGTCGAGATGATCGTTGACTATAATTCGGCTGCATCGTCGCTTCCCTTTGCGGCGTTCAGGGGCATAAAGGCTTTCATCATTTCCGACGAAACCCTTTACAAAATGACGGGCTTTTACCCCACCTCCGAGGACAGGCTCATACGCTCGCTCGTTTCGCTAAAATCGAAGATACCGTCAAGATATTACATTGTTCAGATAGGCAGAGATACCTCCCTCGTTTACGACGGAAGCTCGTATCAGAAGGTAACCCTTCCCACCCCTGACGGCGAAACCTCCGGCAAAATGAATCCGACATATATCGGTGCGTTCACGGCGGAATATCTTGAAACCAAAAACGTTGTCCGCGCCTGCACCTATGCCGGAGTGGCAAGCCTGCTCACTCATGCGCACGACGGCGTTCTCGAAAAAATACCGTCGAAAAAAGAAGTTGAAGAATACATCGCCGCAAAGGGCATAAAAACATTCGTATGGTAAAAATGCTCGGGATAGACTACGGCGACGCGCGCACGGGACTTGCTTATTCCGACGATCTCGGACTTCTGGCAATAGGCGCAGGCTGTGTCAAAAGCTATAATCCGGAAAAAGCCGCCGATGAAATAGTCGCAAAAGCAAAGGAAATGGGCATAGAACTTATCGTTCTCGGAAATCCCATCAATATGAACGGCACGGAGGGTCCGCGCTCGCAGGCGTGCAAGGCTTTTGCCGGAATGCTTGCAGCTCGCACCGACATTCCCGTCGTTATGACGGACGAACGGAGAACCACCGTTCAGGCGCACGAAATACTCTCCGAAACAGGCGTTTTCGGAAAAAAACGCAAGGGAAAAATAGATTCGCTCGCGGCGGAAATAATTCTTCAGACCTATATGGATAAACAAAAAAATATTTAATTGCAAAGGATAAAGTCATTATGGAACAGTCACAAAAAACTATGGAAAAGCTCGTTGCTCTCTGCAAAAACAGAGGCTTTGTATTCGCAGGCTCCGAAATATACGGCGGACTTGCAAACACATGGGATTACGGTCCTCTCGGCGTTGAAATGAAGAACAACATCAAGAAGGCTTGGTGGAAAAAATTCGTTCAGGAAAGTCAGTATAACGTCGGTCTTGACGCCGCCATCCTTATGAATCCTCAGACATGGGTAGCTTCCGGACATCTCGGCGGCTTCTCCGATCCGCTTATGGACTGCCGCGAATGTAAAGAACGCTTCCGCGCAGACAAGCTCATAGAAGATTACTGCGCCGAAACCGGCACTGCGCTCGATAAGCCCATCGACGCTTTCACTCAGACCGAAATGAAAGCTTTCATCGAAGAGCACAACATTCCATGTCCCTCATGCGGCAAGCACAATTTTACGGATATACGTCAGTTTAACCTTATGTTCAAAACATTTCAGGGCGTCACGGAGGACGCGAAAAACACCGTATATCTCCGTCCCGAAACGGCTCAGGGCATATTCGTGAACTTCACAAACGTTCAGCGCACAACACGCAAAAAGCTTCCCTTCGGCATCGGTCAGATAGGCAAATCCTTCCGCAACGAAATAACTCCCGGAAACTTCATTTTCCGCGTCCGCGAATTTGAACAGATGGAGCTTGAGTTCTTCTGTCAGCCCGGAACAGACCTTGAATGGTTTGCTTACTGGCGTTCGTTCTGCAAAAACTGGCTTCTCTCTCTCGGCATGACCGAGGAGCATCTCCGCCTGCGCGACCACGATCCGGAAGAGCTTTGCTTCTATTCAAAAGCAACTACAGACTTTGAGTTCCTCTTCCCGTTCGGCTGGGGCGAGCTCTGGGGCGTTGCCGACAGAACGGATTACGACCTTACACAGCATCAGAACACCTCCGGCAAGGATCTTACCTACTTCGATCCCGACAAAAACGAAAGATATATCCCGTACGTTATCGAGCCGTCGCTCGGCGTTGAACGTTCGTTCCTTGCGTTCCTTTGCGACGCTTACGACGAAGAAGAGATAGGCGAAGGCGACGTGCGCACGGTGCTTCATCTTCATCCCGCGCTTGCACCGTTCAAGGCAGCCGTTCTTCCGCTTTCCAAAAAGCTCAGCGACAAGGCTGTCGAAATCCACAACGAGCTTGCAAAATACTTCCCCACGGATTTCGACGAAACCGGCTCTATCGGCAAGAGATACCGCAGAGAAGACGAGATCGGAACGCCGTTCTGCATAACCTACGATTTCGATTCCGAATCGGACGGCTGCGTAACCGTCCGCGACAGAGACACGATGCAGCAGGAGCGCATAAAAATCTCAGATCTCCGCAGCTATATAGAAAAGAAGCTTGAATTCTGACATCGCAAAGCCGCCCGAAAGCAATCGGGCGGTTTTTCTTTAATACGTATTATTTATCCTTATTTTTCAGTTGATTTTTTTGTGATTTTGTGGTATACTGTTAAAAATTCTGTTACGGAGGCGCGGTATGAATCTTCTGCATATGAAATACGCCGTTGAAATAGCCGAAACCAATTCAATAAACAAAGCGGCGGACAAGCTTTACGTCGGACAGTCGGCGCTCAGCCGCGCGATAAAAGAGCTTGAAGGCTCGCTCGGAGTCGTCCTTTTCGAGCGCAGCGCAAAAGGGATGTTTCTCACAGCGGACGGCGAAATATTCATCCGCCACGCAAAAGACGTTCTTGCCCGAATAGACGAAATAGAAGGAATGTTCAGCGGCGACACCGTAAGCAAAAAGCATTTTTCCGTTTCCGTTCCGAGAGCAAGCTACATTGCGGAGGCTTTCGCGGAATTTTCAAAATCCGTAAGCTGTGATACGCAAGCCGAAATGCTGTATAAAGAAACAAATTCGATGCGCGCCGTAAAAAACATTTTGCAGGAGGACTACAAGCTCGGGATCATCCGTTACGCCGAAAATTACGATAAATATTACAAGAATATGATGGACGAAAAAGGTCTTGATTACGAGCTTATTACCGAATTCCGTCACGTTATTGCAATGAGCTGCGAAAGTCCGCTTGCGGAAAAAGAAAACATAACATACGAAGACCTCCGCAATCTTATCGAAATATCCAATCCCGATCCGTATGTGCCGTCGCTGCCCTTGGCGGAGGTACGAAAGGAGGAGCTTTCGGAAATATCCTCGCGCAGAATATTTGTTTTCGAGCGCGCAAGCCAGTTTGAGCTTCTCTCGGAAAATCCCGAAACATATATGTGGGTATCCCCCGTCCCGAAAAAAATGCTCGACCGCTTCGGACTTGTCCAGAAAAAATGCGACGAAAACAAACGCGTTTACAAGGACGTTCTTATCCATCGCAAGGAATATACCCATTCGGAGCTTGACAACCTGTTCATCGAATACGTGATAAAATCAAAACGCGAAGTTTTGAAATGAATTTTACTGCGCTTGCATTTTTTGCAAACGCAGTTTTTGATTTCGCCCTCGGTATATCGATAAACGCAACACCGATATGAGAAAGCGGCAATTCACAAACATAATATATTCTGATAGAATTTAAGATAAAGAATGGACGATTATTGTCCGGACAGGAGGTGTCGCCTTGAAGGAGGCAGACGTATCGCGCGCAACACTCGGCAGAATACCTACATACCTTAAGTATCTCAAAGCGTTGCCGCCTCAAACGCACAACATATCCGCAACAACAATTTCAAAGGAGCTCGGTCTGGGAGAGGTTCAGGTCAGAAAGGATCTCGGGGTCATCTGCGGATCTGGCAAGCCCAAAATAGGCTACCTTACATCAGAGCTTGTCGCAAGTCTTGAAAGCTTTCTCTGCTCCAGAAACGGCGGGACGATAATCGTCGGCGCCGGAAAGCTCGGAAGAGCCCTGCTTGACTACGGCGTCTTTGCCGACTACGGTCTGAGCGTTATGGCGGCCTTTGACGTAAAGGTCAAAGAGGAAGAAATCTCGCCGTCGGGCAAAAAAATACTTCCGGTAAGCGAGCTTCCGCACTTTTGCCGGACTCACGACATAAAAATCGGCATAATAGCCGTTCCGCCGGAATCGGCGCAGGAGGTCTGCAATCTGCTGTACGAAAACGGCGTGAAAGCAATGTGGTGCTTTGCTCCGTGTCAGCTTTACAAGCCCGCGGACGCGATAATTCAATATGAAAATATGGCGCTGTCGCTTGCGCACCTTAAAATGCAGATAAAATAGCGGAAATTCAAGGAAGGTGGTTATATGAATCCCGATAAAATAATCGCGGTGAGAAACGAAAAAACCGTTTATCGTGACGGCGACCGCTGCCTTAAGGTTTTCGGTGCCGGATATTCGGAGGCGGACGTTCTAAGCGAAGCGGCAAATCAGGCGCGCGCGGAGGAAGCCGGCATAAACGTCCCGAAGGTGCTTGAAGTGACCTCGGTGGATGGAAAACGGGCTATCGTTTCCGAATACATCGGCGGCAAAACGCTTGCAAGGCTCGCGCAGGAAAATCCCGAGAAAAAGGACGGGTACATCGGTCTGCTCGTCGATATCCAGCTTGAAATACAGTCGAAAAGATGCCGCCTGCTGAGAAAGCTTTCGGATAAGCTTTCAGATAAGATAGAGTGCGCCGACATTCCGGCAACCGTCAGATACAGCATGCTGGCGCGGCTCGCCGAAATGCCTCATCACTGCAAAATATGTCACGGCGATCTTACGCTTTCAAACATAATCGCGGCGGATAACGGAAAATATTATATTCTCGACTGGGCGCACGCGGCTCAGGGAAACGCCTCGGCAGACGCGGCTCATACTTATTTCCGCTTCTGCATGGACGGCAATTCCGACGACGCCGAAAAATATCTTACGCTTTTCTGCGAAAAAAGCGGAACGGAAAAGCAATATGTAAAGAAATGGATGCCGATTATCGCTACGGCTCAGAGCGTAAACGGCAACGCAAGGGAACGCGAATTTCTCCGTCCCCTCATAAACGAAACAAGAAATCAAATTCAGGAGGAAAACAACAAATGAAAATCACAGTATGCATCGGCTCTTCGTGCCACATCAAAGGCTCCCGTCAGGTAGTCGAACAGCTTCAGAACCTTATCCGCGACAATAATCTCGGCGATAAGGTCGAGCTTGCCGGAACTTTCTGCATGGGCAAATGTCAGCAGGGCGTCTGCGTAACGGCAGACGGAGAATTCTTTTCCGTAAGTCCCGAAACGGTAGACGAGTTCTTCAAAGAGCACGTTCTCGCAAAGGTCTGACGTCATGACAGTCGTTCAGATATGCGTAGGCTCCTCCTGCCATTTGAAGGGCTCGGAAAAAATAGTGGGACTTTTTCAGGAAGCCATAGCAGAGAGAAAGCTTGAAAACGAAGTTACTCTTGCGGGAAGCTTCTGCACGGGCAGATGCAACCGCGAGGGCGTTACAATAACCGTTGACGGAACCGTCTACACCGGAGTGACGCCGGAAAATTTCAGAACTTTTTTTGATGACAAAGTATTAAAGAAAATATCCGAAAGGGGCTGAAGCCGATATGGATTGTCTTACTCTTAAAAAATCAAACTGCAAAAACTGCTACAAATGTATCCGTCACTGTCCGGTAAAGTCAATACGCTTTTCCGGAAATCAGGCATACATAATAGGCAACGAATGTATAATGTGCGGTCAGTGCTTTGTCGTATGTCCGCAGGACGCAAAGCAGATAGTTGACGAAACCGAAAAAGTAAAGGTATTGCTTCAGTCAAGCGAACCCGTTATAGCAAGCCTTGCTCCGTCGTTTATCGCAAATTATGAGGGCGTCGGGATAGAATCAATGCGCGCGGCGCTCAAAAAGCTCGGATTTTTCGACGCCGAGGAAACCGCAATCGGCGCGACGATAGTGAAAAACGAATACGAAAAAATGATAGACGCGGAGGACAGAGATATTATAATCACCTCGTGCTGTCATTCGGTAAATCTTCTCATTCAGAAATACTTCCCCGCCGAGCTTTGCTATCTTGCCGATACGCTTTCGCCGATGCAGGCTCACTGCAAGGATATAAAGCGTCGCCATCCGAACGCGAAAACCGTATTCATCGGTCCGTGCGTGGCAAAAAAGGACGAAGCTCAGTATTACGAGGGCATAGTTGACGCCGTGCTTACGTTTGACGAGCTTACGGCGTGGATGAAAGCCGAAAACATAGAGCCGGCACAGGAAACCGACCAAAACGAAAACAGCCGCGCGCGCTTCTTCCCCACAACCGGAGGCGTACTCAAAACACTTACAAAGGAAAATCCGCACTACACGTATATGGCTATCGACGGTACGGAAAACTGCATAGCTGCTCTTAAGGATATCGAAAGCGGAAAAATCCATCGCTGCTTTATCGAAATGTCGGCGTGCGTCGGAAGCTGCATAGGCGGTCCCGTAATGGAAAAATTCCACCGTTCGCCCATAAAGGATTATGCCTCCGTGGCAAGATTTGCCGGCAAAAAGGACTTTGAAGTTCAGCAGCCGGATTCTATCGAGCTTCACAAGACGTTCACCGCTATCGAGCATAAGCTTCCGCAGCCCTCCGAGGACGAAATACGCGACGCTCTTCGTCAGATGGGTAAAATGAAGCCCGCAGACGAGCTTAACTGCGGCTCGTGCGGATATAACACCTGCCGCGAAAAAGCCATCGCAATCTGTCAGGGCAAGGCTGAAATTTCAATGTGTCTTCCCTACCTCAAAGACAAAGCGGAGAGCTTTTCCGATACGATCGTCCGCAATACGCCCAACGGTCTTATCGTTCTCAACGAAAAGCTTGAGGTTCAGCAGATAAACCGCGCCGCGCTCAAAATACTCAATCTCCGTCTTGCCTCCGATATACTCGGCGATCAGGTTGTCCGCATAATGGAGCCCGGCGACTTTATTGAAGTATTGAGCCGCGGCACACCCATACACAACAAGCGCGTATATCTTGCCGAATATGAAAAATACGTTGAAGAAACAATAGTTTACGACAACGAATACCGCCTGCTGATCTGTATTCTCCGCGATGTGACCGAAGAAGAAACCCAGCGCGAGAAGAAAGAAAGCATCAGCCGTCAGACAGTTGAAATAGCAGACCGCGTTGTCGATAAGCAGATGCGTATAGTTCAGGAAATAGCTTCTCTTCTCGGAGAAACGGCGGCAGAAACAAAGATTGCGCTTTCAAAGCTGAAGGAGTCGATAAGCAATGAATAATTTATGTGCCGATATCGGCTGGAAAAGCATAAATCACGAGGGCGAACAGCTCTGCGGCGACCATGTCGATATAATCGAACAAAGCGAAAGCTCAACCGTTATCGTCCTTGCCGACGGGCTCGGCAGCGGAGTAAAAGCAAGTATTCTTTCAACACTCACTTCAAAGATAATATCAACCATGATGGCGGAAGGACTTCCGATTGAAGAATGTGTTTCGACTATCGCAGCGACGCTCCCGATCTGCTCGGTACGCGGAGTGGCTTATTCAACCTTTACAATAATCCACATCATAGATAATTCCACAGCCGAAATCATACAGTATGACAATCCTCACGTTATACTGCTCCGTGACTGCGAAAACTATGAATATCCGAGAAGCGAACTGAACATCGACGGCAAAAAGATATACAAATCAACGATAAAGCTTCAGGAAAACGATATTTTCATCGCCATGAGCGACGGCTGCACTCACGCGGGAATAGGTCTTGCCTTCAATTTCGGCTGGACGCGCGAAAAAATTGCCGAATTTATGGAAACCGTTGCCGGCGTCGGATACACGGCAAAAACGCTTTCCACAATGCTTGTTGATGAATGTAACAAACAATACGGCTTTCACCCCGGCGACGATACGACGGCGTGCGTTGTCCGCATAAGACGCCGCGAGCCGATGAATATACTTTTCGGACCTCCGCGCAACCGTGACGATTGCGACCGTATGATGTCGCTTTTCTTCTCAAAGGAAGGCAAGCATATCGTATGCGGAGGAACGACCTCGTCCATCGCGGCAAAATATCTCGGAAAGCCGCTCAAAGCCAGCCTTTCGTTTGAGCGCAGCGACGTTCCGCCGATAGCGGAGATCGAAGGCGTAGACCTTGTTACAGAGGGCGTAATAACGATAAACAAGGTTATAGAATACGCAAAGGACGCTCTCGGCAAAAATGAGCTTTACGAGCAGTGGAGTCTGCGTCATGACGGCGCTTCTATGATATGCCGACTTCTTTTTGAGGAAGCCACGGATATTAACTTCTTTGTCGGCAGAGCCGTCAACCCCGCTCACCAGAATCCCGATCTTCCTATTAACTTCAACATAAAAATGAACTTGGTAGAAGAACTTTCCACCTGTCTTAAACAGATGGGCAAGAGGATCAAGGTAAGTTATTTCTAAAGGAGATTGTTAAATGAGAAAATTTGATACCAAAGTTCAGCACCTGAAATATAAGGTTCTCCGCGAGGTCGCAAGACTCGCATGGAACGACACCCTGCTCGATCATGTGCTGGATATACCCAAAGTCATAGTCCCCGGCAACACGCCCACCATGCGCTGCTGCGTATATAAGGAGAGAGCCATACTCGGCGAGCGCGTAAAGCTCGCCATGGGCGGCGACTATGAAAATCCGAACGTTATAGAGGTTATCGATATCGCCTGCGACGAATGTCCAATGGGCGGTTACGAGGTTACAAACGCCTGCCGCGGCTGTCTTGCTCACAGATGTGAGGACGTCTGCCGTTTCGGCGCGATCACGTTCGATGCAAATCACGTCGCGCACATAGACAAAACAAAATGCAAGGAGTGCGGTGCGTGTGCAAAGGTCTGTCCCTATACGGCGATAATCGGCAGAAGACGTCCGTGCGAAAATGCCTGCAAGATAAAAGCCATAAGCATGAACGAAAACAAAGCCGCTGCAATAGACAACAGCAAATGCATAGCCTGCGGCGCGTGCGTTTATCAGTGTCCGTTCGGCGCCATATCGGATAAATCATATATTCTTGACGTTATCGATATAATCAAAAAGAGCGAAAACAACACAAAATACAAGGTGTTTGCGGTTGTTGCCCCCGCGATTTCCAGCCAGTTCACTTATGCAAAGCTCGGTCAGGTCATACGCGGACTCAAAGAGCTTGGCTTCCATACGGTTATCGAAGCCGCTCTCGGCGCGGATATGGTCGCCGACGCCGAATCGAAGGAGCTTGTCGAAAAAGGCTTCCTTACAAGCTCGTGCTGTCCAGCATTTGTTTCATATATCGAAAAATCCTTCCCCGATATGCTTCCGTTTGTTTCGCACAATCTTTCGCCAATGGCGACGATTGCAAAATACATAAAGGAACACGAAGCACCCTGCAAGGTCGTATTCATCGGACCCTGCACTGCAAAAAAAGCCGAAGTGAAAAAAGATTCCGTAAAGGAATACGTCGATACGGCAATGACCTTTGAAGAGCTTCAGGCGCTGTTTGACAGCAAGGACCTTGACATAACCTCTCTTCCCGAGGATATTCTCGACAACGCTTCGTATTTCGGAAGAATATTCGCACGCTCCGGCGGACTTTCCGACGCCGTTGCCGAGGGTCTTAAAGAACACGGCGACACCGATTTTGAGCTTAAGCCCTGCGCCTGCGACGGCATAGAAGCCTGCAAGATAGCGCTGCTCAAAAAGAGCAAGAATATGCTTGACGCAAACTTCATTGAAGGAATGGCTTGCGTCGGCGGCTGTATAGGCGGCGCCGGATGTCTTACTCACGGCGAAAAGAACAAATCCGAGGTTGACAAATACGGCATGGAGGCTTATGAAAAAACCATAAGCGACGCAATTTCCGTGCTTAAATAAAAGCTGCCTTAAAAGCATAAAAAATCCCACTTTGTCAGTGGGATTTTTTCTTTTATAAAGCTTTTATTTAGACTGAGCAAGCAGCCAATCCACAAGACCTTCTTCGGCATAAGCATAAGGCCAGACATTGTGTCCCACGCCCGGATAATATGTAGCCTTGAATTTTGTACCGCCCGCCGCCTTTATGGCATTCTCCATATCTCTTGTGCCGCTTACGGGAACAGTATAATCCGCTTCGCCGTGAAACGCCCAGATAGCCATATCTTTAAACTCGGCAGCCTTTGAAGGGATTCCTGCGCCGCAAAGCGGAACAGCTGCCGCAAACAGCTCGGGATTTCTTGCAATTATCTCCCATGTTCCGTATCCGCCCATGGATATTCCGGAAACATAAACGCGGTTTGTATCTATTTTTCCTTCGTTTATGTAATCCTTGAGAAGCTGTGTAGCCGCTTCGAGAGAAACCGTGGGATTTTCGGTAAAAGTGCGCGAGCCGGTATTCCAGGCGTGATTGAGCGATACCCAGTTGTATTCGGCAGGATCGTTGCACTGAGGAGCGATTATTACGCAGCTTCCGTTTGCAACAAGCTTGTCAAGAAGCAGATTGGCACCGCCGAGAACTCTTATCTGATTTGTGTTGTTGTTTCCTATTTCGCCATATCCGTGAAGGAAAAGCAAAACGGGATACTGAGCAGAATTTGCGCTGTCATAGCCTTCGGGAAGGTAAAGACGGTAAGGAAGAGTCACGCTTTTGCCCGTAGCCTTGCTTGTATATTCATACGTTTTGAAAAGCATATCATCGACAGATTTCGGAATACCGATATCGCTCATATCAATGGCGTAGCTGTAGATGTTCAGCTCATCTATCGCGCCGACAAACTGACCGTCACTGCCGTTGTAGCCTATCGTGAAAGGACAGCCCTTTGAAGAAGCGTCGATTGCGGGAAGTCTGAGAACGAATTTGTCGTCGTAATAATAAGAAATAGTTCCGGCCGCTGCGTCCTGAACGGCTACCGCGTGATGCCACGTCGTACCGACGGCTTCTCCCGCAGAATTATTGCTGTAATTGGAGGACGACGTCGATGATGTGATCCCAAGATTAAGCTTTTTATCACTTGAGTTTACCCAAAAGCCTATATATTTGTAAAGATTTTTGCTCTGTACAAGTCCCTTCTGAATAACACAAGGCCAATTTCCGCCGGAAAAGCTGCCGCTCCACTTAAACCAAACGTCTATTGTGAAGCTGTCGCTCTTTGAAAATTTGAAATCGTCGGAATCGGCAATTTCAATGTGCTGTCCGCCTGTAAGATAAGCCGCCTTGCCGTAGCGTCCCTCAACAAGCTCAACGGTTTTGTTTGCGACTGCATTGTGACCGTTACCGGAATCATCCTTGAAAACAAGTCCGTCGGAAAGCTCGTCAAAGGTAATATGCGCTATCGGAGTTTTTGCCGTCGGATCAACTACCGGCGTAGTCGCGGTTGTTGTGGTAGCCTCGGTTGTCGTTGTGACTTCGGCTGTCGTTGTGACTTCGGTGGTTGCGGCAGCTGCTGTCGTTGTCGTTGTCGTTGCCGTTGTCGTCGCAGTTGTTTCGCCGGACGAAACGGGGGTCGTTGTTGTTTCCTTGCTTTCGCCGCCGGTGCAGCTTACAACCGCAAACGCCAGCATAACCGTAACAAGAACAAGTGCGATGATTTTTTTCATATGTAATCCATTCCTTATTATTTATTTGCGCCACTCGGCATCTATGTTATCATGATATCACAAATCCATGCCGTAATGCAAGCGAAAATATAATATTTATAAACAAAAATGCCTGTCGGATGTTTTGCCCGACAGGCACAGCATATTATTTTTTCACAACCGACACAGCCGATATCCCGTAATGGCGGAAAAGCGCTATGTGTTCTTTGCCTATAACCTCGCCGGAAACGGCTATGGGAATTGCGGGAGGACAGCTTACCGCAGGCGCGGCGCAGATTCTTCCCTCCGCAAGCGAAAGAGGAACGCTTTCACTGCGCGAAAAAACCGCTTCTCTTACCGTCATAACGGCGGCGGACATCGGGATTTCAAAGCGAAACGGCTCGGCAGGCGCATATGTGTTTTTCCCGAGCGCGCGCACAAGCGCGTCAAGGGATTTGTCCTCCGTTTCGGCGGATATCATCATAACAACATATCCGGCGTCGGCATATTCGCACTCAAAGCCCGACGCATAAAGCTTTTCGAAAACCGAAAAGCCGTCGCTATCTTTCGGGCAAAGCAAGGTTATCTTCATCGGCTCATCGCCCGAAACGCTCCAGCCGTTTTCGGACAGCAAACGCTTTGTATTTTTCACCCTTTCGGCTTTGGCTTTCAGCTTTTCGGAAAAATTATCGGAAAGATACGCGTTACAGCCGTCAAGCGAGGCAAGCGTAAGATACGAAGGACTTGTCGAGCCGAACAGCGCCATAGCGTCCTTTGCGCTTTCGGAAAAATATTCCGGCGCGCTCGGACTTATATGCAGATACGCTCCGCCCGTAAGCACGGGAAGCGTTTTATGAGCCGAATCACAGCACATATCCGCGCCGAGCTCCATGGGATGAAGTCCTTCGTGCAGGAATTTAAGATATGCGCCGTGCGCATTATCGACAATAAGCACCGTTCCGGCTTTGTGACACGCGTCCGCCATACCTTTTATATCGAGCCTGTTTCCGAGATAATCGGGCGATGTGACATACACCGCGACCGGAGGATATTCTGCGTTTTCAAGCGCAGCTTTTACATCGTCTGCGGTTATTTTGCAGCTGCAAAGCGAATCGGTTTTGCGGATCAGCCATTTTACGTCAATATCTTCAAGCGCGAGCGCATATATAAACGCTTTATGGACATTTCTCGCCGCAAGAATATATCCGCGTCCTTTGCTTTTGCTCATCGTCGCCGCCATATGTATCATTGCGCGTATGCACTGACTTGAGCCTTCCGTCGAATAGACGGTTCTTGCCGTGCCGAAAAGCAAGGAGGCGTTCTTCTCGCTTTCGGCTATTATACCGCTCGGAGCATAAAGCTCGTCCGCGCCTTTTATCTCCGTGATATCAAAGGCTTCACAGCCGAGAAAGGCTTTTCCCTTGTGTCCCGGCATATGAAATCTGACCGTGTCTTTTGCCGCGTAACCGCGGACAAAATCAGCTATCGGAGTTTTCATTTTCGCTGTTTTCTTTTTCGGCGTTTTCAGCCGCTTTTATCATTATGGCGCACTCTATTCTCTTTTTGAAAAGCTCGCACCCGGGTTTATACACTCCGCGGATAGAACCCGACGCGTGATATGCGTTCGCCGCGCATCCGCCGGAGCAATAAAGCTTTGCCCAGCAATCGTCACATTCGGGACGGGCATACGCGTTGCAACAGCGGAATTCATCGCGCAGGGCGTCATTTGTCACGCCGTTCCATATATCGCCGAGCTTATATGATTCTTCGCCGACAAACTGATGACACGGATAGAGATCTCCCCACGGTGTGACTGCCATATATTCCGTACCCGAACCGCAGCCCGAAATACGCTTATAGATGCACGGTCCTGCCGTAAGATCTATCATATAGTGATAGAACGTAAAGCCTCTGCCCTCTTTTTCTCTTTTCAGCATTTCCTTTGCGAGAATTTCATACTGCCCCTTTACGGTTTCTATATCCTCAGGCGTGAGCGCCATCGGATCGTCCGGAGCGCAGACGACGGGTTCCATACTCAGCTCCGTGAAGCCGAGCTCCGCCATATGAAAAACATCGTTTGTAAAATCGGGATTTTTATGAGTAAACGTTCCGCGCATATAATAATTTTTCCCGCCGCGCGAAGCGACAAGCTTCTGAAACTTCGGAACTATTCGGTCATAGCTGCCGTTTCCCGCATAATCAACACGGGTAGCATCGTGAATTTCCCTGCGCCCGTCAAGACTTAAGACAACATTGCTCATTTCTTTGTTTGAAAATTCAATCACTTCGTCGTCTATAAGCATACCGTTTGTGGTAAGCGTAAAACGGAAATTCTTTCCGTGCTGTTTTTCAACCGAGCGCGCATATTTTACAATCTGCTTTACAACGTCCCAGTTCATAAGCGGTTCACCGCCGAAAAAGTCCACTTCAAGATTGCGTCTTTCGCCGGAATTTTCAATAAGAAAATCTATCGCGCGCTTACCGACTTCAAAGCTCATAAGCGCTCTTTCGCCGTGATATTTTCCCTGACTTGCAAAGCAATACGAGCAGTTGAGATTGCAGGTGTGCGCAACGTGCAGACAAAGCGCCTTTATTACGTTTCCGCTCCGCTCCTTGAAGGTTCCCGCCATATCCTTGAAGGTATCCGGAGTGTAAAGCTGACCGTCCTCTTCAAGCGCTTTTACATCGTCCATGCAGGCATTTATGTCTTTTTCTGTAACGTCGGCTTGCCCTTTATATTTTTCAAGCATATCAGATACTAATTCTTTACGGCTTTTCGTTTTGTATTCGGCTATAATGTCATAGGCGACATCATCAACAACGTGTACCGCGCCCGAACAGGTATCAAGCACTATATTGTACCCGTTCAGCTTATATTGATGCATCAAAGCAAACGTCCTCCTGTCGTGTGGATAATACTTAAAAAGTGCCGTCCGGAAAGACGGCACTTTCTGTTAAATTACTTCAGTTCTTCTTTTCGGAAGCTTTCTTGTTTTCGCAGGACTGATTTGCTACGCCGCAGCTTGTTTTGCACGCGGACTGGCAGGATGTCTGACATTCACCGCAACCGCCGTTTTTGGCGCTCTTGCAAAGGTTTCTTGTTTTAAGTGTTGTTATTCTTTTCATGATATGTATCTCCGTTTCTTTTACAGATATAATTTTCTGTAATATTGTATCACAATAATCGCGCCGTGTCAACTCCCCTTGCGGTATTTTTTGACTTTGCGCCTCACGCATTTTTTATTTCAGCACTACGATGTTTTCTTCTCCGTCCGCCCGATGATAATATTCGCCATGAAAAATCCGCAGGTGTTGCCAAATCAAGCGCAGCTCGACGCTGTCAGGGCAAGCCTGCTCTGACAGTTCTCGTCGCCTGCTCGGTCGTCGCGGCTCTGAC
>CAVKJG010000021.1:0-33354 GCA_963656825.1 Sphaerochaetaceae bacterium
TTTCGTCTCAGACATATTCCGGCTTTTAGCCCGCAGATCTTCCGGATGCTTATCCCGTACTTTCCGGATATTATATGAGCTGCAATGTCGAATCGTTTTCCTATAAAGCAAAGAGCGGCGACAAGCATGGCATCGACTATACCGGATACGAGGGATATCTGTACACGACCGCAAACGGCGGCGGATACACGAGCTTTACGGGAACCTCGGCGTCCTGTGCGGCAATCACGGGCTACACGGCAGCTATGTTCGCGCTACTCGGCGGCAGAACCAATTCATCAGCCATAGATGCGGCAAAGAAAATATTTGAATACGGTCACGGCGGAGCAAGCTCATATAGACAGAATTATCATGTGTATAATTTCAAGAACATGACGGGATCTTCGCTGGACGCTCTGAAGCCTTTGTTTATTGAGGCAATCAAGGCGGCCCGCGAGACGATACAGGGAAATGTGGAATGCAAAAGCGTTCTGAAGGGTACTGCCGAGGTCACGGGCAGAATCACGATGGGCGCAGCTCTTGTCGCTGACGCCACTCTTGCGGTATACGACAGCGAGGGGAATGTGCTTTATACCTCCGAACCTGTTTTGAAAACGGCGACAGGACAGACGGAATATACTTTCATGCTCGATACCTCCGCCTTCGATGATGGCAATATCACGCTGAAGATTTTCTATCGCACAGCGGCGGAAAAGGCGGCGGAAACAGACGCAAAAGCGGTCATCAATTTTTCGGAGTACACGGTGACCGTCCGCAACAGCCTTGTTATAGACAAAATGCAGATATACATGTACGATGCGGACGGCTACGCAATCTCCGCTTCCGTCAACGTTCTGGATCCGGAGACCGGAAAGTTTATTACGAGTGTAGGAAGCTACTCTTCGGCGAATATTACGATAAGCAGGGAGGTTTTTGATCAGAACGGCGGAAAGCTGACTTTTGCATATGCCTTCGAAGGCATGCTCTACCGTGCGACGACGGAATTTGTGCCGGAATTTACACTGGGCGGAGAGGATGCCGCGCAGAAGACCACACTGCGCTTCAGGGGCGACAGCGTAACACTTGCGGGCGCAGAGGTCTATACCTATGCCGGCAACGAGTTCGGCAGATATGCCTGCATCGGTACGACCGACGAAAACGGCGAGCTTACCGTTTGCATAACGGACGGCGAATACAGACTGATCGTAAAGGATGCGGAAAAGAGCTATATCCTGTCGGTAACCGCCGTTCAGGACGGAAGCAAAACAGAAATATCCTTTGCGGATGATATAAATGCGGCGCGTGAGATAACGGTTTCCGTTGCGGCAAAGCTCGGCGAGGGCGACTACTATTCCGTTTCGCTCTCGGACAGCGAAATAACCTCTACATATGACGGCGTGTCTCTTGGCTGGCTCAAGCCTGAGAACAACAAGATATATCTTTCGCCGAAGACGCAGAACCTGTGTGTCGGTATTTACGACTATATTGCCGCGGTTTCAACCGACAGCTACTATATGCGGTATTATCAGACGGCGCATGTCCTAAACGGCTTTGACGCGGCGACGACTGCCGAAATAGCCTTTGACCCGACGAAGATAATCACGCGTATGGAGCTGGGTACAAACACGCTGAAATACGGCGATGAAACCACGGTCAAAGTCGGCGCATATGATGACAAGGGCTATAAAATATTCGGCGGATCTGTAATGCAATATGCCGATGCGTTCACTATCCCGAGTTATTCGGGTTTCAGCGGCAACTCCGAGTATAGTATGGTCAGCTCGGACGGAGCATACTCCAGCAGTGACAGCTGGGGGCAGTTTGCGCCGACACAGGGCAAGCTCGGTACAAATTCCTCCCGTGCAGAGGCACTTCCCGTCAAGGAGGATACATATACCGTCAGCGCGATATACAAGCTGAATACGGCGTATGCGATAAGCGGGAGAATCTGCGAGGGCTATCTTGAGTACGAGTTTATCGGAGCGAGCGAGACGGTGCAGGTCACGCTCGGTAAAATTCTGAAGCTTACCCCGCAGCTGCCGGAAGGCGCAACTTCGGTCTATATTGATACGAACAAAATGCTTATCAAGGTGTGCCGCGACGGCAGACTTGAGAATGCAACCGTTCTTGCAACCGACTGGGCTACGGGCGTGGTCACGCTCTCCTGTGATGACTTAAATGACGGCGATATCATCTATGCACTTATCACTACAAGCAGCGATGAAGCATATATCTGTAGCTTCGCATACAGCTCTGCCGTGACGGAGCAGGCTCTGACAAAGCCCGACACTGAATTCGGCAAGCTTAATGTGACGCTTGACGGAACAGGGATATATCAATTTCTTGTCGGCTTCGATATCGGCGGCACTGTTCTCGGTGCTCTGCTGAGCAGCGGAACGGCTGTTCCTGTCGGAAGCTATATCGTCGGCGGCATTGAAAAAAATTATTCCGCTGCCACAACGCATGTTTTCAGCCGCAGTGCCATTGTGACAATCGAGGGAGCGACGCTTGCCATGACTTCGGAGGAATTCACAAAGCATGAGATGAGTTTCATCGGGACGGGAGTGAACATAAATCTCGAGCCGCGTTATTTCGGCAATATAATGGAACACCCCTATGACTCATATTACGGTCAACCATTCAATAAGACAAACCCCATCTATACGGACAATACGCTGACAGAGCTTTACGCTGTCCTTTCGGGTTCTTCTTACAGCGGCGGAATTGCCTGCAAGGTTCTGTTTCCGCTCGACAGCGAAACGGTAACGGTTGGCGCACTTGCAATAGCTTCCTTTGAGGCGATGCCCGCGCAAAGCGAATATACGGCGGCGCAGGACGTGAAAATCAATCTGTTTGCCACAGTCGCGGAGGGACTGCGCATAAATGAGCTTTATTATGCCGAGCCGTCGGATCCCAAGATGGGTATAGTGGGTAAGAACACATATTATTATCCCACGATAAAATACCGCAAGGCAGGCGGCGACTGGACTGAAAAAACCTTCGTCTATTGGACGGAAATAAACCTTGGCAAGCTTGCAACGGGCGATTATGAAGCGGTAGTTTCCATTGCCGGAGACGCGGCAACGGTGCTCGGAGAAAAGACCTCCTCGTTTGCCTTTACCGTGTCGGACGCTCCTGTTCCCCACTTTGTCAGGCTGAACGCCGCAGCTACTGCGGCAGACGATGTTACGCTGACCATAAGCGGCACGGCAGGCGCGACCGTGACGGTGTCCTATACGACGCCCGGCGGTGCGTCAAAAACGCTCCATCCCGTTACGCTGTCCGAAAACGGCATATACCGCCTGAGCGTTCCGCTTACGGAATATGGCGTATATAAATTCACGGCACTGTCAACAAAGGACGGCGAAGGTGACGTTACGGATGAAACAGCAGTGGAGAGCATGTCCTCCGTTGTTGCGCCTGTGGAGAGTTTCAAGGTGACGAGCACAGAGAGCGGAAAGCTGAAGCTGACATGGAACAAGCCGACAGGCGCCGCAAAGCTGTGGCTTTACCGCGACGGAGAGACACTCGGATATCTTGCCTCCGATATATGCGAATACACCGACGAAAATGTCGGCGGCGACAGAATTTATACCTATACTATCATAGCGGAAAACGCGGCGGGTATTCGCAGTGAAGCGGCGACGGCTGTGGGCAAGGCGGCGGCTGTTGCCGATACACAAAAGCCGACAGCACCTGCGACCGTAACGGCAGAGACAGACGGCACGACGATAGTCCTTAACTGGACGCGTTCGACCGATAACGTTCGCGTGGCAGGCTACCGCATATACCGCGACGGCGTTCTGATAAAGGACACGACGCGCCGCACCTTCACCGACGAAGGACTTGCACGCGGAACGGAATATTCCTATTATATAACCTCATACGACGGCGCGGGCAACGAGTCCGACGCAAGCATGGCGGCGAAAGCAACCACCGCTTCCGTATGGAATATCGACAAGCTGACTGTTGCACTTGATCGCAACCGCGACGGTGCGATTGTCGGCACGACGATGGGCATATCGGCTGTTGTCGGAGCGGGCGTGGACGGCGTTACGGCGACGATAGTCTATACAACGCGCGACGACACGGCAACCGAGCAAACAACAACGCTCGATCTCGGTAATGCCGGTGCGTCATGGTACGGCGTGTGGAATTTCAGCCGCGTTTACGAGATAAAATCCGTGAAGGCTGCCGCATATCTGAACGGCGCAACCGTCGCTGAGAGAGCGGCGGAGGGCTTCCCCTGCGGCTTTTCGTCAGGCGTTTCCGTCTTGGTGACGGTAAACAACGCGCTCTATGCAAAGCAGACGGTTGAAAAGCTCACGCTCGTTTTGAAAAACAGGACGACAGGCTCCGCATATGTTCTCCCCGTAAGTACTGAGAGCGAAACAGGGCTTTATACCTTCGAAAATCTTTCCGCGGGCATATATGGCTTCGATGTTATGTATGGCGGCAAGCCGATATACAGCGCAGGCAGCATATCGGTCGGAGTCGGCATAAACAAAGTGCTTACGCCCGTGACGCTTGGCAATATCGTCCGCTTCAAAGCGCCGGACGGCATTGCGCTGTTCCTGCCGTGGTTCTGCAACGGCGGTCTGACCGACGACGGCTATCTGACCGACGCAAACGGCGATTCGGCATTTATGGTGACAGCAGATCGCCTCACGGCATACAGGGCAGGCTCTCAGTATGTCGGCTTCGACGGAAAGCTCTATAATGTTCCCGAAACGTGCGGCATCACCATGGACGGCAGTCGCGAATACATTCTGCCATCCATCACCTCGTTTCTTGAAGTTGAAGCGACCGCAGTGAAGCTGAAAATGTCTGTGCCGAGCGGCAAGAGCCTTGCGGGACTGACGGTGAAGCTGAAAAACAGCTACGGCGAAACCGCTGTAATTCTTGACGCGAGCGGCGAGGCGACGGTTCCCATGATGCTCCCCGCAAGTGCTTACACAACGGTTTCCGTTGATATGACCGAGCTTTACAGTGCGACGGGCGAGCTGACGGCAGTAGTAACGAAGCAGAGCCGTACATTCCTCCTCTCGGAAACAGCGGTTGCCGTTGAATATACGCTTCAGGAAGCTGCGAGAGAAAACGTGCTCCTGAAATTCTCCTCCGAAGCGCCTCTTGAGGGCGTTACGGTCACTCTTTCCGGCAAGGGCGACACCAAAAAGGTGAAGCTGGACGCAAGCGGCGAGGTGACGCTCCCCATGAACGCGACCTATTCCGAAAGCTACCATATCGCAGTTCAGGGAACGGTTCTTGACGGCTGGTATGTCCCGCAGCAGTATTTCAGCTTTGAGGGAACGGAATATACCGCAGTGCTGCAGGCTGTGAAATCGGAGACGCGCAAAGTGAAGCTGAAATTCTCCGATGCCCTCGGAAATACGCCCGATGGGTTTAGGGTGACGCTTTCAAATTCCGTCTTTTCGGCGGAATATACGATTGGCGACGGCGGCATACTTGAAGCGGGTGTACTTGTTCCTGACGGCGAGAAAACAGTGACTATGCGGTTTTACGACGGCAGGAGCGGCAACGTGTATTTCCAATACAATATCTTCACCGTAAAAACAGATACGGATGAGCTTCAGAAATTTACATTATCCTCAAATATAAAGCTGAACATATCCTTAAAAAATCCGTATGGAAAATATTACATAGCATATATTTTCTACCGCAACGGCGAAACGCTTAATATGTATACTCAATCAATTTATGACAGTGTGAGAGATAATGCCATTGCGGCGGGCGCGGAGATATTTGCCGTTCCGTCCGGAATTGACATTTACGGCACGGCGCAGGAGCAATATGACACGCTGAAAAAGCTGGAATATGTCCCCTCGTTTACAGTGAACAAATCAAATGCCGAAAAGGTGTTTGAGGTCGATGTATCCGCCATTGATTTCTATACCGCGAAAGCGACCGACATTGGAGGAAGCCCTGTCTCTTTGCAGTGGTATATCATGGACGGAGACAAAGCGGTTGCCGGATACAGCGGCTATTCGTCAAGCGCGGTATTGCCGCGTCTGACAAGCGGACAGCGCGTGTTGATACGACCGTACTCGGACTACAAGCTGTCAGAGTCAATGAAGCATATGGACAAATACTGCTTTGAATGGATTCTCGAAGACACGGCATCGCACGAGAAAACATTTGCCTTCGGATATCGGAGCAGATACATCTTCAATCTGATTGATGAAAACGGAGAAACACATTCAAACAAAGCATTCGTTTTCTTCAACAAGGAAAACGGAAAATATTTTGGCACCACATCGAGCGGGATATTTACTGTAGAAGACCCGCTTGACTGTATCGCGGTCGATGTATTTGCCGCATGGAAGGGAGATATAAACCAATATACGATTTCCATGTATTCATACTGGACGGATATATGCAAGGAGGACAGTGTTGCCCACTATGAGCTGACTGCAGAATCCCCCGGGGAAGTTACCCTTACGGCAAAATATGAGCTTCTTTATCGCATCGCACGCTATACAGGCGAGCTTGATACCAACATCAAGTCCGTAAAGCAGCAGAAGGACGGAAGCTATCTTGTCAGATTGTCGCAAAACGGCGCATATGGCTATGAAAGCGTGATAGCTCTGCCGAACGGAGCGTATGATATCCGGCTTGACAATGATATATCGCCGGGCTACGACACGGAGGTGAAGCTTGTAAATGGAAACGACTCCCACAGCATTACCTTCAGTATATCCGAGGCGGATCTGAAGGCTGACAACAGGATAAACTGCTGTATCATTACTCCGCAGGGCAATAAGAGTCTGCAGTATGTCCGCGAGATAGAGTATGACATTTTCTCATACAGTATGCCGAGGCAGGTAAGCTCAAGCGAGGTGCAGTTCCGGACAACAACGGAGGCAAGCAAAACCTACCCGATGGAGCATTATGAAATCTCCGTTTATCATTTGAGTCCCGTTTTCGGCGCACGCTGGGGCTATAAGCTGAAGCAGTCTTCGGTTATATACTCAGGCGGCGGAGCAGGCTCGGGGAAATCTGCAGATACATACGACGCCTCCGAGAATGATTCCGATTATTCCATCTATGATTATCAGCGCAACATAAACTCTACGCTCGGTCTTGACGGATATATTGAGAACACCTATACGGCTATTGAGGGCAAGTGGCTGTCCTTCAAGGCAAATACCGATTCCTTTGAGATTGCGCTCAATGTGGACGGTTGCGGTGTTCAGTTCAATAACCTCCTCACAAGTATGTATATTACATACGGCAGTTCTTCCTCGCCGTCAAAGCTTACAGGCTACAATCCCGTATACAGTCCGGCAAAGTACGATGAGGAAAACAACTGCCTCTGGATAAGCTCCGAAACACTTGAAAAATTCGGAATGTACGACCGCTCTACCGGCTACGGATATCTTTTCATACCGATGTCGGTTCCGGAAAGCTTCCCGCATACCTACAAGGCGGAGCTGAAATTCAGATATAAAAACGGCATGGGTGAAACCGTCCTGCTGGAAGAAAGTCAGGACATAACCATGTATTATGACGCGCCTGTCCTGCAGAAGTGGAATTTCGAGCATTACGGCATAAGCGGCGTTCAGTCGTCGCCCATGCAGTATGTGACCATCACAAACCGCGAGGACAGACTGGCATACGAAAAGCAGAGCTCCGGCAGCCGCCGTTTCACGCTTGACTGGAACGGCACGGATATCTTTACATTCTACGCGTACTTTGACCGACCGCTTGAGGTATGCAATGTTTATGCGGTGGCGGATGTTCCCGACAGCTGCGAAAACTTCGCTTTCGAGCTGAAATATGATGAAACGCTCGGTTGCTATACCGGCACGGGCATTCTCGGCGACGCGCTCAACCCGCCGAAGAACTATAATGTGGTATACGAGCTTGTCGCGGCGCAGCCCTATAACGGAATGCCGACCGTGCGGCTCCGGGATTTGCAGAAAACAGAGCAGAACCGCAAAAGCGGACAGGACTACGGGCTTCCCGCGGGATGGACTGTCAGGGAAAGCGCGCCGACAAACGGCTGGACGCTTGCGGAAACCAACAGGGCTTGGGAGCAATATGCCGAGCTGTACAATTCCGACAAGCCTATAACACAGGAAAATCTCCTGCCGATACTCGGCGAGGCGCTTATCCTTTATAAGCCTTTACTCGAATTCTATAATTCCGAGGGTACGCTTGTCGGCACAGTGCAGAATTACTACGATTTCAGTGGTAAGATGCCGGAAATGCAGTACAACGTCGATATGGCGGTGATGAGCGGCGGTGAATATGTCACGAAGATAACGAGCGGCGCGAGCGTGAGCGGGGACGGAAAGAAAGTAACTTTCGGCATTGTCTCGGACGATCCGCTACTCCTGCTGCCTGAGGCGGAAGAGCTTTATGTGAGCAGTGCAGGCTGGGGCACAGTCGGAAAGGTGGTCGGAACCGCAGTTGGCGCATACTCCGATTACTCAACACTGGCCAGCGCGGCTGATTATGCGGCAAGCGAGGCGGATGCTGCAGGCTGGAAAAACAGCCTGACCCCCGAACAGCTCGCGGCATACAGCAGCTATAAGAAGTCAGAAGCCCTTCGCATCGGCGTGGAGGGGGTGATGGGCATTTCCGGTATCGGCGCCGCAGTGACTGTTGTGGGAGATCTGGTCATCGATACCGCGCTCGGAGGTCAGAACATCGACGGGCAGTACCGCAAAATGGCACAGATCAACGAGCAGATAGCAAAGCTGGAGGCGGAGATGGAGGAGTTCCGCAGAACCGGCAAGCATTATGAGCCCAACAACCTCAAACCCAACTACTATATCGACCCCTCGGGATACATTTTCGAGGGGATAGAGAGCAATCTCCTCGAGGGCGTGACGGCAACCGTCTATTATCTTGATACGGCAAGCGGCGAATGGGTCAGGTGGGATTCCGAGGCGCACGGCGAGGGTCCGAACCCGAATATTTCGGGTGCGGACGGCAAATACGGCTGGGATGTTCTCATCGGCAAGTGGAAAGTCGTCTTTGAAAAGGACGGCTACTACACGGTGGAGAGCATAGAGCTTGATGTCCCCCCGGCACATCTGGACGTTAATATGAGCATGGTTTCCACCTCTCCCGCAACGCTGAAGAGCGTCACGGCGGGCGCAATGGGTGCATATGTGGACTTTGCCTTTGACCGCCCCGTGCTGGTGGACGATGTGAAAAAGCTGGTTTCCGTCATGTTCGGCGGAGACGCGCTTGACGGTAGCATCGAACCGCTTGACGCGGCGCTCACCGTATTCGGCAACAAGCAGAAGGCGGGCGAAAATGATGCAAAGACCGGTCAGAATGTCGCGATAAAATTCCGCTTCATACCAAATGATCCTATCGAAGTCGGCGCATCCGTCACCGTGAAGGGCGGAAATGGCATTCTTACCTACAACGGACTTGAAGTGACGGCGTTTGAGAGCGATTATGTTCTCATTCCCGAAGCGGTAGCCGATCCGGTCACCGCGCTGTTCTATGACGGTATTGAGGAGATAGAAATCGACGCAACCCTCGACCTGCACGGCAGGCTGAAGATTACGGGCAGCGAGGGAACTCTCACATTCCGTGCGCTCAATCCCGCTGTTGCAACCGTGAACACGAGCGGCGTTGCCATGGCTGTAAGTAGCGGTACGGCATACTTTGAGATATCCTGCGGTACGGTAAGAACTGTCGCGGCGGTATCCGTGAAAGCCGCACCGCATACGCACAGCTTTACGGGCAAGCTCCCATTACTGAAATATCTTGCAAGCGAGGCGACCTGCAAGGAGACGGCAAAATATTATTACTTCTGCTCCTGCGGAGAGACCGGTGCGGAGACCTATGAGTACGGCAACCTTGCGGAGCACAAGTACAAAACCGAATGGTCAGCCGACACATCAAAGCACTGGCACGAGTGCTCCGTCTGCGGAGACAAAAAGGACGAAGCGGCTCACGCTGATGCAAACAAAGATCACAACTGTGATGTCTGCAAGAAAAAACTGACCGATCACACTGGCGGTACGGCTACCTGCAAGGACAGAGCGGTATGCGATATCTGCGGGCAGAAGTACGGCAACCTTGCGGAGCACAAGTACAAAACCGAATGGTCAGCCGACACATCAAAGCACTGGCACGAGTGCTCCGTCTGCGGAGACAAAAAGGACGAAGCGGCTCACGCTGATGCAAACAAAGATCACAACTGTGATGTCTGCAAGAAAAAACTGACCGATCACACTGGCGGTACGGCTACCTGCAAGGACAGAGCGGTATGCGATATCTGCGGGCAGAAGTACGGCAACCTTGCGGAGCACAAGTACAAAACCGAATGGTCAGCCGACACATCAAAGCACTGGCACGAGTGCTCCGTCTGCGGAGACAAAAAGGACGAAGCAGCTCACACTTTTGAGTGGAAGATCGATAAGGAAGCCACTGTCACCGAAACCGGAGCAAAGCATGAGGAATGTAATGTCTGTGGGTACGGAAAGCCTGCCGTTGCCATAGACAAGCTCGCTCCGAGCATCATTGACGGTAAAGGCGTCAAGTGGAACAAGGGCGGCGAAAACAGCCTGACCTTCAGGTCCGATGCGGCATTCTCCGACTTTATCGAAGTATTTGTGGACGGTAAGAGCGTCGCTCCCGAAAACTACGACAAGCGCGAGGGCAGTATCATCATACAGCTGAAGGCAAGCTATCTTGCAACGCTTGCGGAAGGCGACCACACTCTTACCATCCGTTCGGCAAGCGGCGATGCAGCTGCTAAATTTACGATTGAGGCGGAAATCGTTTCTCCCTCTACCGATCATACGAATGTGTGGATATGGATCATAGTCGGTGTTTCTACTCTCGGCATCATCGTAACTGCGGTTATATTCATCGCTCGCAAGAGAAGAATGGCATAAATATTGACATTAAGAATAAAAATCCGACGCAAAATGCGTCGGATTTTTATTCTTATGGGTAAATTATACTGTCAAGTGCAATACTATATAAAATTTTTGGAATTATTGAGCCAAAATGTGCGTAGCATATACGAGAACCGCAAAAAAGCCATATGACCTTCCGATGTACTGCATTGATAAAGCGATCCGTCATTTTTTCTTGCTTTTTCCAACCACGATTCTGTCGCACAACGCGAGAATTCCGGGTAAGACAAACAGGATAAGGAATATGGCGGATGCACAACCTACCGACAGTGTGCGCACAATCTGCTCAATGGTCGGATTGTTGAACAGCGGTCCGATCACCGCGGTAATCAGCACCATGATCGATCCGGAGGTGAGTATAGTGTGGATACTGCCCTTATATGCACCGATAAGCGCTTCGCTGACGGGAAGTGTCGCACGCATTTCACGGTAATAGCCGGTAAACAGAATTCCGTAGTCGATGGTTGCGCCCATAAGAATACATTCGACAATAAGCAGCGCCAGATAGTACATCGAGCCGCCGAAAGAACCGAGCGCCGAAACTGTTATGAACACACCGCACTGCACAATCAGCACGAGAATCGCAGGTATGGCAAGAGAGCGGAAGGTCAGCGCAACAACGATGAAAATGGATACAGCCGTCAGCAGGGTGATAAGCAGCTGTTCCCGATCAAAGCCGGATTCCATTTCGTCTACCATAATGCTGTTGCCGATAAGATAATACTTGCCGGACAGCTTGCCGTTGCAGGAGTCGGTCAGCTTCTTTACGAATGCCGAGGTTTTTTCCGATTCGACCGGCAGACTGGTCGTGATGGTCATGCGGGAGAAATTTTTGCCTTTCAGCTGTCGTATACTGTCGTCAAGCTGTGTTTTTGTCGTTCCGATGACGTCTTTTTGTTCGGGGGTCAGCAGAGCGGAAAATGACGATTCCCGACACAGCGCATCAAGATAACCGACCAATTGCTCCGGCGACATCGTGCGCTTTGTATCGTCATGCTGCAGACTTGCTTTACAGAGATACAGAAATTCCACGGTGCTCTCATCAAACCAATCGCTTATTCCGCTGAGAAAAGCTGTCATTTCTTCGGATGTAAGCTCTTTGCCGCTTATGACAATATCGGCAATCGCCTTTGTCTGATACAAGCCCGCTTTTGCCGCATCGTCAAACATGGCGGCATATTCGGGCACCGCAAGAATATTTTCTGTCAGGAAAGAAATGAATTCATACAGCGACATGGTTTTATCAGGGGTGTATTCCGCTCCGAAACGCAGCATAAAGAGCTGCGTCACCATGGCGGCGTCCATGCCGAGATTTTGTGCAAGTACCGCAGGCGGCAGAGGCGTGGTCAGTGCGTTTTTGTCGGTCAGGGGCTTCAGCACCGCAAGCTGCGCTGCGGAGTCCTTGTCGATATAGTCGGAAAACATAGAATCGGTTGACACCGTATCGGAAAGAAAGCCGATAAAATCGGATAAGGTCAGCGGGTAGAGCGTTCCGTTCGTATGGTAGCGGTAAAAGACAACCTTCAGCAGTTTTTCGCTTGCCTGTAAATTTCCGTCCATAGCCGAAAGCATATCTGCTATCTCCTGTACGGTGCATTGCCTGCCGAGAGTTGTAGGATATGAAACGACGCTTTTTACGTCGTCTTTGTTTTTCAGAGTTGAAACAATATCGGCAATTTTGTTTTCATCCGGGTTATCATAAAGCAGAACAACAGTGTTGTCGTTTGGGAAAACATCGGCAATCGGATCCTTTTCAGATAAGGTATAGACGGTTTTTGTTCCGGATTGCAGATATCCAGTAACAGCGAAAAGCAGGACAAACAGTGCAGCAATAACGCCGCGAAGCCGATAACTGAAGCTGCCAAGTGCCGCAACCATTCCTTTTTTCTTCTCGTTTGCCTGTCGCTTTTTCTTTTCAGTTTTTTCAATAGGCTTGCGCGATAGCAGGATAAGCGCAGGCAGAACGGTAAACACGCAGAGCATACTGAACGCAACGCCTTTTGCCAGCACGATACCGATGTCCGCACCGATTTTGAAAGTCATAAATACCAGAACAAGCAGCCCGACGATCGTGGTTACGGCGCTGCCGGTAATAGAACCGAAGGCGGCACGCACGGCATCTGCCATCGCTTTTTTGCAGTCATCGGTCTTTTTCAGCTCCTGCCGATAGCGGTTCATCAGAATGATTGAATAGTCCATCGACAGCGCAAGCTGCAATACAGCCGCAATGCCAAAGCTGACATCTGATATCTCGCCGAGGAAGAAATTCGTGCCGAGGTTCAATATAACGGCGATGCCTATGGTGATAAGGAACAGCAACGGCTCAAAATATGAGTCGCAGGATACGAGAAGAACGACAAGAATGATCCCGAACGCTGCAAGATACACCGAAAGCGGAATATCCGCAGCCGAAGAGCCGTCATTCTTTACGACAACTTTATAGTCGGGAAATTCTTTCGTTACCTGTTTTTCGATGGCGGCTTCTTCCGCCGTGGCATAGCTGTATTTGGTGTTGATGATATAGAGGGTGTATTCTCCGCTGTTATAATCGCTGTTGTTTCTGTCATAAGTTACACTGTCCACATTTTCAATTGCGGCAAGAGTTTCTTTTACTTTTGTCTTTTTCTCGTCGCTTAGTCCTTTGAACATAACCCGAATCGTGTAGATTTCGTCTTCATTCGGGAACTCTTTTTTCATAAGAGAAGTGCCCTGCTTCATTTTTGAGCTGTCCGGCAGATATTTTGTCATGTCCGAATTTACATCGACTTTGGGTATCAGGAAAGCGCTGACCGCGGTCAGAATCAGCATAACGACAAGAATATGAATCCGTTTGTTTACAATAAAGGATGTCAGTCGTTTCATAGGCGCACCTCCACGATTTTGTTGTTGACAAATGTCTGTAAATAAAGTATAATTACAAATGAACATAAAGTCAACAAACTGTTTATTTCGATACGATGCGATATATACATATACTGTAGTTAATGTATCGAAGCCAACAGATTCCAAATATTTGTTAGATAAATGGAGAGCGTATGGAAAACCAAAGAATACGGCTGAGTAAGATGCTGTTAAAAAACGCACTGATCAAACTGCTCAAAGAAAAGCCGCTTGAAAAAATCACCATATATGAGCTATGTGCCGAAGCCCAGCTCAACCGGGTAACGTTTTATAAATACTATGGCAGTCAGCTCGAGCTTCTTACCGATATTGAAAATGATTGCTTTCGCAAGCTGGAGGAAATCCTGTCCGACGAAGGTATTGCCGGAGAGGACTGTCTGTGTCGGATGCTGGAAGCTTTGCTTGATGATGAAGAGCATTTTAAGGTTCTTATCAACGCATTGCCCGATAAGGATTTTTCAACCAAACTGTTTGATCTGCCAACTATTCGGAAACAGCTTGACATGGCGATTCCCGAAACCTTTACGGAGGAGGAAAGGGAACAGCTGCGACTGTTTTTCTATCAGGGTGGATATGCGGTAATCAGAGAATGGCTGAATCGCGAGAACCGCCGGTCGCCGAAAAGAATGGCGGCGTTTCTCAACGGCGTTATCGGCAAGCTGACAAAATAAACATCCTGCGCAACGAGACCGGCAAGCCCGTGCTGTACGCAGAAAACAGCAGCTACACCGAACAGCAGCGTGTCATCCACCCGAAAGAGTTGACGATTCAGGGCGTGGCGCTGAAGGTTATCAAAGATATTGTCTGATGCACAACATAGAAGCGAAAACCATCCTGTCCGCGAAAAGCGGCATGAATCTCTACCGTGGATGCACGCCGAATGAAATACCGAACTATGCCTTCTGTCCGGCGGACGAGGAGATATTGAAGAAAATAATCGAGGCTGCAACATGAAGATCACATTTTTCAAAAATGAACCGTATTTTCACCCTCGCATATCGTATTGTTGGACAAATGCAGAAAAAGTCGATGTTGATTTTAAGCTCAAAAAATTAAGAAAGTATTCGCAGCTGTTGTTTGTGATTCCTTTGGTGATTTTCTTGATTTTCTTGGAGCTTGGCTCAGATTGGCTATTTTACATTATTGCCGCAGTCCTTTGCCTCCCTGTACACGAATTATGTCACGCGTTGTTTTGCTGGATTTCGGAAAGGGAAGTGGAGGGCATATATTTCTTTCCCTGTCGACGAGTCTTTTCTTCACAGATAGCGTATGTAAAACCTGCTTTTGGTGTGTGGAATAAAGCACAAGCTGTTCTGTTTTCTTTATTTCCGATTATTCTGCTGTCATTTGTTCCTGCAATATCAGCTCTTTTTATTCCATTTTTGAAAACACGGCTGCTATTCCTTTCAGTATGTAATCTTTCGGTATCGTGTTTTGATATTATCGATGCGTGTTGTCTCTTAAAATTACCGCGGGATTGTTTGCACTTTGGAGATTTTATTTTAACTGCAGTAAAAGCTGATTGTCCTGTCATTATACATCGGCTGTCGGTGACGTCCAAGCTTGATAAAATAGATCATAAATGCTTTCAATTCTATGATAACAAATTGACCGAGATAGATCCTCCGCCCGAATCATCAGCAGTTGACAGATTGATAGAAGAATTTGTCAAACAGTTTAATCTCGAATCGACGTAAATATGTCGCTGTCCCTCCCGATTATATCTCAGATAAACTGATAAGGAGAAAGAAAATGGAACTGTCGGTATTTTTCAAAAGCGTAATCGATCAGGACCGCGCACCCGTCGTGCTGTGCGACCTTGATCACACGATTGTTTACATGAACCCCGCCGCCATCCGCAATTATGAGAAGCGCGGCGGAGAAAAGATATGACGACTTTCGTTCCTGCGAGTGGTTTCAAAAACTTGAAATGAAAACCGCCGCATTATAAAAATCACCACCGTAAATAAAGAAAAAGCGTTCGATAGACCTCATTCCTGCTGTATGTAAAAGATCAGATCAAAGACAAAACTTTTACAACAGATGAGGACGAATTTTGGAAGATGTGATTCCGATACAGTCAATAAAAAATATCATGGAAAATAGCATTTTTTACACCGCCGACCATGCCGAATGGCGGGCGTGGCTTGCGGAGCATTTTTGATACCGAAAAAAGAACAAAAAAAGGAGAAACACGATGACAGACTGTAATTCGGAAATTATAGTCAAGCACCTTCCTAAAAAATCTATAGCTCCCGGACTTTTGAGCGAGTTCGCTCATAGGCAGATTATTACCCGAAAATGGGCGAAGCGTAACGATGTTTGGGAGATTACAGATGCCTCTCTCCTGCGCGAGTGGAGCGCCGAAAAACGGATATGGATTACAGAGTATATGCTTAGGCAGACCGACAGAGCCGGCGTTGTGCTGGGCGCGTATTACCACGAGCAACTGACCGGATTTTGTTGCGTCGACGGTGTGATTTCCGGCGAATCTGCAAAGTATGCAAATTTAACCATGTTGTTTGTAGATGATCGCCGGAAGCGATGCGGAATCGGAAGATTGCTTTTCCGGGAAGCCTGCAGGTTCGCGCTCACCATGGGCGCAGAGAAACTATTCATATCTGCCATACCGTCGGCAGAGACGATTGCATTTTATCAAAACATGGGGTGCACGGATGCAAACGAGATTATCGAATCTTTTGTTGACTCCGAGGATGACCGCCCCTTAGAAATTACGGTTCAATGATTCGGTAATGAAATAAAAATCGATTTTCATAAAGCAAAAGTGCAGCAAGACCGTCATTAAGGAACAATTAAAAACGGTACGCAGTAAACAAAGAAAAATGTTCTCGCAGGGAATACCTCCGGGAACATTTTTTACTGTGCGGTTCAAAACAACCAAATACGCCTGAGCAGATGTAACCAAACGGTTCACGCTTGCCCCAAAACGCAAAAAATAAAGCCGAAAACGATTCGTTTTCGGCTTTATTTGGTCTGAGTGACTGGACTTGAACCAGCGGCCTCTACCACCCCAACTGACGTGGGTCTGTCCTCTCGTGCGCTTTGCGTGCTTTCATACCGTTTCCGCTCCAAGACACTTGCTCTTGGGGCATTTTTTGTCCACTGTTTCCGCGTGTTCCGTGTTTGTCTGTGGTAAAAACTGTGGTCAGACCGCCTTTGGCGCGGATTTTGATGGGGGTTTGTCGGTAGAAAAAAGAATAGAGTTTTTTCTACCGCACTCAAAAATCTGTAAATGGTCAGCCCTGTGGTCAACCGCGCTTCATTGTATATGCGTAAGCCCGATTTCAAACCTGTCTGTGACACAAAATGTGGTCAAAATCCAGGCTCGCAGAATCAGTTTTTGCGATGCAGTAGACAAAGAAAAGGGATTTGAAAATCCGTGTATCGGCAGGGATTTTATTTTAATCTGTAATAGCGGGTGTTCTTTCCGTTGCCCTCACGCTGAAGCTCTCCACTTGCGACCATTTTCCGGAGCGCGCCTTCCAATGAACTCAGACTCAGCGAGGGGCACAGCTCACGGATATCCTGCTTTGAAAAACGCCCGATCTTTTGCTGCGTTGCAAGCCGGACGGTTTCCAGTGCCGTATGCTTGGTTTCTACAAGTGAAAACCGATCCTCAAAATCTTTATACGCCGCAAGGATCGTACCGAGCAGGTATTTGAGAAACGGGGCGATATCTTCATTTCCTTCATACCACCCGTTCTGCGAAGCTCTGAGCGTATCGTAATACAGATCCTTGTTTTTGGCGATCTTGGCTTCCAGTGAAATATATTTTCCGACATAGAACCCGTTTCTGTAAAGGAGCAGCGTGGTAAGCAATCGGCTCATCCTGCCGTTTCCGTCGTTGAACGGGTGGATGCAGAGAAAATCATGGATAAATACCGGAATGGCAATCAGGGGTTCCAACTCATTGTTCCCGATGACACGGTTGTATTCATTGCATATTGCGTCAAGTGCTTCCGGTGTTTCAAATGGCGGAAGAGGTGTGAACAGTGTTTCCGTGCGCCCGTCCGGATAGGTTGCACTGATATAGTTCTGCACATTCTTCGTTTTTCCCGCCATCGGGTTGTTCATGTGACTGTACAGAATCTTATGGAGCTGCAGAATATAGTTCTGTGTGAGCGGGATCGCGTCGAAACTCTCGTGAATGATATTCAGCACGTCCCGATATCCGGCGATTTCCTGTTCGTCGCGGTTTTTGGGCGTCGTTTTTTCCTCTACCAGCTGACGGATACGGGTGCTTGTTGTGACAATGCCTTCGATCGCATTGGATGCTTCGGTGCTTTGCACCTTCGCGATCTCCACCAGTTTTTCGAGTTCCTCTGGTTTTTGCTTCAGATACAGCTCCTGTTTTCCCGCTTCTTTGTAGATAGCGGCAATCAGCGAAAGAACATCCGAATCCCACTTTTGCTCTCTGATTTTTGAATAATTGAATGTGCGCATTCCCTCACCTCCGTTTCGTTTCCCTTATAATGTATCATAAATTGAGGGATTTGTCAAGGCAAAAACGGATAAATCCCTTAGTATTATGCTCAAAATGAGGGAAAAGATTCGTGGCGAAAAATCGAAGTGTTTTAATTTTGGGGCATGTTACATAACCGGTCCTTTAGCGAGCTCCGTAAACGCATCACGATATACACCAAGGATCCGTTTTGCCGCATTGTCGATAATATCGTCCGTTTCTGATTCCGGTTTGTTGCCTTCTTCTGCATCCGAATAGTACACTTTCCCGTCATCAAGCCGGAGACAAGCCAAACGGCCGATGGATTTTCTGGGAACTTCACATATCGGAAAGCCGCTGCCACAGTCTGTTCCGATCATTTTACCGTCAGGACTTGTCCATATCTCCGGCGGATTTTTACTTTGATATTCACATGTCGGCGTATGACCAAAAATGAGCGTGTAATCTATACTTTCTGATTTTTCTTCCGTTCCTTTGAGTCTGTGCCAGACACAGAATTCTTTGAGACTGCCATAATACCATCCACCGCTTGTCGCAAAAAACTCTTCTGGTGCACCGTGGACGAGCTTATAATATATGTCGTTCACCCGGATGTCAAATGACAGGAGAAGCGATTTCAGAAAGGACAAAATCGCTTCCTGCGTCTCCGTATGACAGCGGTTGAAAGCGTCAAGAGTGACTTTCCCGCCGTTCTTCATCCATAACCGCTTTGCGCGGTAGTATCCGGTTCCATCTGCCGTCTGCTTGCAGAGCGTATTCAGCATCATATACTCGTGATTGCCGAGCAGCATCCGGATGTTCGCCTTTTTCATGATGTATTTTAGAATTTTAATTCCGTCAGGGTGCCTGTCGATTACATCACCGAGGATATATAACGTATCATTTTTCCGAAGCCGGATCTGCTTCATGACGGAACGGAAAAACGGAAGGTTTCCGTGGATATCAGACATAACATAGATCATTGGTTTGCACCTTCTTCTTGTGGCATGTATGCTTATTCATGATATTATACACCTTGTCCGCTTCGGTGTGAGTAATCGGGGGATTAATAACGCAAGCCAAAGGATAAATTGAAAAATTGTATTTTTACATGTAGATAACTTCACATAACTTTTGTCACATTTAGCACTGGAAAATCACATGAAATGCTAAAACGTGATATTGACAAGCTCAACGAAAAGGTTTATAATTATAATGTATTAGTTTAGCTACAAAATGCAAGGAGTAGTATGAAGAACCAAATGAGTATTTCGGAACAGATCAAGGTCCTTTGCGTGAGATCAAATATTAGCATGGCAGAGCTTGCAAGAAGAATCGGATTGTCTCCTCAAAGTTTTAGCGCAAGGATGAAACGTGAGAGTTTTACGATTAGTGAACTTGAAGTAATTGCTGACGCAGTCGGTGCATCTTTTTCCAGAAAGTTTGTTTTATATAATGGTGATGAGGTCTAAAATGTCAGTGTTTAAATTGGGAGAACTCTTTTGTGGCCCTGGCGGGTTAGCTTGGGGAGCAACACATGCGGATATTGGAAATAAAGATTTTAAAATTGTCCACGCATGGTCGAATGATTATGATTTTGATACCTGTAGAACATATACACGAAATATTTGCCCGGATAATGCAGATTCCGTTATTTGCGGTGATGTGAGAAAACTTGATTTAGATTCTTTACCGCCAATTGACGCTCTTGCGTTTGGTTTTCCTTGTAATGACTTTTCGGTTGTAGGTGAGCAAAAGGGATTTGATGGAAAGTTTGGGCCGCTATACACATATGGTGTTAGCGTTTTAAAAAGTCATAAGCCGCTATGGTTTCTTGCGGAAAATGTAGGGGGACTTCGCAGTGCAAACGAAGGAAACGCATTCGCAAAGATTTTGGATGACATGAAGGCGGCAGGATATCGTGTGTACCCCAACCTCTACCGTTTCGAAAAATATGGTGTGCCACAGGCAAGACATCGTGTAATTATAATTGGAATCCGCGAAGATTTACCATTTGAATTCAAGGTTCCAAGTTTTGCTCCCTACGCGAATGTTAATAACACATGTCGCAATGCAATTGAAAATCCTCCAATCCCGATGGATGCGCCAAATAATGAAATCACAAAACAGTCAGCTACGGTTGTAGAGCGTTTAAGACATATACAGCCGGGGCAGAATGCGTTTAATGCGAACTTACCACCCGAATTGCAACTTAACGTCAAAGGGGCGAAAATCAGTCAGATTTACAAAAGGCTTGATCCTAATAAACCAGCTTATACTGTTACAGGTTCAGGAGGTGGCGGAACTCATATCTACCATTGGGATGAGCCACGAGCTTTAACTAATAGAGAAAGAGCGAGACTGCAAACTTTTCCGGATAACTATGTTTTTGAAGGCTCAAAGGAATCTGTTCGTAAACAGATTGGTATGGCTGTGCCATGCCAAGGGGCAAAGATTATTTTTGAGGCAATTCTAAAAACTTTTGCCGGAATTGAATATGAAAGTATGGAGTCATCTTTGAAAGACGAGGGAGACATATGATAAATTACTGGTGGGTGACTCGCCCAAAACGAAAACTGAATTCCATTCCTGAAGTTTTATCGACTTTTGCGGAAATATCTTTGAATCAGGAGTGGCAAGGACAAAGAAATACACATTTGAATTTGGAAGAAGCTTTGGAAGAGGCAGGCTTGAAACGAATTGGTGAGCGACGTGACCAAACGGGTGGCGGTGCACGAACCTATCAAGCATGGGTTGCAAGCTTAGGATTGATTTTTACACAGGAATCAACAAATCAATTGAAGTTGACGCTAGCAGGGGAAGCCATAATGAATGGTGATTCTCCTGTTGCGGTATTGAAAAATCAAATATTAAAATATCAGTTTCCATCCTCTTTTTCGACAAGTCGAGGGGTTGATGTTTCATCACGCTTTAAAATTCGTCCGTTTCGCTTTCTTCTTCGTCTCTTAATGGATCCCGCCGTGGCATACCTTTCCGAAGAAGAAATTGCCAAAGTGATCATTACAAATGCAGAAAATGAAACCGAAGATTGCTATCGAAAAACAGTTGACAAGTTAATAAACTTCCGTAACTACGGTGAGGCGTCATTAGAAGCGGACTTTTTTACCAAGTATGCACCTAAAACCGGGGTTGTAAATCCAGATCATCCTTATAGTCATTTGACCGATACTGCGAATACCTTGATAAATTGGTTAGAGTATACGCAATTAGCGAAGAGAGACGAGGACGATCGAAAACTTCGTATTATTCCTGAAAAAGCAGAAGAAATAAGGCAAATTCTTTCCGTCACGCCACCTTTTATTGATAGACCAAGGCAACATGAGTACTTCCAACGCAAATATGGAATAGATCCAAAACATCAGAAAGACACAAGAAATCTGGCGCAAACACAGACCATTACCGCAAAGGTTATTGCTGAGCAGAAAGTTAAACAGGCATTTGTGGCAGAGTCGCTAAAAACTCCGATTACAAAAATCAGCACTGGTTTGGTGGATAAAATTGTAAGTCAGACAGGGTTAGAACCCCGCTTTGTAGAAGAAGCTCTTCTTCGGTTGTATCCTCACGGAGCGATTGGTTCCTTTATGACCGAATACTTTGAAATGGCTTTCAAAGGAAGAGATGAGGCAACTGAATTTGAGAAAGCGACCGTTCAGCTGTTCTGTGATGTGTTTGGTTTTGAAACCCGTCATGTTGGACCTATTGGGCTTACGCCGGATGTTTTATTACTTTCAGATTCAGAGGGCTATGCTGGTATCATTGACAACAAAGCATATAGTAAATATACTATAAGCAATGACCATCACAATCGTATGGTACACAATTATATTGAGGGCTTTCACAATTACTGCTCTTCGGACAAGACTCTTGCATTCTTTTCTTATATTGCCGGCGGATTTGGCTCTAATATCAACAATCAACTCCGACGGATTGTTGAAGAAACAGGTGTGCATGGAAGTGCAGTGGCAGTATCTAATGTGATTCAGATGGTGGAAAAGCAACAGGTACAGCCATATAGTCATGTCCGTATCAAACAACTATTTTCGGTTGATAGGCAAATTATATTGGCAGATTTATAATGACATGAAGCCGACAGTATGTAGTTTGTTTGCAGGAATTGGGGGAATTGACATCGGATTTCAGCAAGCGGGATTCAATGTTGTATGGGCAAATGAATATGATTCCGCCGCATGCAGAACATATCGAAAAAACTTTGGGAATTCTAATTTAGTTGAAGGGGATATTCGTGACATTCCTGCTTCAAGTATTCCGAACTTTGATGTATTAACTGCAGGCTTTCCGTGTCAACCGTTTTCAATCGCAGGAAAACAGAAAGGTTTTGACGATAAACGCGGAAATTTGTTTTTTGAGATAACTCGTATTATCGATGCAAAGCGTCCAAAAGTAGTTTTCCTTGAAAATGTGCCTAATTTGATGGAACATGACAATGGGCGCACATTCCTTGTAATTTTTAATTCATTAGCTCAATTCGGATACACTGTATATTACAAAGTTATGGCGGCCAATGAATATGGAAATTTACCTCAGATCAGAAAACGCATATATATCACTGCAATTCACGAAAGCGTCAATGGTTCATATAAACACCCCGAGCCGTTGGAATTGACATTAAAATCTGTGGATATTATTCATCGTCATGAGCGGCAAAACGAAATTTATTATTACAATGGTTCTGCGTTGTTTTCTTACTTTGAAAGTTATATGAAAGATAAAAAGGCAATTTACCGACCGACGGATACTGAAGTTCGCCTGACAAAGAATCAAATGTGCCCAACACTAACAGCTAACATGGGTACCTATCCTAACCGTGTACCTGTTGTGTGGGATGATTATGGAATTCGAAAATTGACGCTTCGTGAATGCCTTGATTTTCAAGGCTTTCCTAAAGAGTATTATTTTCCAAACACAATTACAATTGATGATGCGTACAAACAATGTGGGAATACAGTCTGCATTCCAATAATTAAACGAATTGCAGAACGGATTAACATATATGTTGCAAAGTGATATTGTAACATTTCACTTAAGATGTGGGAGGGTATATGTTTCGCATAGACAAGGCAATTTACGATGCCGATACTGCAATATGTAAAAATATAGACCATTTTGATTCTTCTGAAAGAGGGCTGCTCAGTCAGAATATTCTTGCTCAATTAAGAAATCTTGTTGAATACATTGCCAAAAAAATATATGCCAAAGGTAATGACATTGACCCCAATGATGATTCTTTACGGACAAAGGCGACAAACTATATAAAAAGTAATGGGCAATACAGATTTTTGAGCCAATTTCATTCTCTCCTTCAAAAGTCTGCATCTCATTACACCATTGATGAAGATGGATCAGAGCGCTTGATGCTGAAATACTACGAGTATTTGCTCCGGATAAAAATTTTTTTTGGCAAATGAATACAAGATGGATATCCTGAAGAATATTAGTGATTTCCCTCTTGACCTTGACCCTCATTTTGCAGAATACTATGAAAAGATTGCTGACAGAGTTAATTCAAAAAATACTAACTCTTGCATGTGCAAATACGACGATAGATGCTATATTCAGAAAATAAAACCCTTTTTCAGTGGTGAAAGAATTTATTACGAAGTTACTTTTACAGTCGCCAATGATAAAATCAGTAAATTTGACCGTATCATAGCATTCACTTCTTGCGAGATAAGTGACTATTATGCGGTAAAACTATCTATTCGAAATGATGAAATATCTATTATGAACAGGACAATGCCAATACAAATAATTGACAATTGGCAGGTTTCTATCAGGCCATGTGAACTTGATCATTTCGCCGAATTGTTCGGTGTAGAAAGCGATATGAAGTCAAATTACAGGGAATATCAAGAGTTGATGATATTCCTAACATCAACGAAAATGAGTCTTGTGGATCTTGTTTTAAGTAACGACGGTTATTATGGTTTTGTCAAATCAACTGTTCTTGAAAGAGCCAAAAAAATTTCTTTTTTCAATGTGTTAGATGAGAGCAGAAAATTAATATTGACAAATGCCCCCGGTAGCAACATCGTACGGTATTTACTTCAAAAACTAAACAATAATGTTTTGAAGGCGCAACTTTCTTTAGACAAATGCGAAAAACTATCTAATTTGAAACTTCAATACGGGAGTATACCATTTGATCAAATGCCGTTTTCTGCTTCCCTCGTTAACCATAACCCTAAATTGCGTGATCTACTCGACTGTATAGATGATTCCGCAAAAGAGCACGAGTTTTTAGCAAGAACAATTCGTAACAATACAGAACATAAGGGAATTCTTTTTACTCCAATTTCTGAACTATCTGATTACGGTGATATCGATTCACTAATCAATGAATATAATAGTAAAATTTATTACAAGCACACCGGACGCCGACTAAAAAAATTCAATGATTATATATATATTTCCGAGTATGCTGACGATAGTGCGGAGATAATAAAAAAACTCTCAGGACTTGCAACATCAGGCATTGGGGGCTATCGTGCATCTGTTGATTCGTGGCTTCGAGAGTATGATATTGATTGCCTTGAGAAAAGAGATGCCATGATGAGAATGTTTGAGGATACAACTGTTGCATTAATATACGGTTCTGCTGGAACAGGAAAATCAACGTTAATAAATCACATATCAAATTTCTTCTCGGAAAGGGATAAATTATTCTTGGCTAACACACACCCTGCTGTAGAAAACATGAGAAGAAAAGTCAGGACGGCAAAAAGTGAATTTAAGACAATTAGGTCTTTCCTTTCTGAACGTAATACACATACCTGTTGTGATGTACTTATTATTGATGAGTGCAGTACTGTCGGCAATCGTGACATGAGATCAATTCTCGAAACAGCGGAGTTCAAATTGCTGATTCTGGTCGGAGATGTGTTCCAGATTGAATCAATTATGTTTGGCAACTGGTTTAGCATTGCTCGTTTTTTTGTTCCGGAAAAGGCCACGATTGAATTAACAAAACCATATCGAACAACAAGCGAAAGTTTATTAACTGTGTGGGAACGGGTGCGAAAACTTGATGACGCGATCCTTGAGCCGTTGGTTAAATACCAATATGTCCAAAATCTCGACGAATCTATTTTTGAGCATACGGAAAAAGACCAAATCATTTTATGCCTGAATTATGATGGCCTTTATGGAATCAATAATATTAATCGTTTTTTGCAAGGTAGCAACCCATCAGCGGCAGTTGAGTGGGGTGTTGCAACTTATAAGGTCGGAGATCCTATCCTATTTAACGAATCCAACCGTTTTGCCCCACTAATTTATAACAATATGAAAGGGCGAATTGTTTCAATTATTCCCGAAGAAAAACGTATACGGTTTGAAATTGAATTGGATATTGCAATCAATGAATGGGATGCTGAGTTGTATGATTTTGATATAATAGGGCTGTCAGAAGACGGAAATTCAATCATCGGTTTTTGGGTGGAAAAATATCGCAATACAGATGATGATAATGATTCTTCAAACGCAATTGTACCTTTTCAGGTTGCTTATGCGGTATCAATTCATAAAGCACAAGGTTTGGAGTATAAATCAGTAAAAATTATTATTACAAATGAGATTGAGGAACTGATTACTCACAACATTTTTTACACTGCAATTACCCGTACTAAAGAAGAGTTAAAGATTTATTGGACGCCTGAATCAGAGCAACATGTACTTAGCTCTCTAAAAAAACGGGATTATAACAGAGATGCTTTTTTGCTAAAATCTTTATATTCGATTTAAACAGATTGAAGAAGAGCAAGGAGAAACACATGAATAGAGTATATGAATTTCTGAAAAAAGCCGAAACCTATTATCTTGCTACTGTCGAAGGCGCTCAGCCGAGAGTGCGTCCGTTCGGGACGGTGAATATGTTTGAGGAAAAGCTCTACATTCAGACCGGCAAGAAAAAGCCCGTCAGCAGGCAGATCGCCGTCAATCCGAAGGTCGAGATCTGTGCATTTACAGGTGGTGAATGGATACGCGTTGCCTGTGAGTTGGTAGAGGACGATCGGGTTGAAGCACGCAAGTCTATGCTGGACGCATATCCGAGTCTACGCAGTATGTATGACGAAAACGATGGCAACACGCAGGTGTTCTATATGAGAAACGCTACGGCAACGCTCAGTTCATTTACGAGCGCACCTGTCGTCATTGAGTTTTGATGCGTATCATGTTCGTCTGCCATGGCAGCATTTGTCGTAGCCCGATGGCGGAGTTTATCTTCAAAGATTTTGCAAAAAAGCAAGGCATCGCAAATCATTTTTTAATTGCTTCTTCTGCTACAAGTACGGAAGAGATCTGGAACGGCATCGGCAATCCGGTTTATCCTCCGGCAAAAGCCGGGCTTGAAAGACATGGGCTGTCTTGTAGCGGCAAGCGTGCAGTGCAACTGCAAAAGAGCGACTATGACAAATACGATCTGTTCATTGGCATGGACAGCGCAAATATCCGTAATATGCTCCGTATTTTCGGCGGTGATCCTGCGGGAAGGTACATAAGCTGATGGACTACACTGCCTGCGGTGGCGATGTTGCTGATCCGTGGTATTCCGAGCGCTTTGATGTGGTATATCGGGATATTTTCGACGGTTGTACGGCATTACTTGATGCCATTCTGAAACAGGACAAGCGATGAAATGAGGCGATTTTTATGACCGAAGTAGTAGCGGCTCTCATCTGGGAGGGCGATAAATTCATGATCTGCCAGCGCCCAGTGCATAAGGCAAGAGGTCTTCTCTGGGAGTTTGTTGGCGGCAAGGTGGAACCCGGCGAAACCAAAGAACAGGCTCTCATAAGAGAATGTAGAGAAGAATTGAATGTTCTTCTTTCTGTCGGTGATGTGTTCATGGTCGTGGTTCACGAGTATCCCGATTTAACGGTACATCTGACGCTGTTCAACGCCACAATTGCAGAGGGCGAACCACAAAAGTTGGAGCATAACGATATCCAGTGGATCACGCCGAGCGAGATACAAAACTATGAGTTCTGTCCGGCAGACGAAGAAATATTAAAAGTACTATTAGGAGATATAGAAACTAATGAATCAAAGACAGAAAAGAATTGCGGAGCTTATTGAAAATGGTATTGAGAGCGATATTGTTGATTTTAAGCAACAGTATTATCACGAAGCTAAGAAAAGCGAATTTATAAAAGATATCATTAGTTTTGCTAATGCCTCATTACGAGAAGATAAGTATATTGTTTTTGGAGTAAGCGATGCCACTCGAGAAACCATTGGTATAACAGAAAACGATATTCCGGATATTTCAAACCTTAATCAATTAATTCGTACATATTGCGATCCGTTTATTGAAATAGATATTGAGCAATTTGATATTGACGGTAAAAGAGTTGGTGCGGTGATTGTAAAAAGCACGAATATTCAAAAGCCCTATGTTGTAGCAAAGGATTTTTCTTTCAAAGATAAAATATGTCTCCGTGCAGGTGATATATACGTTAGAAAGAGTGCGAATAATTTTCGTGCGCTTAGAAGTGATATCGAGGAAATTTACAAAACGAGATTCTGTGTGGATATCTTGTCTTTGAATAACAAAATTGAAATTGGTATTGTAGACATAGCCCGAGTGAAGCAGGTGTATGCGCGTATTCCTATCAGTTTCGTGAATAATACGGACAATTCTTTTGTGTTTGGCAAGGCCACAGTAAAATGGATGTATGCAGATAACAAAATCGGAAGTTCTGTGCTGTATATTGAGGATAACAAAACTCAATTCAGGCAAGTTCCCACTGTGATTGAAAAGTCACCGTTTATGCTGCCGTCTAAAAGCCAAGCAGAAAAAACACTTTTTCTCAAGGTAAGTGATAGTTTTTACGGAGTAATCCGAGAGAGAACGAACATGCGCCAAGAATTGAAAGTTGAAGTTGTTCTTTATGATGCTTGTAATACGGAATACAAGACTAGTTTTGTGGTTGATACAATTTTGTGGGAATGATGAAGATGAAAAAGGGAGTTTTAGAGATGAATTATTCTCCGTTAAGATATCCTGGCGGAAAGAGCAAATTAACACCGTTAGTTGAAAAGTTAATGCAAAATGCAGGTATAAATAACGGTGTATATATAGAGCCTTTTGTAGGCGGTGGTGGTGTTGCACTATCCTTGCTTATTAATGAAAAAGTTCGTAAAATAGTTATTAATGATTATGACGTTGCAATCTATTCTGTTTGGTATGCAATTCTTAATGAAACAGACAAATTCTTGAAAATGATTGACAATGCCATTTTGACTGTGGATGAATGGAAAAAGCAAAAGGATTATTATCTCAACAATAAAACTGCGTATTCAATTCAACTTGCGTTTGCAACGTTTTATCTTAATAGAACGAATCGTTCAGGTATACTTAAAGCAGGTCCTATTGGCGGATATGACCAAAAAGGTAATTATCCGATATCTGCAAGATTTAATAAGGAAAAACTTAAAGAAAGAGTTAAATTAATTGCTTCTTATAAGTCTAAAATTAAACTTTACAATATGGAAATAAAGGATTTCATTCGTAAAGTTATACCAAGATACAGAAAAGATTGTTTTGTCTATTTCGACCCAACAAAAATCAAAAAGGGAAAAGAATTATATACTAATTTCTTCAATCCTTGCGATCATAAAGAATTATCAAAATTAATACTTAAGGTCAAGCACACATGGATGATTACGTATGATGATGTTTCTGAGATTGAAGAATTGTATAAAGGCAAGCATATGAAAAGATTTGACATAAACTATAGTGTAGCTAACTCGGGTAAGAAAAGTGAAATAATTGCTTTGTCGCATAATTATTGGCCGAGTACGCCTGAATTGGAAGCGCTAAAAATGAACATCAGATAAGCAAAGGAGATAGAAATGGGCGTTATTAGCAAAATGGACATAAAAAATGACTTGGTTGACTTGGTACAAGAGAATAACTTTGTTGGTTGGATATATTCAATTAATTACGAAAAAGCTCTTGTTATATCGAACGACGAATGGAAACATAACGTTCGTGGAATACCGCACAATTCATTTCTAATCGCTACATCGTTTGATCCTAACCACTTTAATGATGTTGCAGAGGAAGATAGACAAGTGATTCTTTTGAGAGTTACAGGCTCAGCGAAACTTCCTCAGGATGATGAAATGATCAAAACCAAAATCGATGGGTTTCAGAAGGCAAAGTCGACTTTTGACGATGGACAAGAGGAATACGATGTGTACACGAAAAGCCGTATGCAATTTAGCGGTATTGATTGTCGTGTGTTAGGTACTTTCTTTGTGAGAAATGAAGATTTGGTTTTAGGAAGTGATATAGAGACTTTTTATTCGTCCCTTAAGTTGAATGTATATATGCCGAAGAGCACCGCATTGGAAAAAATAGTGAACTATGTAGATCCGATAAGAAAAAAGGGTGCTAAGGCTGAATTCAAATCTTTGGGGATAGAAGGGGAAGTGCAGCCTTTCAAAATCGGCACTGTGCGTTATACCTCTACGGATAGGTTACATAGAGAGAATCTCTCTGATTTAGTTCCTTTTAGAATTCAACCTTCTGATTTCTTAGCACGAAGAACTGCTGTTTTGGGTATGACCAGAACTGGTAAGTCTAACATGATAAAGCAAACTATTTCTGTTGTAAAAGGTATATCTACTTCGTGCCATCTTCCTATCGGGCAGTTAATATATGATATTAATGGTGAATATGCGAATGCAAATGAACAAGATAAGGGATCGATTTCAGAAATATATAAAGACGAATGCATTAGATACCGAATGATTAATTCGCCAGGTTTCCGTCCCATTTTGAACAATTTTTATGAGCAACTTGGAGAAGGACACTCTATTATTTGCGATGTTATAAAAGAAGCAACTTCCTCCACAGCGGCAGATATATTACAATTTCTTAATATAAGCTTTGACAAACCTGAAGAGTATAATGAAATTCAAAAATGGGAGAGAAAAATAGCTTTATATAAGGTTTTACTGTATAAAGCCAACTTTGAGATATCTGCAACGTATAAGGTTTATTTTCAGGCAAATGAAAAGGTTAGAGAAATTGTATCTTCGGGGGTTAATCCTAAAAACGGATTAACGTTGCAAGAAGCATTGAGTTGGTTTGAAGCGTTAAGAGCGCACAAAGACGAATTTGAGATCGCAAAATGGATTACAGATGAGTGTAAGTGCTTATTGAATTTGTTGTGTCAAAAGAATGATACGGATGCGTTTATAACCGGATATAAATTATTAACGGCGGCCACGAAATATCATACATCTAGCAGAACAACAGATGTAGCTAAAGAAATATACGAGTATTTGGTTCAAGGAAAGATCGTAATTATTGATTTGTCCGTAGGCAATGCTGTTTTGCGCGATAAAATATCTAAAAAAATTGCTTCGTATATTTTCAATACTTCGATGGACAAGTTTACAGGAGGAGGAAAACCTTCTAACATTGTAGTTTATATCGAGGAAGCACATAACTTAATTGGAAAGGGAATGGATTTGACAGACACTTGGCCGAGACTAGCAAAAGAAGGTGCAAAGTATAAGATTGCATTGGTTTATGCTACACAAGAGGTTTCGTCAGTTCATCCGAATATCCTTGCAAATACTGAAAACTGGTTTGTAACGCATCTTAATAGTGATAAAGAAATAGGCGAATTGGCAAAATTCTATGATTTTGCTGATTTTAAGCAATCATTATTAAGAAGCCAAGATGTGGGATTTGCAAGAGTGAAAACATTGTCGAGCCCGTTTGTTATTCCGATTCAAATTGATAAGTTTGATCCCGAAAAAATAAAGGCAGGGGATAGTATTAATGAATAATGATAGTGGAAAAACCTCCCATATCGAAATAGTTCAAAATCCTGACGTAATAGAATTCTTAAAGAGTTGTTCCTTTATGAGAGAGCCGACTGGAGACGAAATTGATGAGATCATAAATTCCTTTGTTTCTGTTGGTGATTATAGCGGCGAAACCTTACCCGAAAATTTAATCACTGTTAATTCGAGTAGTTATGAAGCGCACGTTAGGGAAGATATTCCATATACAAACGTTGGCTACATAAAACTTGTTACAACTCTTTTAAAGAATAATGAGTTGCTCGCTTTAGTCAAAGATAAATTTATTGATCCTTTCCGTGTCGCCAAGTTAATGGATGAAAAAGAAACGATTCCGTTTGTTTTGCCGAGTAGTAATGTTAAATACGAGGATTGTGATACTACCGTAGAAAGCTTTCGCAGAGCATTGGATGATTTTTTTGAAAAGACAAGAGAATCAAAATCAGACAGAAGGACAAGCTTAAAATCAACACTTTTTTGGCTTGCGTCTTATGCTGATGGTAACGACGTGGGCAAAATTGTTCTTCACAAGTGTCCGTATGATGATTGTGATCAATCAAACGTTACAGTTCTTAATATTGAAGAAGAACAATACTGTCCGAAATGTGGTAGACGCATTTATGCGACTGACAGATTAAGGCTCTACGAGGAAGTTGATGATTTCGCTCCAAGTAATCAAGGTGCATTAGGAAGATTGGAAAAGTTGTTGCGTCATGTTTACTTGGCTCATTTACTGCGAATGGTTAGACTTAACAACAGAGAAAATTCGCTCAAGGTTCTAAATGATTTAGCTATTATTATCAACGGTCCGTTGGCGGTTATGGGAACAGCCGCATGGATACATGGTTGCTTAATGAAGATAATCAATGAAATCAATGTTGAAATGCGTGAAAAAGGTTATAGTAATTTGCTAATTATCGGTGTAATAAATGAAGGTCAAATGATTTCTGCTTATGCCAATTTGATTCGAAAGCACATTTTAAACGAAACGATCTTGTGTGTATCGGATGAATTCAGGGATAAATATATAAATTATAACCGTCAGCCATCGAGTACTACATTTGGTGCAGAAACATATTATGGTCAAGATTTCATATGGAAAACATCGAATGGGAACATAATTATTTTTGATTTGCCTTATTTCACCAAGGACAAATCAAGCAAGCATTCCTTTAAGACTGAAAAAAGTGACTACACAAAGTATAATAATTTGTATAGGGCACTTCGTTTACTGCAAGAAATGCGTAGCGATATGGATTCTTCGTCCATTACACCTTTGGTAATTTCCAAACAGTATACTGCTATAAGCATGGAGCCTGGCTCAAAGGTATTGGATCTTTTATCTAAAAATCATATTATTGAATAATTAAAGTGAATGATATGAAAGATTATTTTAACGAAACTCGTGAGCATTGGGGCAACACTGATGCTTATCGTGAACACGAACAAAAAACAAAGAACTACGCAAAAGAGAACTGGGCTGAAGCAAATGATGGTTTAATGGCGATTTTGACCGAGGTTGCTTCGTGCAAAGCGAGTGATACAAGTGCAGATTCCGACGAAGCACAGGCGCTTGTAGCCATGCTTCAGACACACATAACTGCTAATTACTATACTTGCACAGATGAGATTCTTGCAGGGCTCGGCAAGATGTATGTTGCCGATGAGCGGTTCAAGAAGAATATCGATAAGTGCGGTGAAGGAACTGCCGAATTCGCTTCAGAAGCAATAGCCGTATTTTGTCAGGAGAAGTAGCGTGAAAGAAATGTTTATCCCATCTGAATAAAGGCACAGCAAAAAAGCCCTGCAAGAAAAATTTTTTTGCAAGGCAAAGCACAGAAAGCAGAATCTAAGAAACGGTTAAACCTTGTTTCTCAAGGAACTTAGTGGCTTGCTTAACAGCTTTAGATAGTTGCCGTTCTTTGAGGGCTTCAGGCATATCCACCTTGAACAAATCAGATGGATTCCAAACCTCACCCGTAGTCATCATTTGGAAAAATAGCAGTGAGAATCATTCGTGCAATGGCAATAATGGCTCGTTTCTTTCCTCTGCGTTTAGAAATCTGCTCATGCTTCAAGCGGCGGTATAAAACCATCAAGGTGCAGTATCAGACCTTGGAGATGCAAAAGCGCACGAAAAACTTCACCGGCCGGACGGCGCAGATTATTCAGCATGAGGTGGATCATTGCAATGGTGTTTTGATATAATCAAAAATGAGAATTATTTAAAGTCTTGTT
>CAVKJG010000022.1:0-32788 GCA_963656825.1 Sphaerochaetaceae bacterium
GAAGAACTCAGACCGGTTAGCATCCGAAGATCTTTCTTTTTCATGTCCCTATCAATCAACAATTTCCAAAGTTTTTTGTAACTTGCAGCCATGTTTTGCTCCTAAAATATATCAGTATTACAATTATAACATATTTGAAGAGCAAAAACAAGTATAAAAAGCGCATTTGCAAAATTTGCGTTCGCAATTTCAAAATCGTGGTTTGCGGAAATGAAATATAACTTTGATATCGTTTGTCCAATCGTGTTATTTCAGTGTATATCCAAGTTCGCGGATTCTTTATTCTCTTTCTGCCTGTATTCTCTTGTTCTGTTGTTTAGTTCTCTTTGTCAGTCCAATGTGACACCACCCCCAGACCACCAAAGGGCAAGAGTTACCCCTTGGTGTTGATGGGATAACTCTTGATTCTGAATTGCAGCGTGCTGTTGCCACCCTTGGTTCGATATCGTTGTTCGGTTTCAATATAGCCGTGCTTGCGTAGGTCGGAAATCGCCCGTTTTACGGTGGACAGAGACATGGATAAATCTTTCGCTATACGCTTTTCGGACGGCCAGCATTGACCGTCCGAATTTGCTCTGTGGCAGAGATACATATATAGCGTAACTGCTCTGCTCGGAAGATTGTCGCTGTAAATGAGATCGAAATAACTCACGGCAGTTCCTCCGGGCGTGGCGCATTGTGAAGTTTGGCTCCCTCCGGAATGCCGTGTGGTCTGTCGGACGGAGAATTGTTCTGTTCGCTGAGAACCTGTTCAACCGAGATACTGGACGGCGGGATTTCATCCTCGTCGTTCTTTTTCTTGGCGGCGTATTTCTCATAAACCGAGCGCATCAGCGTGTCCCTGTCCGCATAGCAGATATCTTTGTTATCCCGAAGCGGCACGACATACGGTTCTTTTTCAAATTGGATTCCCCATTCGAAGAACAGCTTCAGCTTTACACGAATCGGATTGAACCCGGTTTTTGTGACAATAAAAGTTCCCTTGGGCAGGGATTTCAGTTCTTCGGCGGTCATCAGAGGTCGCTCTATCATTTGCAGAGAGCGAGACGGATCATTCTTGCTCTGACTGACACTGCCTGACATGACAGTCTTGGTTCCAAGCGATTTGGACAGTACCTGTGCAGTTTCCGAGTTCGGTGCAAAACCGCCGAATACCGTGAGCTGCGTATTGTCCACGATGATCTCTGCGCCTTCTTTGCCGTAGTTCTTTTCGAGCTGTGCCAGTGACTGAATGATCGGCACGATGGAAACACGGCGGGAACGGGATGCGGAGAACATCATTTCCGCAGACTCAATTTTCGGGAGCGTACCGAACTCGTCACAGTAAAATACGACCCGATTTTTCAGTTTGCCGCCATTCTCGTCAGCAACGGCGAGGATTTCACGGTACAGCTGCTGAATGATCAGGCTGACCATGAAGTATTTTGAGGAGTCTTCCTCGGGCATGATGATGAAGATAGCAGATTTTTCGTTGCAGAACTTTTCGGCATCAATCTCCGTATCATTGCAAAGAATAGTTTCCAATTCCGAGTCAAGAAAGGCATTCAGGCGGGACAGAGCTGTTGACATGACAGAAGACATCGACTGTTCCGAGGTGTTCAGTGCGGCACCGGCAAACCATTTAGCCTTGTGTTCGGGCGGCAACATCTCCATCAGCGATTGGAACTGATTGCGCTGTCTTGTATTGCCGGGAGCGAGAAGCTCCTGAATGATCTTGAACACAGAGACGATATGGCGTTCTTCAGGCTTGCAGAATTCCGCTACGAGCAGAATGGTTGCCGTCAACACGCCTTCTGCCGCATCGTAGAAGTATGCGTTCTGTCCGAAAGAACCTGCGTCCATGCCCGAGAGAATAATCGTCTTGGAGATGATCTTGGCGTATTTCTCGGCTTTGGCTTTATAGGCAAGTGTGTCCGGGTGTTCTGCATACAGATCCATATACTTATTGACCAGATGCAGAAGGTTGTTGCCGTGAGAGCGCATCGGATTGCGCAGATCAATAACCGAAATGTTGTATCCGTAGTATTTCGACGCAATGGAACCGCAGTTTCTCATGATGTCGCCCTTGGTATCGGTTGACATGAAAGACATACCCGAAGCGCAAGCGTATTCGATATTGGGATACAACCAGAAAGCCGTCTTACCGACACCGGCAGCACCGATCATCATGCAGTGGACATCGCCTGTGTCCACCAACCCGATGGTTTGTTTCTTACCGACCGTTTCACAGCCGACCACAATGCCCTGTGCCTTCGGTCGGCTTTTTTCGTCGGTTCGCCACTTCTGTGGCTCATAGTTGACCTTGGTATAGGTCTTATCAATTTCACCTTTGGAAGCCCACCTTGCAGTACCGTGCTGACCGTTTCCAACGGTCTTGCTCTTGATTCCGTTCAGCCCGTACAGGTGAGAAGCCAAGGAAATGAATATAAAAAGACCGCCCATAATGGCGGCTACAAGAACGAGTATTTGAATACTTCCTATGGTGCATCGCTCCTTTCTTTACATGGTCATGGCAAGCGGTTCAGTCTGCTCAGCGGTTTGTTCTCTTTCCATAGCACCGCACAGACGAAGACAATCAAGTCCAAGGGAGAGCAATTTGCGGTTCTGAATATTCTGTTCCACGGCAGTAACCGCACCTGTTTCTTTCAGTTCCTTTTCCAGCGCAAGCAGTTGATTTCGGATGTTATCTCCGAGCAGTCCCGCCGACTCGGTATCCCTGTGCGGACGGTAAATGGCTTGCATCTGCCGGACATATTGCGAAAACTCTTGCGCCTGACCGATCATCCGATCCCGATAATAACAAATAGCAAGGCAGACCTTTGCCATTGTGTATGGCTCGTTCTGCCGATACAAGAGTTTGAGTTTCGTCAGTCCGTCCTCCACAATATCATTCGGAAAGCGACTGAATGACGCAAGCTCGGGATCAAGTCCTACATTGCAAGTCGACAAATCGTCGCAGGAGTCTGTGATATATTCGAGCTTCGGATGTTCCGACGACGGAATACAACCCCGTCCGGCTCTTTCTTTCAGGTCTTCATCCCAATCCTTGTTCCGCGGGCTTTTGCGCCAGATGCTGTATTCTCCGATAGCGTGAATCGACTCGGCAAGGCGATAGCATCCTTCAATTCCTGCGCTGTCATGATCGAGGCAAAGGAAGACCGTTTTCAGACTCGGGTGATCCTTCAGCATCTGACAGGCGGCGCGGTCTGCCGTCGAACATAGTGCAACATAGGAATGCTTCTCCCACCCGGGCTTATTCATGCTGATATACGCGAGCATATCTATCGGAGCTTCAAATACAAAAAGGTACTCGGATTCTCCGACAAAATGAAAGCTGTATTCCGCAATACTGCCTGTGAGGTTGCCTTTGAAATCCGACACAGGCGAGGTGGAACGTTTCTGCGCATGGCACGGAACTCCGTCCGGATTGTTTCCAACGAACACGGCGTTGTGGTATTCGGCATCCTCATAAATCAGCCCGTCGCGCACAAATCTTGTCAACACATCGCGGTCTATGAGTCGCTCACCGACAAGATACCCGTATACACGGCGCATATCGGTGTTCTTCGGCGGCAGTGTGAACGGCAGTCTTGCTTCCTCCCGTGGCTTGCTTTCCGTCCGGCTCAGTTCAGCTCCCGCGTTGCTTCCAAGCAAACTGCGGACGGCTTCGGGATAGGAAAGTCCGTAAAACTTCCGCACGAAATTGACGGCACCACCGCCGACCTGTTCGTATTGGCTGTACCATTCACCGCCGTTGATGGAGACTTTACCCGACGGAGCATCCCATACATACTCCCGTCCGGCTCTTTTGACCGACTCTCCATGGGCGGTCAGATAGTCGGCAATGCTTGTGGCATTTGCCCGTTCTTTTTCTTCTTCCGTGAATTTAATAAACGGCAAGGTGGCTCCTTTCTGTTAATCGTAGGTGAGTTCTGCATTGCGCTTGGCTTCATCTTCACGACGAATGCGCTTGTCAACTGCAGACTGATGAATTGTTTGTCTGTTTTCGTCATCGAGTTTTCCTTGGAAAATCCCGCACAGGTTTCGGAACAGACGAGTGACGGCAACCGCACTGACGCGGGACTTCTGATGCGCTGCGGTCTGTTTTTGATTGCTCTCCTGATTCAGATTCATTGCTTCTTTGATAATAGCGTTCTTGATTGACTTGAATTCCTGATTCTCGGACAGCGGAATTTTGGGCGGTCGCTTGGAGGAATAAGTGCCGAGAATCTCATATTTCTTCTCATACCACAGGTCGTAAAGTTCGGCAATGGTCTTGTCTTTCGCCAGCTCGTCTACAATGGAATCGATCAGATCTTTCGTATTCCGGTTCAGATAGCCGTAGACTTTTTTACCTTTTGTCTGCTTCAATTTCTCTGCAAGAAGAATCAGCTTCTGTTCCACCGTTTCATTTTCGTAGGAGCTGTTCTCTGCGCGGGACAAAATATCGCGTATCAGTTTGTCGGCGGCTTCTTTCAGCTTCTGACGTATCTCTGTCTGATCTTCGTAAACGCTTTGCAAATCCTGAGCGAAAATATCTCTTGCCATTGCAGAGCGTATCTTCTCAATTCCGTATTCGTTGATGAATCCTTCGCGCGGGTCGGTCGAGTACACCATGATATGCACATGAGGATGGTGTCCCTCGTTGTGAAAGGCGGCATACCATTTGAGGTGTTCCGGCGGAATGTTCATGGCAGAAGCGATTTTTGTCACCTGACTGCCGATCATATCTTTCCATCGGGATGCGTGATCATAGCCCAGCCTTTCGGCATCTTCACGCTTCAGGGATGCGATAAACACCCACACATTACCTTGGTGTTCGTTCAGTTCTTCGGACACCTTGGAAAGGACAATCAGTTCATCCCCGGAAGAAAACAGCCCGTGAGAACCGATGCGTTCAGCTCTCGGACGGGTTGCAATATAGTCGGCATAGGTTGGTGAGTCGACAATCTGCGGGATGTTATCTTCCAGAGTCCGCGTGATATACTCACTGGCATTCTCTCTTGATCCATCGGAACAGTATGCCTGATATTCTTTGCTGTGAATGCTTTCGGGAAAATCTCTCCGCAGTTTTTCGATCAGTTCCTGCTGACTTTCGGTCGATTTCAGATGCAATACCTTGTCTTCGCTCTTCTCAACATTCTCGCGCGTAGCGATATATTTGGCGTAACCTCCCATTGATTTCGACCGTCCGGGCTTGTAGTAGTTGACTTTCAGAATCAGCTTTGCCATCTGATTGCCTCGTCAAAGGTGATGGAACCGTTGATCTTTTTGACCTCGTTGACACAGATTCCGCGAAGCCTTTCGAGATCTGTCTTGCTGATTCCGTAGTTTGCGGCAACCACATTTTCAAGGATAGCAAGCTCAACCGCCAGCTTGAACAGCAACCGCCCCTGCCTGTTGTCGCTTTCTCTCGTGATATCCTTGAGTGTGGAAGCGATGATGTCAGGGACAACATGGGAGCAGTCTGCGAGAGAATGAAGCTCGGTATAGTAGCGGATTGCCTTCGTTACATACTCGCTCATGCAACCGCAACCGTCCTGCTTGTAGTTCTGTTTCACCTGTTCGAGCGTGGCTTCGTCTGTGTACAGGGCGAACCGCACCCTCGCATTGTCCCCGTCAGGTGCTTTTTCTTTCTGCTTTGTCATTTGTGCATTATCCTCATTTCTTTTGATAGTGACAGCCCCGAGTCACACGAAAACCCGCCAAAAGTCCCACTTTTCCGTGAATTGTGGTATAGAAGGCGAATTTCAGTGCCATGGCTCCGAAAAAGTGGCGCAATCGAGTCTTTCTGCGAATGCTCAAAATCTCGCGTTATCTCGTGAAATCTCGCAAATTCGGTCGGCTCTGCCGTCCGATGTGAAGTGCCGAGCCGAAATTGTGGCGCGGCTTTAACCTGCTTACAAATCGGAGACCGTATATCCCGACACTCTTTCGTATATCGGAGCCGAAAGACCTTCAGAAATCGGTCATCCTGGTTTGACTCGGGGCTTTTGTTTACTTGTTGATGTCAGGGTGTTATCTGCGGTTTTGTGGGGCAAAAATCGGCTACAGCCCTCAATCGGAGCAGTGGTGGGATGCGCTTGTCCGCATGGAAACAAAACCGCACAAATCGCCTACAAATCGCTCTGTGCATCGGATGCGGGAGGCGTGTTTTTCCGCTCGATATATTCCCGCACCTGTGCCGGGACATTCTTCCTATAGACTGCATCCAGGGCATCTGTCAGCTCGCGCTCAATAGTGGTTTTCTTATCGCGGAGATAGAAGATCACCGCTTCGAGCTTTTCACTGTCATACTCCACTTGCACGGAGGCGAATTTATTTTCAACCGGATTTTTCATTGCATCTCCTGTTCCATTGTGTCATCGTTATCTACATCCCATTGGCGTTCACTGATGCTGTCGCCTACAGGATCAATATATCCGTCCGAGAGATTTGTTCGGAAAAAGGTTGTATTCTCAAAACAGCAATCGGTTGTTCTGCCGTTGAAGAGATCACAGTGATCAAATGTTGCATCTGCAAAGTTGCAATGACAGGCGATGAGATAGGACAGGTCGCAGTTTTTCAGAAACGCACCTTTCAGATTCAATTCGTCGGTTGAAAGATATTGCATTTTGCAGTCTTCGAATACCGCTCCGGAAAATTCGGCGAAGCACAACTCTGCGGAATTAAACTTACAGTTTTCAAACAGCGTATCTTTGAAAATCGCACTGTTGAGTTTGTATCCGCTGAAGTCCACATCCCGAAACCGTTTACCGGAAAAGTTTGCGCATACACCGCCGGGGACATCGTGAACCCACAGAATGTGCTTTGCCAATGCCACATCAACATCTTCCTGTGATGCGTCCTCGTATTGTTCTTTGAGTACCGGAACCGGAGGACAGATATCCATGCTGTACTTGATTTCAAATCCATCCTCGGTTGCGACGATCGCTGCAATTTCTTCTCTTGAACGCAGAATGTCGAGAAGGTCATCTCTGATTTCGGAATCATCCGAAAGGTCAATATTGAAGTGTTCACACACCTCGTCGAATGTGATTGTCCACAAACCATCCGATGTGTTTTCCGCTCCTTCGCTGACGCAGTAATCGGCGATCCGGGCGATCTCGTAGTCAAGGTATGGTTTGGCAAACGGCAGATATGCGGAGTATCTTGCATAGGCTGATCCTTCACTGTTGACAAGAATTCCTTCGCCGGTTGTGTTGTTCAGAACGAGCAAGGCACTTGTCACTCCGTCCCTTTCGACACGGAGCTTTCCACTGTACTTCGCAACCATGTCGGAATCCTCAAGCAGATGGTGTGCAAAGTATTGCCACTGCTCGTCGTTCAACCGTTCGGTTGCAACAATACGGGTCGGCTGTACATCGATCTCATTTTCTTTCCGTTCGAATCTTGCTTGTAATTTCGTAGTTATCCACCTCCAAAATAGTTGTTGAATTGTTGTCGGTCTGCTTCGGTGAAATCAACGCCGAATGCAGAAGAGATATTTGTGAGCAGATCGGTTTCCTCGCTGACCGTAAGGAAGCATTCTGCCAATCGTTCATAGAAGTTTTCCTCGTCGTGCTTTTCTGTCAGAGAGGAAAGATAGATGAGTTTTGCTTTGGTGATATCCTCATCGGTCAACCCGTTTTCACGAAACACAATCTCAATCATATCGAGCTGTGCGCTGTTCGCATCAATCTGCTCCCGGATTTCGGTCGGCAGTTTTTCATATACCGCATCATAACCGATGATGCCTGCAGCATCATTCCCGGACATCCAACCGAACAATCCGTAAATAGCAATGACCGGGAGCAAGGCGATAAACAAAACAATTCCAATCGTGTATCCGAGAAATTTTCGCCCCTTTTTATCTCCAAGCAAAAAGGCGAGTACCTTTTTCAGTACCGCCATTACGGTTGCGCTGACTGCGACAATCACCCTCTTTCATTTTTTATTGGCATAGAAAAAGGAGCAACCGATTTTCGATTGCTCCAAAAAATTATTCTGCTTTTATTTTCGAATATGGCTTTCATTCCAGCATCTCTTGCCGCAGTACGGGCATTTCAGCCGTCTGCGTTTCATGGTATGCGGTCCCCATATATAGGCTGACAGGGTTGGCACAAACTTTTCACCGCAAGCTGCACATTCATAGATTTCAGTATTGACTGCAATCAGCACAATCACCGCCACATCGGAAGCAATCACCATTACAGCAATTGCGACCAACAGAAGACGCACTCCAATCGGTATTGACGCGAAACCTGCAGTCAGAATCAATGCCAACGCTGACAGAACAGTTATCGTTGCTGAAACAGCGGCTACCATGATTTTGGTTCTTGCGCTTGTGCGGTCTTTCACAAGGTCAAGCATATTGTTCTCTGCTTTTTCAAAATACTGCGCCTCACCAAGACATTCGCCCGATAGCAATTCATTGACATTGATGCCGAGTGCTTTACACAACGGCAGCATCAGACTGACCTCCGGCATTCCGTTTCCGCATTCCCATTTCGATATGGTCTTATCACTGATGGAGAGTACATCTGCAAGTTGCCTTTGCGTTAGATTCCGTGCGCGACGCCGCTCCGATATAAATTTTCCGATTCGTTTCTGATCCATTTGCTTTACCTCCTGTCACCAGTATAAGACTTTTCGAACAAGAAAACCACCCACGCTCCGTAGAGTTTGCATCTATGCGTTCCGCAGAGTTGTTATTTCTGATATGGAATCCGGAAATAATCCAGGTATTTCTTGAATTTGTCCTGCGCTGAAAGACAGGTGTCAATCAGATATCCCCGTTCCGTGTTCCATTCGTGTAAGCCACGATAGTAGAACAGTTTCAGGTCTTCGTCGATGATGAACGGAACAATACCATTCTTAAGACACTCTTTGAAAAGTATCAACCGCCCGACACGACCGTTTCCGTCCTGAAACGGATGGATGGATTCGAAGGCTACATGAAAGGCGATCAGATCTTCGAGCTTCTTATCCGGCTTGCGGTTATATGATGCAAGCAACTGCTTCATTTCGGTCGGCACTTCTTCCGGTGCCGTTGTATCACGCCCGCCGACCTCGTTGGGGATTTTCTTATACTCTCCGACAGCAAACCAATCCTTGCGGGAATCACTCGTTCCGCTTTTCAGGGTTCGATGCAGTGTTTTGATGAATGGCTCACTCAGCATCTGACCGGCAGAATCGATGACCAGATCAATACACCGGAAGTGATTTGCCGTTTCCACAATATCGTCAACATTAACCGTCCCGGCTTCAACACCGATGGTATTGGTTTCATAGATATACCGTGTCTGATCGTGCGTCAGACGACTCCCTTCCATGTGATTGGAATTGTAGGTCAATTCGATCTGCACTTTATGATAGATACCGCCTTTTGTCCCGCTTGCTTTTTCCGTCCGCAAAACATCCAGCAGGGTTTCCGGCTCATCACTTTTTTTATTGATCCGATCCGGTCTTTGCGCATCCTCCGGGATGTTCCAGGTCTTTCCCGTCAGGAATGCTTCGGGAATCTTTCCCTCGGCGCAGTAGTTGCGTACCGTTCTTTCGGACACCCCCCATTTTTTTGCGATCTGAGCAACCGACACATATTTCATACACGCCACCTCCGTGTGATATTATCTATAGATATTATATCACATTATCGGCAAGAAATCAAGAATTTATTCTATTTGATTCTCTTTATTTTTGCCGTTATCGGAAGTGCGCTTCATACCCGTTCCTGTCTGTTGCCGTATTCTCTCTGCATGGCATCCATCGACACTACCCACTGTTTTCCGAATTTGCAGACATCTACACCGTCAACCAGCTTGCCGTATGAGATTGCCTTGCGGAGAGTGCTTTCATTCAGTCCCCATAATTCGGTGGCATCACTGAAAGCAATCAATCCGTCAAATGGCGTGTGTACCTGCGTTCCGTGTTCCCAAAGTTCATCGCAGGATAAGTCAAGTTCGTCATTCCATACGATGCCGTAACCGCCGACATCAACTGACACATTGTAAAAGGTTTGCTTGTCGTCCTTCAGCGCAGCAAAGATCGGTAGTCTGTCGAACAGAGGCTTGATATCATAGATTTTAGTCACACCCTCGGAAAACTGAACCGAAAGCCGGTAGTCCGGCAGTGCGGCAACATTTTTGATTTTGTGAAACATCATATTACCTCCCCTCATTCCAACGGCGGAATTGCTTTGAACTCCTGTGTTTTCCATTTTCATCGGAACAAGTACATCCATATTATATCACGATACCGTGATATTATCAAGAGCATTTCGAGATTATCTTCCACCTGCATCTCCAAAGAGTTTTGCTTTATATTCCGGCGCCTTTACCTGCAGTAGATATCTCTCATTTCCGCATTTGAACAGGCAGGTGCCCCGCTCAGGATACTTGATGAGATCAAACTCGGATTCTTCCAGCTGCAGAGCATCGATATAATCCTTTGCGTTGATGTTACCTCCATTGAAAAGGAACTGGTGAGTCGGGATGGAAAACAACGGTTTCGTCAGTTCCTTGATATCGGGCAACAGAAAATCCTCGATATTCTGACTGGCAAGAATGATCGAGGAATCCTTTTTGCGCACGCGCTTGGAAGCGTTGCGGATATATTCGATAGCTGTGAGGTTGGTCAGGAAAAGATACAGCTCATCAATGGATGCTGCGGTATTTCCTTTGGTCAGCAGCTTATGGTTCATATACGAGAGGACATTGAAAAGCATTGCATCTTTGAGTTTCTTATTGGCTTCCATAAGTCCCTTGACTCCAAAGCAAATAAATCTGTCATCGGAGATGTTGGTGTGTCCGTTGAAGAACTTGCTCTCCGAACCGACACACATGGAGTTCAACCCAAGACAGAGTTCGCGGAGCAGATCTTCTGTGAAAAGCGATTTTGTTCCTTTCTCGTACTTCATATACTCGCTCTCCACAATCTCATACAGGTCTGCCATTACGGGATAATCCTCGGCAGTGAGCTTTGAATAGTCCGTGTCATCGTGGATGCCGAATTTGCCGTAGAGTCGGGTCAGGAGAATTTCAAGCGCGTCAATCTGTGCATCGTCAAAATCTTTGTAGACCCGGAAGAAGTCCTTCAGAAATGAGATGTGCTGCGAGAGGCGTGTTGCTTTGCGGAATGCTTCCGGTGCATCGTCCTCGGCATCACTTGCATTGTCAGACCACTCTTTTGGTTCAAGCGGGTTGATGATATACTGTCCGCTCATGAGGTCGATATAACAACCACCGAGATTGTTGCATAAATCCTTGTATTCCTGTTCGGCGTCAAGACAGATAACCGATTTTCCCGCCATACGGGTGTTGGTCAGAATCAGTTTGAGCAAATATGATTTGCCCTGACCGGAGTTGCCGAGAATGAGAACATTTGAATTGGTTTTGTCATCACTCCGGCGATCAAAGTCGACAATGATGTTTGTGCCGTATTTGTCTTTTCCGAGATAGAATCCGTGCGGATCGGTTTTGCCCGAATAGTTGAAGGGATAACAGTTGGCGACAGCGGATGCCGGAAGTACCCTTTCAAACTGGGTTCCGAATGCGTTGTATCCACAAGGCATACAGGAAATAAATCCTTCTTTCTGCCTGAGCGTAAGCCTGTCGACCGAGAGCTTCTCTCGCGTCAACTCCATTGCCACATCTGCCTGTAACTCTTTGAGCTTTTCAAGGCTACCGGCAGACAGTTCGAGAAAAACGGCGCAATGCAGAAGAGGCTCTCGGTTGCGCCGAAGATCATTCATCAGCTCTACGACATCCCCGAGGTTTCCTTCACCAACGACCGCATCTTCGAGGTCATTGGAGCTTGCGAGCATTTTGTTTTTTCGACTCGCATTCTGAAGGATTTTTCGCTGTTCAAGTCCATCCACAAAGCGTGAGTACAGATGAAGCGTGACCGCTTCCTTATCACCGAAACGTGACAGAATTGCTTGATCCGTCGTGCTTGGCGGGTACTCTTTGAGAGCCCATACACAACGGTAACTGTCACCGCAGACAAAGTGGTCGGGATAGAATTTGATGGTTGAGGGAGCGACCATGTCAAAGAAGTCTTTTACATAGGCTTCGCTTGACACGGCATCTCCCGGTAACATTTCTTTTTTCATATTGCTCCTTTCCGTATCAGTCGGGGATAATCCATTTTTTGATCATGCGCTCTCCGTCCACATCGTCGATAGCGTCCTCGGTCAAGTGACCGAAGTATCGGGAGAGAAACCGCTTGATATCATCCTTGTCGGCGCGCTTGACTTCAAAGCCCTGATCGGAGATATTCTTCTCGATTCGGTTCAGGGTGGCCAGCGCGCCATCTTCACTTTCGTGCGTAATGCGGTAGGCGAACATGAATTCCCGTGCTGTTGACATCTGAAGCTGAATATCATCGAGAAACTTCATGTCCCGGCGCAGAAGAAGCTGAACCTTGAGGTTGTCTTCTTTTTCTGCTTTTCTCGCAAGACTCAGCTTGTTGTATTCGAAGTTCTCCCGTGCGTCCGAACAGATTATCTCGATGTCCGGCTGTTCAGAGAGAAGCTGCATCAGATGATTGATTTTTATTGCGATACTTGTTTCGCTCAACACCGAGATATTAGTCGGCTGAACGATAAAATACACCACCTCGCCGTATCGCTTGGTCATCAGCCCATTCCGTGAAAAATGGCTGATACCGATAAGCTCGGCGGTTGACTGTTTCTTATTTGCCATCCCGTGATTCCCTCCATTCGTAGTATTGCTGCATGGTCAAAAAGAACCTTGCGGCTCTTTTGATATAGTCAAGCACCGAGCTTTCATCAAGGCGCATAGACAAAAATCCGTATATCAAAGTGAGAGCCGCAGGGATCATGAAATTCAATTTTGCCCACGAGACCACAGATACCGTGAGGGCGATGGCAAGGATAATAATATCCTTGAGTCCCCAAAACCAGAGTTTGGCTTCTGTCCGCATATTCTGCGGATAGAGATATTGTTTTTTCATAATGTGATCTCCTTATTTGTGAGCGATTGCCCGAGTCAGATTGATTGCTGTCGTGGTGGTGTGAACCGCACTCATCATATTTACACGGGTGCTTGTATCAAGCCCGAAATGCTGTGCGATTCGCGGTACCTCGTTCGCAGAGAGTATGACTCCGAGACCGAGCAGCGGATGTGTTTCCATCGTTATCAGCCCCATGAGAAGCAGTGTTGTCTGCATGAATGTTGTAAAGCAAAGTGCGACAATCTGTTTACACCACCCGGTAAATCCTTCGGTGAGTCCTCGCGGAAGGCTGAAGAGATACAGGCTTCCAACGGCAATCTGCGTGAGCAGAATGCCGCCTCTCTTTATATTTGAGAAGAAGCACTTGATCACGCAGTAACCGAGGCAAATGAGGATCAGCAGGTTCAGGAGAACATTGTGTGAACCGAATATAGGTGTTTTATAGTTCACCAATACCTTGAGTGCCAGATGCTGAACATCCAGATTCATTGCGATTGCCTCATTTGCCAGATCCTTTGCGAAGATATTTTGGAGGTTCACCGAGAATCGGAACAGTTCGACCGGTACGGTTGTGAACAGATTCACTGCCAACAGCCCGTAAAGGAACGGCAGTATTTGTTTTTTGATGTTCAGCCGTCCCATTGTCTGATACTCGATAGCCGTATCAAATATGGCAACAACAAGCCCTGCAACGAAGAGTCCCCAACCGAACAGATTGAAAAAATGCAGTGCAGCTTTTACCCATCCGAGATCAAACAGATTCGCGCCGATCTCCGTCATCAGTGTGAAGAAATCGGCAAGAGCTTCGTAGACCATCGAATAGATGAAAGACATGAATTTTCCCCAGATTGAATCGGCGATACCGTTCCATGTCGAGGACAGCGCACCGCTTATGGCATCACCGATGCCACGGATCAGATCTTGTAGCCATCCCAATCGATTTCACCTCCGTCAGCCGTTACATACCGAGTATTTTCCAGATATACAGCGGACAGGTCAGTGAAAAGACCAGGGTGCCGAGAAGGATTGCCGGTGCAGTCCATTCAAACTGACCGTGCTTTCGATAATCCAGATACGCAGTTGCCACCTTGATGAAAAACAAGACGGCAAGAACCAGATCAATCACGGGAAAGATAACCTTGTTGACAACCGACTTGATCTGCCCGCGTGCGGCAATCCATGTGTCCTCTACGGCACCGGCTACATCGCCTTCTGCCGCAAAAGCGGTTACGCTCATCATGGCAACCATGAAAAGTGCCATCACAAGCAGTACAATTACTTTCTTTTTCGTTTTCATATTGCTCCTTTCGTATTTCAGTTCATAGTCATTGCAAATCCGTATTCAGGGCTTTCTCCTGCAAGATAATCTTGAATTGTCATCGTTTCGCCGAGAAAATTTGGGGCAGTATTGTCGTCCAGTACAATATATCCGTCTTTCCCGAGGTTAATCGGTTCTCTGACGAGAACCGATCCTCCATGGTTGACAAGAACGTTCTGCTCTAATGTGGCGAAATTCATGCCGTCATCTGTCTGTCGCAGATGGTAGAGGTGCATTCCTTCGGGGAGATCCGAAGGGTGCAGCCGTTCATCCGCAAACAGAGCAAATTTTCCGCATATTTCAATGCAATCAAGATCATCGGTATCGGAGATGAAGCAATTCTTTTTTGTTGGATATGACATTGTTCTCTCCTTAACTGCCGACATAGTAGTCGTCGTAGATTGTGCCGTCGATGGTCAGCGTGTTGGCATTACGAATTGCCGTAATCATTCCGGCAGGGGTCCAGATCTGTGTTGCCGTTACCGAAACGGAATAACTGCCATCCTGCACATACACGGGAATGAAATGCACACGCTCATTTTTGTCCGCATTGGGGTTGGCAACAAACTGATAGATACCGCTGACTTTTTCGAGTGTGCGGTACTTTTCGCTTGCCGTTGAGAAGCCAAATTCAGGGAAAGTCGCATACACACTCTGTGCCTCCGTATAGGCATCTGTGCCGGGCATGATATAGCCGGATTTCGCAACAAGGGCGGGATTCCAATTCAGCGTGATGCCGTACCCGGATTTCATCTTCCATGTCGCTCCGACCTTTTCAGCGGTCAAACAACCAGAACCGGGGGTTACCGTGGGAGTTGTATTGCCGACCGTAATGCCGTAGGATTTCAGAATGAGCTTGCCGCCATCGTATACCCACATATTCCATGTGGCAGAACCCGCTTTTGCCACAGGAGCTGTCGCATTGGGCGAGTATCCGGCAGGAGCATTCTTTTCAAACCTCGTGTTGGGTGTCTGTGAAGCATTGTAATCCGTCGCAACGACAGCATATTCGGTCGTGTTGTTATCGCTGTTTTGCTCCTTTTCAGCATTTTCGTGTGTGATCGTTCCTTTGCAGAAATAAGTCGTTCCGGCACTGTCTACCGGGACAGCCCATTTGAAATAGACAAGGTTTCTGCCGTTTGCGGGGATTACGACTTTACTCCAGGTCTGTTGGGAAACGACCTTGACCGTACCGTTTTCCAATGTGTACACAAGGAAATCGAACGACACCTTATCTTCGGGCAGAACATCCGACGAGCCTTCGTTGTTCACATAGAAGCTCGAAATGACCTGCGATCCCTCTGTGTATTCGCCGTTTACGGATACCGTGGAAGTTGAGGTTTCTACCACTTTCTTGACCGTAAAGGTTGTCGATACGGAGTTGTTGCCCGTGCGGGTTTCGCTTTCGTGATCTGCCCAGTTGACTCTTGCGACAAGCGTTTGTGTGCCGAGGCTCGCGCCGACATTCAGTGTAAATACGATATTCTGAACACCGTAAGCCGATAAATTGACCGTTGTCGAATAGATGACTTCACCGTTCAATAGCACTTCAACAGGAATATTCGCGTAAGGCAAATTTCTGTCCCAATTGTCCACGCGGAACTTGACTGTGACCTTACCGTATTGCTCGATCTCGTCCGGTGTCACCGTCAGATCACTGACGGAAAAGTCGTAGTTGCGTTCTTGCCAAACTGCGTAAAGCGTTACATCTTCCTCAGCAGTGTAAGTTGCGCCGGGAGCGTAAGCAACGGAAGTTGCAGAACTGTCCGTAGCCCAACCGAGAAATACATGATTCGGTCTTGTGGGAATCGCAACCGTCAGGATGAGGTTCTGTCCGTGTGTCTTTTTTTGCGAATTTGGCGCATCAGTGCCGCCATTTGCGTCGAAAGACACAGTATAGGTGTTAACCTCCCATACTGCATAAAGCGTCACGCTCTCATTGGCGGTGTAGCTGTCTCCCGCCTGATAGGTTGCAGATGTCGCAGAGCTGCTCGTTGCCCACCCCTTGAAAGTGTAACCATACCTTGTGGGGATTGTAGAAGTCAGGATCAAAGTGAAATCCTCGGTCTTGGTCTGACTTGCGGGGGTGTTCCCGCCACCGTTAGCGTCGTACTTGACTTCATAGGTCTTGGGGATATAACGCCAGACGGCATAGAATGTCACACTTTCTTCGTCCGTGTATCGTTCACCCGGCGCATATTCCGATGTCGTCGCATTTCTTGATGTTGCCCACCCCAAAAATTCATAGCCGGCTCTTGTGGGCTTTACCATCGAGAGCGTCAGCGGTACTCCGTAGGTTTTTGTTTGGCTTGCAGGAGCGCCTGTGCCGCCGTTTGCGTCATACCGAACGGTGTAGGTTTCGGGGTCATAGCGCCACACCGCGTATAGCGTTACATCGGCGTTATCCGTGTAACTGCCACCGGCTGTGTAACTTGCGGAGGTGGCGTTTCTGTCTTTTGACCACCCCAAAAACAAATAGTTTCTGCGGGTCGGCTGTATGGTTGTCAGGGTAAGTGTTACACCGTAGGTCTTGGTCTGTCTTCCGGGCGCACCGGTTCCTCCGTTAGCGTCGTAACTGACCGTATAGGTCGCGGGTTTGTACGACCAAACCGCATACAGCGTAACCGATGCATTGCCCGTATAGCTTCCTCCTGCGGTGTAAGTTGCCGTCGTTGCAGAACTGCTTGTAGACCAACCGAGAAATTCGTAGTTGAATCTGTACGGAATGGTCGAAGAAAGCGTCAGCGTCACGCCATGAACCTTGGTCTGCGAAGAAGGCGCATTGGAACCTCCATTGGCGTTGTAGCTTACAGTATAGGTCTGCGCCGTAGTTTTGGTGTATCCGCACTGCGAACAGGTGGATACGGTCTGACCATTAGAGGAGAAAGTCGAAAAGGTATGATCCTCATAGCTTATCGTACCATAGGAAGAGCTGCAATCTGAGCAGTAAGAATACTTCTTGTGCTGAGTAGCAGAGTATTTTTCGCACATGGTAGATCCGCTGTGACTTGCGTATTCATAACCGGAATAATCTCCATGATTGCAGGTTTGGGTTCTTCTGTGCTGACTGCCACTGTAATATACCCAATCGCCATAAGTGTACGGCCCATGTGTGGTACCGGACGAAACCGTCACGCCGCAATTGTTGCAGACTTTTCTCCATTTGCAGCCTGTGTCCCAAACGGTTTTTGTGGACGCATGGTTACATGACCACACTGCGTACAGTGTAACACTTGCATTTGCCGTGTAACTGCTGCCCGGCTGATAGGATGCACTTGTTGCACCCGCAGAAGTTGCCCAACCGAGAAAGGTATAGCCACTTCTCGTAGGCTTTGTGCTTGAAAGCGTCAGAGTGACATCCTTGGTTTTCGTTTGTGACGAGGGCGCGCCACTGCCTCCGTTGGCGTCATAACTTACTGTATAGGAGGTCGGCGCGTTTTTCTGCCATACGGCGTAAAAGGTACGATTTGCATTTGCATAATACCATTCGCCCGGTCGATACGATGCGCTTGTCGCAGATGACGAGGTACTCCACCCGAGAAAGGTATAACCGCTTCTTGTTGGCTCTACCTTTGAAAGGAGCATTTTGATTCCGTGGGTTTTCGTCTGAGAACCGGGAGCGCCCGATCCGCCGTTAGCATTATAACTGATCGTATAAGTCTTGGCAGACCAGATTGCATACAGCGTCATGTTTGCATTCGTATAGAATGTTGCTCCGGGTTTATACGATACATAGGAAGTGGAAGAACTCGTTCCCCAACCCTTAAAGATGAATCCAGTGCGAGAGGGCGTTGCGGTTGGCAGGGTTGCATTGGTGAAATGCTTTTTCGTGATACTGGACGGCGCACCCGAACCTCCATTCGCATCGAATGAGATGGTATAAGTGCTTTCATAGTAATACACCGTTGTGGAGTTGCTTTCCGATGAAAAAGTGCCCGAAACCGATGATTTTGTCGGCGTATATCCGCTGATCGTCGGGGAGTAAATGTTATAACTCGATCCCTTTTTTCCGTAAGCGGTTTTGTCCACTGTCGCTGTTTTGCGCGACGAGCCGTACACATAATGGACGATCATCTTGCAGGCTTTTTCGTAATATACGGTGTAGCTTCCCGTTCCGTGACGGACATAGTTCGATGCAGGAAAATGCCAAGAGATCATCTTTCCTGTCACCACAGAATCATTTGAATCTGATAAAACATAGCCATCATAGGACGGTGAGGTTACGCGAAGAGCTTCTCTTACAGTAGCTTCGGCATCTACCTGTCCGGAGTTCGTTCCTAACGTTTTTCCGTCTTTGGTTTTATAAGTTATCGTGTAGTTCATCGGGTAACTGTACGCCGACACCGGAAGTGAAATCACCCCGACAAGCGTCATGACCACAAGGAGCAGCGACAGAATTCTGATTGCGTTTTTCTTCATTCGCTATCCTCCTTAACCCCCGGAATAATTGCGACATCTCCGTCAATTCCGGGCTTATCATCACGACTCCCGTCAACGGGCTGTTCGACATCGATGTGGATATCCCCGGTGCCGGGCTTTCCATCCTCCGGCTTGTCCGTCTCAGTTCCGCTATCCGAATCAATCGGAGGGATCACAGGATCGGGATCATCCGGCTTTTCCGTGGGAGTGGTGATGTCAGTCGAAGGTTCCACGGGGCCATCCGGCTGTTTGCCGTTTTTAACGGCAAAGATGATAACCGTCGCAACGATTGCCAGCGTGACAAGTGCGACGATCACCATTGTAATCGTAGTTGTTTTCTTGTTCATAAGGCTCCTTTCACTTGCATTTGTAATAACTCGAAACCGTTATCGGCACTTCGAGGCTTTTGTAGGCGTTTCCGTTCCATTTTATCGGGAAGACAACCGTGTATCTGACGGTTATGCCGAAGCCGTCACCCTTGAGAGATGTGATCTGCGGACGCTTCATCACGCAGTTGCCGTTCGGGTAGACATATTCGGTGACCGTATCGCTTGAAAATCCGAGCTTCGCATAGGCTTTGCGAACCAGTCCGTCGTAGTCGATATACTGTTCGGATGGTGCGCCTTGCTTGATAGCATCAAACATTGCGGTTGCGTATTCGGATACCACACTGTCGAGCTTGGTCTTGATATCGCGCTTCTGCGCCTGCACCTGCGCCATGGTACCGATATACAGGATCAGAACCGAAACCAGAGCCGACAGAAAAAGGACGAGTACGCATACGGGAATATACGACTCGCCCTTGTTCGAGAAGGAATTTTTCATTGTTCTTTTCTGCATTCGGATTCCTCACTTCCAATAGACCTGCGAAATGCCTTGAGAATCCGCTTGCACCGTGACCGGAAATACCGCGTCTCCAAATCCGAAGATGCTCACTCGATAGGTGAGTTTGCATCGGATCACATCGCCAAGCTGCACTTTCTGACCACTCAGATAGTCTGTCCCCGCAAAGGAACAGGCAAAGTCAATGCCCGAGTTTTCGCGCAGTGTATTCACATAGTCCCCGATATCGGTTGTTCCGTTCTGTGTTGCGTAATCGATGATCTGATCAGACATGATTTTGACATTTTGATTGAGTGCCACAATGGAAACAATGTTCACCGAGAAAACCAGGACGAAAGCCACGATCATGACGGTTATTGCCACATCCACATAGCTCTCGCCTCGGTTGTTTTTGAAAAGAGATTTGATCATTCTCATCCGAACATCCCTCCCAAAGAGGACAGCAGAACCTGTCCGATGACCACGACATACACAAGCATGAAGCAGAACAGCAGTGCCATTGACAGCTTGCGAACCCGCTTCGGAGCTTTGTTGGCTTCGGTTTTAAGGAGCGTTCTCTGATAATCCGAAAATTTCAGCACAAGGTTGCCCCAGTATACATCGGTTTTATCTCCGCGTATCACGCTGATCAGTCCTCGTGTGACATCGCTCATCATAGAGGAGCCGACACGGGATTCCAGTCGTGTCAAAGCAACTTCATAGTTACCTGAGCGCATATCCGCAACCGTGATTTCCAACTCTCTCCGAAGTTCCTCTCCGGCGTGTTCCCGGTAGGAATCGAGAATGCCGAGGACATCCCGGCTGTGAATCAATGTCTTGTCAATACTGGACACCAATCTCGGGAGTTCGTATTCGATCTTTCTGCGCTTTTCACGGATGATCTTGCCGACTTTCTTGTACTCACCGACATAAACCGCAATTGCAATGATGATCATCACAAGCGAAATCAGCGGAGCAAAAAACAAAAACGGGATTGCGAGAACGGCAACCAAAACCGATTTAACGATAGCATTTCCGACATATTGTTCGGGTGAGAGCGTCATATCGGCACTTTCAAGGTCTGCCTTGAGCTGCAACCGTTTGTATTCGTTCAGCCTCAATTTGCTTGCGATAAAGTTTGAAAAGTCCCCAAGCCAGATTTCGAGTCGGCTTATCTGTTTGTTCTTCCGCTTTCCGAGGCTTTTAATCGCCTTGGAAACCGGGTACTTCGGGATGCGGAAAACATCCGAAAGAATAAATCCAAGCCCGAATCCGCAGAAGGCAGACACGAGGAGCTGAATCAATATTTTCATATTCTCATGTCACCTCACTTTCTGTATTCGATCTGCTTCGTGAATCGAAGCATGAGAACTGCGGTCACGATAATGACCAGTCCGCAAATGGCGAGAACAAGTTTCCCGAGCGTGGTGAACATCAGTGCGTTGAACCAGTCCTTATTGAGAAAATACAGGAGCGGGATATTACCGACTACCATACCAGCCATCATATAATACTCGATACGGGCGGAAGACAGCATTCCTTTGATTTCGTTGTTGACGATACGCACATCGGTGAGCTTTGTCACAATGGGCATCAGTGTGTCCTTCAGCGTCCTGTCATCCTGACAGGCAACCAGGGTTTCGCACCACTCGGCAAAAATCGAGTTGTTGACTTTCTCCTTCAGATGTCTGATCGACTGCTTGACATCGGAGGAAATCATCATGTTTTCGGCAACAAAGCCTGCAAAGATGTCTTTCACCGGAGGCTTGAGATACTGAATATTTTCCTTGACCGCAGATACGATATCATCGGTTCGGACATAGGAGGTCGTGATGATGGAGAGTGCTGTTTCCAGTTCCTCTTTGACATGATTGTCGTAATAGGCAACCGTCCGCTTTGCATAGATAAATGGGATCATAGCAAAGGCAATTGCAAATACAGGCACAAGGAACGGATTGTCGATCATAATGGCAATGACGCATCCCACAATCATGAGAAGCAGAGACGCAGCACAGGCAACGGCAAACTGATTTCCTTTGCCGGTCTGTTCGAGCGCGTCCTTGATTCGTCGCAGTTCCACTGTAATCTTGCGGGACTTTTTCTTACCTTTCCTCGTCAGCACCTTGTCGCGCAGTGTCTGTTTTGGAGAGACAAAGCGCATGAGATCTCCGGTAATGCGTTCGGGGGTGAGCTTCAGAAGCAAAACGGCTCCGACTGCAAGCAGTAAAAAGCAAATGAGATAGACAAAGGTCATGCGGTCAAAACTCCTTTCTTGTAAATTTCGAAAGAACCTCTTGCGGTACACCGGAGCGTGTAAGCAGGTTCTGCAAATAGGACGACGGCGGGTTGACTTTTTCAAACTCGCCCGAAATGACGAACCGATTGCCGTCATATTTGTTTTCGCGGATGTGGTACCGGTACAGGCAGTGATAGAACGCTTTGCCGTCCGGAGTCATCTCACATTCCGAAATGTCCATGATTTTTCGTGTGTTGTCCTCGCACTTGTGCGCAAAGACAACGATGGGAAATGCCTGGCGGGATTGCGAGAGCGATACTTCCATGCCAAGTTGGAACCGCCTTTGACAAAGCAGTGAGATTCTCCCGTGCGCAGATTCAGCAGGGCCGGAGTGGACAGTCGTGACAACCGTGTGACCGGTCAGAGATGCCTCCACTGCGGAATTGGCTTCCGCATCGCGGATTTCGCCAACGACCACCACGTCGGGATCGAAACGGAGTGCCGCCACCACGAGGTTTTCCTGTGTGATGTTGTAGGAGGCACTTTCGCTCGGGCGGGACAGCGTGTGAACCACATTGTTCTGTGTTTCGCCGAAGCGGTTCTTTTTGACGAGATATAACTCTCTCGCACCGCTTTCAATGGTATAAATACGCTTTTCGTTTGGAATGCTCCCAAGAAGCGCATTCATCAGTGTGGTTTTGCCGGAGCTTGTTCGTCCGGCAACCACAACCGAAACACCGTAGCGGATACACATCTCCAGAAATGCGATCATTTCCTCGGTTGCCATTCCGCTTTCGATAATGTGACTTCGGTCGACTCTCTGTGAGTGCAGAAGACGAATCGACACCGCGATGCCGACATCTTCATCGACAACCGGCGTTTTGATTGCCGTGATACGCGTGTTACCCAGCAAATGTCCCTGCGCAATCGGTGTTGCGTTATCGATGATCATTCCGCTGTGGTGCAGGAGCCTTTTGACAATATCGATGGCGTGCTGCGGAGAGCGGAAGTGTTCTTCGAGTTTTTTCATACTGCCGTCCGAATAGGTCAGCGTGATATCGTCCCATGCATTGATGTTGATTTCGTCCAGATCGGATGCACCGAGGAACGGAGTCAGGATCGAATATTCCACCATTTCGGAGTACAGTCGGTCAATGAGCTGTTCTTCCGTGAAGCCGTGGACAAGGAATCCACCGTCGAGGATGAATTTTTCGATATAGGACTTCAACTGATCGCGCTTATGCTCATCGGTCAGCACGGCAGCATAGTACTTGGCGATATACTCCTGTGTTTTCGAGAGAAGGTCATAAAGCTCAATCCGTACCATAAGCCACCACCTTGCCGGCAATCTCCTGCATCCGTGCCTCAAATCGCTTGTCCGTTGTCTTCACATGGAGCTTGCCTTGCTGAAACTGTTCCTTGACAGCGTAGCTGAACGGAAGCGTGAAGGAGATCTCACCGAGCTGCGTTTTGGCTTCCTCAATCGGCATATAGACATCGGCATCCGGAGTGTTCAGCCCCTGAATGTGGTCTTTCAGGCGGAATCGGCTGTCGGTATAGACCGAAAGCTGAGAGAGGAAAAAACTGATACTGCAGAGATCGGGCGAAGACAGGCGGATAATCTGATCCGCTTTTTCAATTGCCGTCTGTGCCAGTGTGTTTCCTTCCAGATCACTCGTACAGTCGACAATTACATAGTCTGCCAGCTTGCAGAGTGCGTTCAGGAGATCTTCCGCTTTTGCTTTTCCGAACTTCGGGTAAGTGTATCGGTTCTCGCCCGTGCGATAACCGAGAAAGCCGAAGTTCTGCATCTCTTTGACCGTAACAAGGTTGTTGATGATGTCGCTCTGCTCCACCTCCGTCCTGGACAACGGATAACCGACCGAACCAAGATCTTCGGGTTTGTCAAAAGGAAACAACACCGGAATCATCGGTGTCTGCAGGTCGGTATAGATCGTGATAACAGTAGATTCAAAGGATGAGTAGATGGCGGTCGCCAATTTCGTTGCGAATGTCGTCTTCCCACTGTGAGGAGACCCCCATACAGCAATGATTTTTCCTTCCACGGTTATTCACCTCCGAAGACTTTGTTCTGTGCATCGAGGTATTTCTGCGCGGTTTCGCTGTCTCCGCGGTATTCGAGGACGATGTGCATATCCGCAACCTTCTCATAGAAGGCAAGCAGTTCTGCCTGTTCGTCGTTGACAAGAAGCGTAACCGTTACCGGCTGACTCTTATCTTCCACATCGGCTTTGTCCACACCGCTTGAAGTAGTGGTCGTAATGACTTTGACATAGGTCAGTTCCTTCGGTGTGTACGAACGGTTTTCTACCTGATCGTAGACGAGAATTCCAACAATATCTCCGGTTTCAAGTTTGCCGGAAAAGCCGAGCGCAAACGAACAGATGGTAATACTGATTGCCTTGTGCTTCTCATCCAGGGAGTCGAGCATTCGTCCGGCATTGTTCGTGTCGTTGCCTATCTTTGAGGGGAAAAGATAATCGCCCTTTGAAAGACTGCTCAGTGCGCACTTTCCGACCACCTGTGCCTTATCTTTGATGACATCCGTGGGCAGGTTGTAGCTGCCGACATTGACTACTTCGATATCCGCTTCGGTAATGGTTGCACCGGCGGAAATGTCGCGTGTCAGCCGGACAATTTTGGTTTTTCCGTCCGACAGGCGATTGACCAGAGGTGCGATTCCGAAACAGATCACAAGTGCGACGACAATACAAATGATCCCGATCACCGTGCGGTTTCCGACAGGATGGGATGCGTGTGCTTTTTTCTGTTTCATGTTTGTCCTTTCTGCATTACAGGAAGAATGCCACCATCATGCCAAATGAAATGAACGGCACGAGAGCAAAGCCTTCACTGCTACTGCGTTTCTTGATTTTGTTATAGATCAGCGTAAACAGTACGCCTGTGAGGAGTCCGAGCGCAAGACCGATCAGTCCTCTTGACCATCCGAGGAGAAAAACACAGGCGGAGGAGATTTTGATATCCGCACCGCCGTATCTGCCACCGGAAAATACGCTGACACCGATCTGAATTGCAGCACTGACTGCACCACCGATCAGCATGGAGATGATCCCGACTGTCGGAACACTGATTAAGGAAAGTGCCAGTACAGAGACACTGAGGTGGTCTGCAACCCTCCTGTCGGTCAGATCTGACGCCGAGGCATACAGGAGCAGATAATACAGAAACAGCCCCTGAAATGTGTAAACGCTCAGCCCAAACCGAATGGACAGCGCAATTGCCATAACCGCAGAAAGAAGCATCGAGACGGTTTTATTTGTCCGAAGCCATTGCTTCTTCATTCGCTTGTGCAACAGAAGCCCGACAGTGGCTGAGATCGCTGTCACAAGGACGATTTTCAGAATTAGCCAGACAGCATCTTTTGCGATCACATTTTCTTTGATGAAGGTTTCCACAAGGGGCTGCAGCACAGGCGTGACAATCGGAATTGTTGGATTCATATACATGGTTTTTCTCCTTTCCGAGAGGTGTGGAGGGGATGCCGAAGCATCCCCTCTGTGCGGTTACGTGATCAACCCGCGTAATTGAACATTTCGCCGATCTTGGTGCCGAGAGTGGGCAGGATCGTGGTCTTGAAGAGAGCGTAAAGACCTGCAAGGATGACACCGCCGACGACTACGCCGATGATGATTTTCACGCCAGTGTCGATATAGCCCTCACCTGTGGAGGATTCGACGGTTGCCTTGACGGTCGTGACCGCCTTGTTGAACTTGTTCTTGATGGATTCGAAAAACTTCTTCATGTGTTGATTACCTCGTTCTTTCTTGTGTTTTTGTTGTGGATCAGCCCGCATAGTTGAACATACCGGAGATTTTCTCGGTAAGGGTGGGAATGATAGTGGTGTTGAAGAGCGCATAAAGACCTGCGAGGATGACACCGCCGACGACTACGCCGATGATGATCTTCACGCCTGTATCGATATAGCCCTCACCTGTGGTGGACTCGACGGTTGCTTTGACGGTTGTGACCGCCTTGTTGAACTTGTTCTTGATGGATTCGAAAAACTTTTTCATGTGTTGAATTACCTCATTCTTTCTTTTTTGATTGTTGAAAATGAAAACGGGGAGCGTTTTTGCTCCCCGCATGGTGCAGATTACATCTGCTGCATGGTCTGACTGCCGCTTGTCTGCGACTTTGTCTGACTGTTTGTCTGTGCCTGTTCGAGTGCCTGTTTGTAGGCATCCAGCACATTCTTCACAAGCAGCTCCCGCCCTTCTTTGGTTACGGGATGGAACACATCCTCGTACTGCTTGTTGCCCTGCGCATCCGTGTAGGAATTCGACGGCATATTGATAAACATCCCTTTGTCGTTTTCAAACACACGGATTCCGTGAACCGCAAACGGCCCGATATTGGCACTGGCAAATGCTTTGAGCTTTTTGTCTTCATCACAAAAGAGCTTGTCAATCCGGACAGTGATTTCCGGGAGCGCGTGCGCATCAGTGTCTGCCTGAATGCTTGCGTTCTTTGCCTGTTCGGTCGGTTTCGGTTTTTCCATCGTCGGAGCCGTCTGACCGGCTCCTTTCTTGGTTCCCATTCGTAAGACCTCCTTTCTTCAAAAATAATCTATATTAAAACCGGCAGTTGCGCACCTGCCGGTCGGTATCAGCCCCAACTGTAAAAGGTGAAGCCAACGTTTCTTTGGACTTCCGATGGGCTGATATCTTCGGGAACAGCGAACATTTCACCATAGGTCTTAACCTGCTCATCGGTCAGACCGCAGAGATCGCCTTCGCCATTGTCCCGTGTAATGAAAATCGGTCCGGCATAAACCGAACCGAAAAGCTTTCTGTTTCCTTCCATGCCGCACAGCTTAGCTTCCTCGTTTCCGAGAATCATGCAGTCGTCATCAAAGGGATAGGTGTATTCAATGAATGCCTCTTCACAGTGGTCGCTGACAGCACGCTGAAGCGAACTCAGATCCTGCTTCACATAAGTCACCACCGGTGTCTTGTGCGGTTGGATCATCAGCATCCGGATTCCGTCCATCTCGGCGCAGCGGGATGAGTCGAAATCGATGCTTTTGAAACCAAAGCTGTCAGTGAAATAACTGCCCGGTGTGATGCCTTCCTCGTTCTCACCGACAACCTCAATCACATCCGAAACCGAAAGTGAATGTCCCTGATAGGTTCCGGGATACTCAGGTGTATTGAACAGCGTGAAGACATCTTCCAGGTCTCCGTCCACATCGCCATGGAAAACGCATTTGTAGTTCTGCGGAAGGACACCGCCATGCTTTTGTGTAAAATCGTAGTTGCAGAATTTCACACGGTTTTCGTCCTTCTCGCTGTCCACCTGATAAATATTGATTCTCATTGAAGCGTCATACCTCCTTCTTCCGAGTAGTCCTGTTCCAACAGAAAATCACGAAACTGGCTTGCAAGACCGTTGACGATCTCGGGATGACTCTGCAATTCGAAGTTGACATTGGTGTCTTCATCGGGAATGGGATACGCCGTCTTTGCCCAGATTTTGTTATCCTGACGATACCGACCGTCAAAGTCGTTCCCGGCAATCGTATTCGCAAATACCCATCCGACACGGTCAATTCCGAACTCCGCACAGGCTTCGTCAATGACTTCTCCGTGGAGAGACCAACCGTCAAACAGTTCTGAGATACGCTTGTCCAGAAACTGCTGACAACGGATGTTCTCCCGATGGGATTCGCGCCACTGCCTGACCTCGTCCCGATCCGATGCAACGGAAAAGGAATACGGATAAAGTGGGATCATGCTTCACGCTCCGCTTTGGACAGACGGATAGACAGGTAGCGGTAAAGCGCCTTCTGCTCGGTATCGCTGAGGCTGTTGACTACATCGAGGATGGTTGCTTCCTTGATGGTCGGTTCCTTGCACCCGTCACAGATTTTCTCCTTGCGGAGAATGAGCGTGTCCTCATCCTTGAGTTCATAGGAGACAAGGCTGTTGTAGCCAAGACGCATTTTCATGCGGATTTCGAACGGGACGGTGGTTCTTCCTCTTTTGCCGATAAGTTTGAAAACCTTATTCATGATACACACCTCCATCAATCGAGAACACAGTTGCCGCAGTTCGGGCAGAAGTATTCGCATTCATCACAGGAACAGTCCTGTCCGCAGTCATCGTCAAAACTGTCGTAAAGGTCATCGATGCAGTCGGGATCGTCTTCGTCCGTGTCCTCATCCACAATTTCAAGCAGAATGCGGTTGCCGGATACCGATGCGATGATGGGGGTGTCCTCATCAATTCCGAGAGACTCTATGAGATCATCGGGGAGGGTGAAACTTACTTTACATTTGATTTCCATATAATCTTATGCTCCTTTAGTATTTTTTCGGATTCTTCGAGATCATCGAAGAGTGTGAGTTGCCTTGCGAGGACGCCTTCCTCGTAGGTGTCGTAATTGGATATGAGCAGTTCGGGATACTGCTTGCCCGCATCGTAGCGTTGGGCAATGTTGGACAGGCGTGTGGTGGATTCGATCATAATTCCTTCTCTTGAGTAGAGCTGCCGGATTTGTGGGCAGTCGTTGTAGGAAAGAAGGAATTTGCCCTTGATCTGCATCAGCGCATTGCAGAGCCGTTCGTGGTCTGCTGTGCCGAATCCGACATCTTCGTAATAATCCTCGGTTTCGTAATACGGTGGATCAAGATAGAAGATGGTGTTTGGGCGATCATATTGCTGTATGAGCTTCTCGAAGTCCTTGTTTTCAATCACCACGCTCTGTAAACGTTTCGATGCTTCGGTGATCAGCGGAAAGTTGCGCCACATATTGTGTGGCTGTGCGCCGAAGGAGTCAAGTCCCGAGGCGTAGCTTTCACGGATGATTTGATAGAAGTAGGCGGCGCGTTTGATATCCGGGATAACGGTTTTGGTGCGAAGAACTTCGCGGATGTGGTCAAAATCCACCCGTGAGTTCAGCGTATACCGCAGTTCCTCGCAAAGTTCTTCGGGATGATCCCGTACACACCGATAGAGGTTGGCAAGGTTCGGGTTGAAATCGTTGTAGACCTCAAATTTGCCGGGCAACTTGTGAAACAGCACCCATCCGCCACCACCGAATACCTCCACATACCTGTCGCAAGAACAGCAGAGTCTTGCGACAATGGCTTCTCGCAAGGCTTTTTTACCGCCTACCCACGACATAAAACTGTTCATTCGGTTCCTTTCCGAGATCGCAGTGCAAAAGAAAAAGGCCGTTTCGCCTTTTCTTTGCAAAACGACCTCTTGATTTGTTTATTTGTTGATCTGAAACAGGCACATGGTAAATACGCCGACAAGACCGCCAACGAGCAGTCCGATGATAAATGTCAGCACAGCGACATATCCCCGCTTTCGAGATACTGTTCAGTAAACCCGGCATCAGGGTCAAGACACCGCAGGTACTGATTGAACTCTTCTAAAGAACGGCAGGACTGAACACCCCATGCGCGGATGCTGTTTTCCACCTCATCGAGCTTTTCTTCGTTCTCTCCGAAGATCGGACTTCTTTCGAGCCACACCTTGCCATGGTCTTCGTCATAACAAAGTACAACCGGACATCCGAGGGATACATCACACTGAAAGGCTTGCGAGATCCGCACATCCTCGCAGTATTCGTAATAATTCCCGAGAAGGGATACCACATAGCCCGAGCCTGTGTTCAGATCAAAATCCAGGTTCAGACCGAGAATATCCGCCGCAAGCTCCTGTGCTGTGGCAGATCCGTACTGCGGGGAGTTGTCATCAATCAGCTCTCCTGCACAAACCGTGATCTCTCCCACATTGTAGCCGATATCTTCATCGGCATAGCGCAGATCGATTTCAACATCGGGGTACTTTTGGGACAGTTTGAAGATCACCGGAAAGGGAGAGCAGTTCGCTGTGCGGAATGTCATTGTGCCGGTATCACCCGAAAAAGTGGGCAGCTCAAATCCATAGGCATTCCACTTCGTATTCCAGTGCTTCATGCGCCAGTCGTACCAGTTGTTGTCCTTGTACTTTTTCATTTCCTCAACACCGAGGTCACCCATGAAGAGTCCTTCCGGCTCGGGAATAATCCTGCCGAGATCAACAGAGCCGGGTTCTGCTCCTTCTTTCTGCAGATCCGCAAGGATTTCGTTAAAGCGTTTTTCCGTACAAGGGTGGAACAACAGCTTATTTGTTACATGATTCGGCATAACCCTCACACTCCTTTTCCTGATTCTCGCTTACGCGCTTGATGATACCGCCGACTTCGCGGATAACGGGAACGCTGACTGCGTTTCCCGCCATTTTGTAGAGTCTTGCATCCGAAAGTCTTGCACCGTTCCTTGCTTTGAAGAACTGCTCATCGGTAAAGCCTTGCAGTCGCCAGCATTCAAGCGGAGTCAGCTTGCGGATGCGTCCGTGATAATAGATGCCGTGCCTGTCCTGTGCGGTCAGCGTAAACATCGGTTCGTCAGGTTCCTTCATGCGTCTGCCTCGCTGTCGGATTTTCTCACGGTCGGGAGTCAGAAAAGCTCGCGGGCCGTCTGTCAGCTCCAGAACACCGGAATGCTCACCGCGATGGTTGCTGATACCGGAATCCTGTCTTGCCGTAATGCAACGGGCAAGCTCCGTGATCTTTGGTTCCGTATTCATATCCATGAAGTACAGCCCCGTGTTTCCGGCAAAGCCTCCGGCACTGCTTGTGAGCGTACAGCTCAGTCCGTTTCCGTCGTAAACCCGATCACCCTGACGCCCGCCAAACCTTTTGACAATAGTTTTTGGGTTTGCCCCCGTGAAAGATAGTATTTCGCCTCCGGATTCTTCTCCAAGATAGCAGACAAGCAGCACTCTTTTGCGGAATTGGGGAACTCCGAAATTTGCGCTGTTAAGCACCTGCCATGCGACATGATACCCCAGTTCATCCAGCGTACCGAGGATGGTCGCAAACGTCCAGCCCCCGTCATGCGAAAGGAGTCCGGGAACGTTTTCAAGGAGCAGAAAGTGAGGTCTTTTAACGCGGGCAATCCGAGCGATTTCAAAGAACAGCGTTCCTCGGGCATCTTCAAAGCCCCCTCGCTTTCCAGCGATTGAAAAACTCTGACAAGGAAATCCCCCGCAAATAAGGTCGATATCCGGCAGGCTTTCGGGGACGATTCCTCTTGCGTCTTCAAAATAAATCTCTCCTTTCGGTTCGTAAATTGCTTCGTAGGCTCTTTTTGCATACGGATCGATTTCGCAATAGCCTACGGGTACAAAAAAATCGCCGTAATGCGAAAGCCCCGATCTGAAGCCTCCGATTCCGGCGAACATATCCAAATATCTGATTTGCGTCAGAGGTGCATTCCTCCGACCTGTTCCTGATCCTCACATTCCGATTCCTCGGCAAGTTCTTCGGCAGTCAGGGCGCGGAAGCTGTCCTCGCCATAGGCGATGCCGAGCGACCGACCGTTGTCGAAGGTGCAGTGCACGGTTGCAATGTCATCTACGACATTCACCGTTCCTCTTGTGCCGGGGAGAATCGGGTTCGGATCATTTCCCATACTCAAAAGCACGATCCGTGTGCCTTTGGGATAGCGTTCCTGCAAACGCTTTGCGATTCTGTTCAGTCTGTCAAAATCCTGCATTTGTCACCGTCCTTTTCGTTTCTTGTTTGTCTTGGCGGGAAAGCGGTATCCGAACCGGTCTTCAAAGCCTTCGCTTTTGCGCAGTTCCCGCATCAGCTCGTCCCTGTATTCGGAGTCGGTGCAGGATACGAACTCCCGGTCTTCCACTTCCAGAAGCACCGCGCCGTCCGGTTCTGTGATGATCCCGCCGTCGTGTGTCAGAAGAAAGTCAGCCACTTCCTCGACGTTGCATAGTGGGGTTCTGTCATTGGTTTCGAATAATGAAAGCCCGTACAGAAGTTTATATCGGTTGTCTGTCTGATTCACCTCCGAGCATCCTCAGAGGATGAAAAAAAGGAGGTCATGTTCATCACATACCTCCCATGGTGAAGCCCTGTTCAAGCCTTTCGGCAAACTCGTCTTCATTGTCTACAAAGTAATCGTCACCCGAGTGCCAGAAGCTCACACAGATTCTGCCTGAGCTACAAAAGCTATCGATGTTGATCTCCTGCTGCTCAAAGCCTTCGCCCAGACCGTCAGAATTCTGTCCCGTGATCCAGTCTTTCAGATCCGCTTCCTGTTCTGCCGTCAGCTGACCTGCTGTTTCCACGGTAACGCAACCATACAGTTCGCCGCCCCACCTTTTGAAATCCCAGGTGGCGGAACGGAGCTTCGTTGCGACAGTGTTGTTGCCGTGAAAATATGCCGCCATATCCTCTCCATCATCCTGGTTGTAAACTCGGAGTGCCTGACGGATTTTATTTTCATAGCGAGCAGCAAAGCGACCGTCGTATTCTTCGGGATCAAAGTCGTAATCGCCAGCGTACAGGTTCACGGTGAGCGGGAAATAGTATTCCTGTCTGACTGTGGGAACGGTAGCTGTATCGATGGCTTTTCGAAAGTCATCGAAATGCTCCGGCTTTTGACTTGCTATCCGATCCATGACACCAAGCTGCTGTTCATACGGCAATTTGAAGAGACTGTAAAAGTTCGAATTAAGTCTTCCGAGAGAGACTCTCTCATTTCGGCAAAGTTCTGCGATGTTTCTTTCTGCAATTCCGGTTGGTTCAAGTGAAACCATGATTCCCGAGGAATCCTGACCTTCACAGGGGAGTTCGTAATCGTCAAGCCTGTCGACACCGAGGTACGACAGCACACCGGCGATCTGAAATCTATCTGCGGGCAGGTGGAGAGAAGCGGTCTTCGCTCCTCTTGTCAGATTTGCAATCATAGCGTTCATCCTTCCTTTCCATAAAAATAAGCCAAACGCTTGGCTGAGTAGCGTTTGGCTATGTAGGTTATTCAGTTAGACAAACAGGAATTTGTCTATTTACTTATGCTTTGAATGTAAATATCCAATTGTTTCTGGTTCGTGATTACAACTGCTTTGTCTCCGTATTTTGAAATCAAACCTTTATATCTCTCTTTTTCACACTTACTTCTCCCATCCCATAGGAGCCATTTAACG
>CAVKJG010000023.1:0-22800 GCA_963656825.1 Sphaerochaetaceae bacterium
ATGTGTCGGCAACAGCAGGCTCCTCGTTGCCGTTTGATACATTATTTTCTTCAACATGTAAATGTTCTGTCTGAGCAAATACATTCAGCGATGTAGAGCAACATATTAGAATCACCAATACTAAGGAAAAAAATTTTTTAAGCATATCCTCAATCCTTTCTTAAAAATTAGCGGGGATGTGTAAAACTTAACTTCCCTCGCAAGAAAAAGTGGAACACAACATCAATGTACAATGTTGCGCTTTTCCAAAAATATGTCTCGCTCATATCCGATAATAAAGCGCATAAGCAGATAAGAGACATTCTAGCTTATGCGCTCATATTGGTACGTTTAATCTGTCCTCCATATAACTGGCAACGATACAAAATATGATTTTGCACAAAGATAGACATTTTACTACCGCAAGTACTCATGTGTATTTACCTCCTATCTCACGCCGCAAATTTATCTGTAAGGCTACCTGCGGGTTCATTATATCATAAAAAATAGAAAATTGCAACGGGTTTGGCAAAAAAACTTTTAATTTTTTGCGAACAACATCTGCTCCTCTAATTTACATTTATACTGTCCCGCGGAAAGTCGATGCATCCATCTTTTTGTAAGTTCTGTGATGAGCTTGCCATGCTCCATGTGTTTGCCGCTATGAATTCCGCAATAAGATACGGAACGGGATCTATTTTCGCGTGCAACGCAAAATAACATATAAACGGCGTAAACGTAAGAATGATTATATCGTTTGAGGTAAACACCGTCAGCACGGAAACGGTTATGTAAAGATAAAAGAAAAGCCGCTTGCGGCTTCTGCCTGCTTTTTTCAACGCTATCGCGGCGATGTAGCCGAAAAATCCCACCTCGTCAAGAAAAACGGAAAGCACCGTCATTGAGATAAAAAGCGTAAGTATTTTCAAAGGGTTTACCGCGTCGTCCGAGGTAAACGCCGACAATATTTTTTCCGGCTCCGCACAGCCGCAGGCAATCATTAAAGCCGCCCCTGCCAGAGCAACAAGGCAATAGCTGTCAAGCCTGAGCCTGCCCGCTTTAAGCGAGGGCTTGAAAAGTATTGAAAGTATCATAAACACGCAGGTAACCGCGCAGATGATAATTGAAACTGCCATTTTTCGTATCTCCGAAAGTCTTGCGTAATTTACTTTCTCAGCGTGAGCTTTATCTGCTCCGTGCGCGAAAGTCCCATTGGCTTTACATATTCCGCCATTGCAAAATCAAATTCTTTTCCGTATTCCAGCTCCGACGGAGAATGGGCGTCACAGCCGAAAATAACCGTATTCCCGACCTCTGCGGCTATGCGGAAAAAGTCCTTTCTCGGATAATGTCGGCTTGCCCTTATGCCAAGAAAATTTATTTCAAGCGGAATCCCGAGCTGTTTTATAGTCTCGCACATACGGCTCATATGTTTTTCATATATCTTTTCATCGCCCGTGAATCTGAAAATATCGGGGTGCGCGATATACGCATACTTCCCGCTCGAAAGTCCCTCCGTCACCTGACTTACATATCTTTCAAGGTCTTTTTCTTCGGTATATATATCGCAGCTGCCCGTGCCGTCGTATTCGTTGCCGAGATAATGCTGCCCCATTATAAGATAATCCACCGGATATCCCGAAAGAAAATCCACAAGCCTTCCGAAGTGCTTCGGATAATATTCGGCTTCAAGTCCTATGAAAATATCAATATCGTTTTTGTATTCCCCGCGCAGTGCGAGAAGCGAGCTTACATATCCGTCAAGCTCCTCGGGGCGCATACGGAAATGAGAATAATAATCCCCGTCGAAAAAATACGGGCTGTGATCGGAAAAGCCGAGCGTTTTTATTCCCTGCTCTATTGCTTTTTCAACGTATTCCCTGTCCTGCCCGACGGCGTGATGACATCGGAACGTATGAGTATGAAAATTTGCCGAAAGTCTGTTCTCACTCGGATTTTTGTTTCCAACTATCATTTTTCTGCCTCTGTTTTTGATTTTTTCTGCTGTTTTATCGCCTTCTGCCAGCAACGATGGCACATCGCAATGTAGCTGTCGTTTCCGCCGAGAAAGACCTGCTCGCCTTCGGTAAGAACATTGCCCTTACTGTCAATTCTTGCGTTCACTATCGCTTTTGAGCCGCAACGGCATATCGTCTTTATTTCCGTTATGGAATCCGCCACCTCAAAAAGTCTGCGGCTGCCGGGGAAAAGCTTTGTCATAAAATCGGTGCGAAGTCCGAAGCAAAGCACGGGAAGCTCCCTGTCGTTTACAAGATTGCGGAGCTGATCTATCTGCTTTTCCGTGAAAAACTGACATTCGTCGGCTATTATAACGTCGCAATCGCCGTGATTTTTATATTCATTTTCTATATTCATACCGGCGGGGATAGCCTGCGCCTCAGCCGAAAGTCCTATGCGCGAGCGGACGGTGCTTTCGCCGTCGCGGTTATCGGTCGAAGGCTTTATCAGCCATACCTTCATTCCGCGTTCCTCGTAATTGAATTTTGTTATCAGGGCGTTGGCGGTTTTTGAGCTGCCCATCGCTCCGTATTTGAAATACAGTTTTGCCATGTTGCTTTCCTTTGCGTTTTTTATTTACATTCAGATTTTACAATATTTTACGCCTGATGTCAACGCGATTTGCAAATTGAACGCAAAATATTTTTTGTTTTTGTTATTGACTTTTTCTTCTTTGAAATATATACTCTTATCCGTAATCGAAGGTCGGCGGTGATGATATTGAGTAAATCGAAAACAAGCATAAGAACGTGCGTGAATGTCGGCGTTTCGGCGGCGATAATCGCCGTCTGCTCGCAGATAAGTATTCCGTCGGCTGTGCCGTTCACCATGCAGACGTTTGCGGTTTTTACCGTCGTCGGACTTTTCGGAATGTGGCAGGGAACGTGCGCCGTAGCTGTATATATCGCGCTCGGCGCGCTCGGACTTCCCGTTTTTTCGGGCTTTAAGGGCGGAATAGGCGCTCTTGTCGGAGCGACGGGCGGATATATTTTCGGATTTCTTGCGCTTGCGCTGATAATGGGCGCAATGATAAAAGCAAAGCCAGATAATATCCCTTGGGCGTTTTTTTCAATGACAACGGGACTTTTCGCCTGCTATGCCTTCGGCAGCGCGTGGTTTTACTTTTTCTACGCCGCAAAGGGCGAGGTAAAAAGCGTCTGGGGAATTCTTCTTTCGTGCGTTTTTCCGTATCTTCTTCCGGACGCGGCAAAGGCTGCGCTTTCACAGCTTATCGTCCGCAGGTGCAAAAAATATATAAAAAAATAATCAGTACAGGCAAGCCGTCCCGCAGAGATTTTCCGCGGGACGCTTTATTTTTCAGAACACTACCGTAAGCAGCATTTTGAAACGCTCCTCGCCGTACACGGCGTGAGGAACGTTTCTCGGCATCACGATGCTTTCGCCCTCGCAAAGATAATATTCGCTTCCGTCGATTGTAAATCTGCCCTTGCCGTCAAGCACGGTCACGAGCGCATCTCCGCCCGATGAATGTGTGCTTATTTCTTCTCCCTTTTCAAAAGCAAAAAGCGTAAGGCTTACGTTTCTGTTCTGGGCAAGAGTTTTGCTCACCACCTGACCGTCCCTGTATTCAACTTCGTTTTTAAGGCAGAGCTTTGTCTGCTTTTGGATATTTTTTATTGGCGTGCTTTCAAATATTTTCATAAAAAAATCCTTTCCTTTCTGCGTATTGCAATATTTGTTTTACTCTTTTTATCAAAGAAAATCAATACTTAAGGATTTATAAATTGGCAGTTGAACTTTTGATTTGTTTGTGCTATCATATACTCACAATTCAATCGTTTTTGGGAGATACTTATGAAAATAATTATTGCCGGAAGCGGCAAGGTAGGCTATACGCTTACGCGTCAGCTTTCAACGGAGGGCTATGATATCACGGTTGTGGACAAGGACGGCGACGCGCTCCAGAACGTAATGGAGCATTACGACGTTATGGCTGTGTGCGGCAACTGCGCCACTAAAAACATACTTGTGTCGGCAGGAGCTTCGGAGGCGGATCTTCTCATAGCCGCAACGGGCGAGGACGAGGTAAATCTTCTCTGCTGTGCCGTGGCTCATAAAATAAATCCCGCCATACATACGATAGCAAGAATCCGCAACCCCGAATACAGCGAACAGATATACGGCATGCGCGACGTTTTCGCGCTTTCGATGGCGATAAATCCCGAAAAGCAGGCTGCGCTTGAAATAGAACGCCTGCTCAAATACCCGGGATTTCTCAACCGCGACACCTTTGCAAAGGGCAAGGTTGAAATAGTCGAGCTGAAAATAGAGGCGGAAAGTCCGCTCTGCAACGTTCCGCTCAAAAAAATGGGCGATATGGTAAAATGCAGGGTGCTTGTGTGCGTTGTTCTCCGCAACGGAGAAGCGATCGCGCCGGACGGCAATTTTGTGCTTTCCGAAGGCGACAGAATATTCGTCACCGCGCCCGTAAACGAGCTTGCCGCGCTTCTTTCCGGACTCGGAATCGTGACGAAAAAGGTTAAAAACGTAATAATCTGCGGCGGAGGCAGAGTGGGGTATTATCTTGCCTCGCGACTCAGCCGCGACGGATTTTCGACAAAGATAATCGAAAGCGATTACAAAAAATGCGCCGAAATTTCGGCTGCGCTTCCCGACGTTGACGTTATCAACGGCGACGCGTGCAATCACGACCTTCTCAAAAGCGAGGGTATTTCAAAATGCGACGCGCTCGTGACGCTCACCGGCTTTGACGAAATGAATATGATAATTTCCCTTTACGGAAGAAACAAAGGCGTAAAGCAGACGGTAACAAAGCTTTCAAGGCTGAAAAACAGCGGCATACTCGGCGATATCCCGCTCGGAAGCGTCATTTGTCCGAACGAGCTTTGCTGCAATACCATAGTTCAGTATGTCCGCGCGATGAAAAATCAGACCGGAGCCGCGCTTGCCGTGCATTTCATTGCGGACAGACACGCCGAGGCGATAGAATTCCGCGTTGACGACTCGACACTTCACTGCGGAGAGCCGCTCAAAAATCTCAAAACAAAGAAAAACGTGCTTGTTGCGTGCATAACGCGCGGCGGAGAAACGGAAATTCCGAGCGGCGATTCGTTCTATCAGAAGGGCGATTCCGTGATAGTCGTAACGACGGGCACAAACACCATATATCAGCTCAGCGATATCTTTGCGTAAAAGAGGCAGGATATGAATTACAAAATAATAGGCAAGATAATTTCTCAGATACTTGCCATAGAAGCCGCGCTTATGCTTCCCTCGGTAATCATAAGCGTCTGCGACGGAGAAACAAGCGCAGCCGTGGCTTTTCTTCTGACAATGGGCATAACCTTTGTTTTCAGCGGAATATTTGCGCTTTTCTCCCGCAATGCAAAAAAGGTTTTCTATGCAAGAGAGGGTCTTGTCTGCGTCGGACTCGGCTGGATATTTTTAAGTGTTTTCGGTTGTCTGCCGTTTGTCATTTCCGGAGAAATACCTCATTTTGTCGACGCGCTTTTTGAAATAGTTTCCGGCTTTACGACAACGGGCTCGTCGATCCTCGAAAACGTTGAGCTGCTTACAAGAGGTATGCTCTACTGGAGAAGCTTCAGCCATTGGCTCGGCGGAATGGGCGTGCTTGTGTTTATACTTGCCGTGCTTCCCAAAAGCAAGGACAGCGGCGGCTTTTCGCTTCATCTGCTCAAAGCGGAAAGCCCGGGGCCCGACGTCGGAAAGCTTATGCCAAAGCTCGGCAAGACGGCGCTCACGCTTTATTCGATATACATAGGTATGACGATTATAAATTTCGTCGCGCTCATAATCGCAAAAATGCCGTGGTTTGACGCGCTCTGCACAACGTTCGGAACGGCAGGTACGGGCGGCTTCGGCATAAAAGCCGACAGTATGGCAAGCTATTCGCCCGCAATACAGATAATAACTACTATATTTATGCTGCTCTTCGGCGTGAATTTCAACTGTTATTATTGGCTTTTACTCCGAAATTTCAAGAGCGTTTTCAAAAATGAAGAACTGCGGCTCTATCTCGGATCGTTTGTCGCGGCGACTGTTCTCATCACGATAAATACTCTGAAAATGTTCTCCTCCGTCGGAGAGGGACTTCGCCACGCGGCTTTTCAGGTCGCTTCAATAATGACCACCACAGGCTTTGCCACGACCGACTTCAATCTTTGGCCGGCATTTTCAAAAGCTATAATTCTTCTGCTTATGATAATGGGCGCCTGTGCGGGAAGTACCGGAGGCGGATTCAAATGCGCGCGCGTGCTTATACTTTTCAAAAATCTGAGAAGAAGCATAAAGAAAATGCTTCATCCTCAAAGCGTACAAACTATACGCGCAGACGGAGAGCCTTTGCGTGAAAACGTTGTAGACGGCACAAACGTTTACCTTATAGCCTATGCTTTTATTGCCGTAGCAAGCTTTCTTATAGTTTCAATCGACGGTTTTTCCGTCGAAACAAACCTTTCGGCTGTCATATCATGCTTTAACAACATAGGTCCGGGCTTTGACGTTGTCGGTCCTATGGGAAATTTCGCAGGCTTCGGAGTTGTTTCAAAGCTTGTACTCATACTTGATATGCTCGCCGGCAGACTTGAAATATTCCCTATTCTCGTGCTTTTCTCGGGCAGAACGTGGAAGGCTCACTGATTTGAAAAGAAAGGTGATACCGTTTTGATTTTTTATATAATCGCCGGAATATTACTGCTTATAATTATTGTTTATGCGCTTTTTATCTCCGTTACGTTTCATACGGCAGTCGGCCGCGCCGATAAATTTCCGGATCTTTTTTCCGAAAGCAGTGCAAAGGAATTGCATATAAACGAAAAATTTCTTCCCGAAATACGCAGGGGCGCGGAATTTATAAAGACTCTGCCGTCAGAAGATGTTTTTATCGTAAGCTGCGACGGTCTTCGTCTGCACGGAAGACTGCTTTGCGCGGAAAACGCAAAAGCCACGGTTATTCTTTTTCACGGCTTTCGTTCGTTTCCCGAATTTGAATTTGCAACCGTAGCGGAAAAATATCATAATATAGGATATAATCTTCTGCTTGTCACTCAGCGCGCTCACGGAAAAAGCGAGGGAAAATATATCACCTTCGGACTCAAAGAACGGTTTGACTGCGTAAAATGGGCAGAATACGTCGCGGGGCGCTTTCCGTCCCTGCCGATAGTGCTTGAAGGACTTTCTATGGGCGCGACGACCGTGCTTATGGCAAGCGACCTTGCGCTCCCCGAAAACGTGAAATGTATAATCGCCGACTGCGGCTTTACGTCGCCGAAGGAGATTTTCGATCACGTTGCGAAAAATATGTATCATCTTCCGCCCGCGCTGTGCGTACCGGCATTTACATATCTTTTCAGTAAAGAAACGGGGCAAAAAGCCGACAGCTTTTCCACGCTTGACGCGCTCGGAAAAACCTCTTTGCCCGTGCTTTTTATTCACGGTGAAGCCGATAATTTTGTACCGTGTGAAATGTCACGCAGAGGTGCGAAAGCGTGTGCTTCGGAGCATACTATCGTAACTGTTCCCGGCGCTTCGCACGGAAGGAGCTATCTTGTAGACCGCGAAAAATGCGACAAAGCCCTCGACAACTTCCTTGATAAATATGTGGGATAAAACAAAAAAACCGCTCTCCCGAGCGGTTTTTGTTTTTTTATTCTTCTGCGTTTGCTTTTGCTTCGGCAATTATCTTGTCGGCAACCATCTGAGGAACATCCTCATAGCGTTCAAACTTCATTGTATAAGTTCCTCTGCCCTGAGTAATAGCGCGGAGCTGAATTGCAAAGTCGGACATTTCAGCTATCGGAGCTTCGGCTTCAAGCATCTGTTCGCCTTTTCTTTCGGTGGGAGTCATTCCGAGAACTCTGCCGCGACGCTTTGTAAATGCAGACATTATATCGCCGAGCATTTCGGAGGGAGCATAAACCTTAACGTCTGCAACAGGCTCAAGAAGAACGGGATTGGCCTTCATAAGGCCTTCCTTGTATGCAAGGGAAGCTGCTATCTTGAACGCCATTTCCGAAGAGTCAACGGGGTGATACGAACCGTCGTAAAGGTCGGCTTTCAGGTAAACAACGGGGTAACCTGCAAGAACGCCCTTCTGCATTGATTCAAGAAGTCCTTTTTCGACTGCGGGGTTGAAGTTCTTCGGCACAGTACCGCCGACAACGGATACTTCAAAGGTAAGGCCCTCTGTTTCACCTGGAGAGAAACGGATGTGAACGTCACCGTACTGACCGTGACCGCCGGACTGTTTCTTGTGCTTGCCCTGAACGTCGCTGCGACCTCTGATCGTTTCTCTGTAAGCAACTCTCGGCTGTTCGAGATCTACCGATACGCCGAAACGCGATTTGAGCTTGGAAACGATTACGTCAATGTGTATATCGCCCTGTCCCGAAACGAGCATCTGCTTTGTTTCGGCGTTGTTTTCATACTTGATCGAGGGATCTTCTTCTATAAGTCTTGCTATGCCCTGCGCGATCTTGTCCTCCTCGCCCTTGCCCTTGGATATTATCGCTCTCTGATAGAATGATTCGGGATATACTATCTTCTTGTAGGGCTTTGCGTTGGGCTCGGCGGAAAGCGTATCGTTTGTGTTGGTGTTTGCAAGCTTTGCGGTAACGCCTATATCGCCGCAGCAAAGCGTATCGACCTCCGTCTGCTTCTTTCCGCAGATCGTATAGATGTGCGCGAATTTTTCCGTCTGATCGGTTCTGAGGTTTTTAAGCTCCGTACCGCTCCTGAGCTCGCCGCTCATAACCTTGAAGAACGACATTTTTCCCACGAACGGGTCGGCAATCGTCTTGAATACGAATATCGATGGCGCACTCGTTTCGGAGGTTGCCGCTTCGTGCTCCGTGCCGTCGTCATCGACAACGATTTCGCCCTTGTGGAAGAGCGGATTCGGGAACGTGCCGACGATGAAGTCCATAAGAGATTCTATTCCGCAAAGGTTTGTTGCGGAGCCGCAGAATACGGGCGCTATAGTACCTGTACGAACGCCTTCGTGAACGGCTTTCATTGCTTCTTCTCTTGTGATTTCTTCTCCGCCGAAGTATTTTTCCATAAGATCGTCGCTTGTTTCCGCAATGGATTCCATGAGCATCGTATGGAATTTTTCAATTCTTTCGTTGTTTTCCTCGGGAATTTCGATTTCCTTGCCTGCGTTGCCCTTGCCGAAGCCGAACGCCTTCATATCTATAAGGTCAAGCAGACCTACGATGCTGTCGCCCTTGAGAACGGGAATGACAACGGGGCACACGCTGTTTCCGAACATTTCGTGAAGCTCTTTGAAAACGTGACCGAAGCGCGCTTCCGGATCGTCGCACTTGTTGATGAAGAACGCTCTCGGAACGTGACGGTCGGTTACGTTTCTCCATGCGATCTCCGTGCCGACTTCAACGCCGGCTTTTGCGTTCACGACTATAAGAGCCGCGCCCGTAACACGAAGCGCCTGAACGACCTCGCCGGAGAAATCAAGATATCCGGGAGTGTCGATTATGTTTATTTTCGTGCCTTTATAATTTACCGGAGCAATCGATGCCGAAAGAGAGAAGCCGCGCTTGATCTCTTCGGGATCGTAATCGCAGACGGTGTTGCCGTCAGTAGGATTGCCCAGACGGTCTGTTCCTTTCGTAAGATAAAGCATTGCCTCCGCAAGCGAAGTTTTACCGTCGGCGCTGTGACCGAGGAGGCACACGTTGCGAATGTCTTTTGTAAGTACTTTTCCCATATATCTACTCCTTGAATAATATTGTTTAGTTCGCTTTTCCGTCTTTTTGAACAGAATTACAAAAATTCAACATATATATTATATAACTTTTGTGAGAAATTATCAAGATAAATTTGACTTTTTAACATTCGGCATATTGGCAGAAAAAGATAATTTATATTTGTGAAATATTTACATAATATCGCCCTTTCCCGCGATTTTCAAAGCAAAAACCCGTATTTATGCCCCTTCGTCAGCTTTTACGGTATAATGACCGCGCGCCGGAGGAATAATACTTTTGTTTACATTCTTTCTATTGACAAAAGGGAAACCGGAAGCTATAATATGATTGCAAAAATATTTACGGAGGTAAAGCTATTATGGAAATCACAAAGCAATCGGTAATAGGCGACGTTCTTGATTTCGCGCCGGAAACAGCCGAGTTCTTTTTTGCGATCGGTATGCACTGTCTCGGCTGCCCCATGTCAAGAGGCGAAACAATAGAGCAGGCTTGCGCCGTTCACGGCACTGACGCAGACGAGCTTGTCAAAAAGCTCAACGCGGCTGTTGCGGACAAAAAATAATTTTCAGAATCAGAAAGGCTTTCCCCCGATTCCGCAAGGTTACCGGGGGAAAACTTTTAAGGGAGCGTTATGACAAATTTTCAAAAGCCCGATCCGCGCCTTTTTGCCGCAGCGGAGCTTGTGCGCGGCGACTTTATAACAGACGTCGGGACAGACCACGCGATTCTTCCCGTGTATCTGTGCCTTTCGGGGAAAATAAGTCGGGCGATAGCCTCGGACATAAACCGCGCTCCGCTTGAGCGCGCAAAAAAGAATATCGCCGAAAACGGTCTTTCCGATAAAATAGAAACCGTGCTTACCGCCGGTCTTTGCGGACTTGACGACCGCTCTCCCACCGATATAGTTATCGCCGGAATGGGCGGAATAATGATAAAGGATATAATTTCCCCGTCAGAGCTTGCAAAAAAAGCGCACCTTATTCTTCAGCCGATGACTCACGCGCATATTCTGCGCGGATATCTTGCCGGAAACGGCTTTGATATCTGCGAAGAGCGGCTTGCCCGTGCCGACGGCAGAGTCTACGTTATAATATCGGCGCAGTATACGGGAAAAGGCTGCGATTATTCCGAAGCGGAGCTTTATTCGGGACGCTTTACGGACGAATACAAAAGCAAAAACTCCGCGCTGTGCTCGGAGCATTACGAAAAGCTGCTTTTGACGCTTAAAAAGAAAACCGAGCTCGGCGGCGACGAAAAAGCCGCAGTGCTTTACAGAGAAATATACAAAATGAAAAAGGAGCTGCCGTTATGTCAACAGTAAAAGATATCTATTCATATCTCGACGGACTTTATCCGCGCACGCTTTCGTGCGAATGGGATAACGACGGGCTTATGGTCTGCCGGAATTCCGAAAGAGAAGTAAAAAAGGTACTACTTGCTCTCGACGTCACGAGCAAGGTAGCAGACGAAGCGATAAGCGGCGGCTACGACCTTATAATATCGCACCATCCTCTTATTTTCCGTCCGCTGCGCCAGCTTTCGGAGGAATATGCCGGGGCGCTCGTCCCGATGAAGCTGTTTTCCGCGGGAATTTCGGTGATCAGCCTTCATACGCGCTTTGACGCGGGCGAGGGCGGCATAAACGATACTCTCGCCGCGCTTCTCGGTTTTGACGTTATCTCCGCTTTCGGTCCGGAGGGCGAAAAGTGCGGCAGACTCTGCGCGACAGCTCCCATGACGGCGCAGGAGCTTTGCGGAAAAATAAAAGCGTCGCTCGACGCTCCGTGCGTGCTTTGCGGAAATCCCGAAAAGGAAATCCGCACGGCAGCGCTTCTCGGCGGCGACGGAAAAAGCTTTATAAGCGAGGCGCTGAAAGCCGGCGCCGACGCCTTTGTGACGGGAGCGTCGGGCTACAACGCCGCGCTCGAAGCCGCCGACAGAGGTCTTGCCGTTATCGACGCGGGACATTATCACACGGAATTTCTTCCGCTCGTAACGAAAATGAAATCGCTTTTTTCGTCCGCCTTTGCGGAGGTTTCCGTCACGGTATCGGGCGCCGGCTGTGAAATTTCGTGTTTTTAAGCTTTGAATTGTTACAGTTATGTTTCAAGTCAGAATTTTGTATTGACAAATTGTTAGCATAATATTACAATAGCAAATACGGCTTTTGCCGAAATATTAAGAAAGAAGGAGGTGTCATCATGAATAAAGCAAGTGTAAAATCAAAGTTTTTATCGCAGGGTATGATAGGCGCCTTCGGAACGCATTTCTGAAAGCACATATCTTTACGCGCTATCGGCGCAGCCCTACGGCTGCGCCTTTTTCATACGCGCACGAAAGTGCAACAAAATTTCATCACAGGTAAAATTTTATGAATTCAACTCAAACAAAAAAACAGACAAAGGCTGAAAGCCGCGCACGAAAGCGAGAAAAAAGAGCCGAAAAGCGCGCACGCCTGAAAATGACTGCGGGCTTTATGCACGGCTCGGTCGGATTCTTTATAATAAGTATTGTCTCCGCACTTATAGTCGCGCTTGTAGATACTATAAGCCCGAAAATAATAAGCGTAACGGTTGACAGCGTGCTCGATACAAAAGCTCCTGAGCTTCCGGAGTTCATAATTTCCGCAGTAAATTCGCTCGGCGGATTTGAATTCTTCCGCACGCATCTTTATTATATCGCTCTGCTTATAGTGGCTTTGGCAGTGATCACGGCCATATTCCAATACTGCAACAGAGTGTTCAATGCAAAGGGCGCCGAAACGCTTGTAAAAAATATGCGTGACAGCATTTTCTCGCACATAGAACGCCTCCCCTTCTCGTGGCATATGAAAAATCAGACGGGCGACATTATCCAGCGCTGTACCTCCGACGTCGATACGATAAAGCGTTTCCTTTCCGATCAGCTCACATCGCTTTTCAGAATAGTTATAATGCTTGTGCTTTCGCTTTACTATATGTTCTCGATGAACGTAAAGCTTGCGATAATCGCATCGGCGTTCATGCCGGTAATAATAGCGTATTCGGCGCTTTTCCACGGAAAAATAGGCAAAAGCTTTGAGCTTTGCGACGAAAACGAGGGAACTCTTTCCGCAATCGCTCAGGAAAATCTTACGGGCGTCCGCGTGGTGCGCGCCTTCGGCAGAGAAAGCTACGAGCGCGAACGCTTTGACCGTCAGAACGAAAAATATACGTCGCTCTGGGTAAAGCTTCACAGAACGTTTTCGGTTTTCTGGTCCTCGTCGGATCTGCTTTCCGGAATTCAGGTGATGTGCATAGTTATAGCGGGCGCGGTCATGTGCGTAAAGGGCGACGGACTTACGGCAGGAAAATACATAGCGTTCATATCGTACAATTCAATGCTTATGTGGCCGATACGTCAGCTCGGAAGAATGATATCGGAAATGAGCAAAACCGGCGTTTCGCTCGGAAGAATATATCAGATAATGTCCGCCGAAGAGGAACACGACAAGCCCGACGCCGTAACTCCCGATATGCACGGCGATATCCGTTTTGAAAACGTAAGCTTTGCGTATGAGGGCTGTCCCGAGATACTTTCCGGCATTGATTTTGAGGTGAAAGCCGGAACGACTCTCGGAATTCTCGGCGGAACGGGATCGGGAAAATCAACGCTTATGTATCTGCTTGACCGTCTGTACGATATTCCCGAAAACTGCGGCAGAATAACGATAGGCGGCGTTGACATCGCCGATATGAAAGCCGACTGGGTAAGAGAAAACGTAGGAATAGTGCTTCAGGAGCCGTTCCTCTTCTCGCGCTCGATAGCCGACAACGTCGGCATAACCAAGAAAAGCACAAGCCTTTCCGAAATACGCGACGCGGCAAAAGTCGCCTGCCTTGACGACACGGTAATGTCGTTTTCAAAGGGCTATGACACCTTTGTCGGCGAAAGAGGCGTGACGCTTTCCGGCGGTCAGAAGCAGAGAGCGGCGATTGCCCGTCTTGTAGTTCAGAGAACGCCTATAATGGTTTTCGATGATTCGCTTTCGGCTGTGGATACGGAAACCGACAGCAAAATACGCCGCGCGCTTTCCGAAAGCCTCGGAAAGTCTACCGTCATTCTTATATCTCACAGAATAACAACGCTTATGCACGCGGAAAAAATTATAGTTCTCGATCGCGGCAAGGTGGTTGAGGAGGGTACACATTCCGAGCTTGTTTCTCATGGCGGGCTTTATAAGCAGATATACGATATACAGACGAAAGGAGCGGAGGAAGCGGTATGAACGATCAGAAAACAAACGATAAAAAGCAATACGTTTCTCTTCCCTTTTTCGGACTGCCGAAGGTGGCGAAATTCCTTTACAAATACAGAGCGTGGATGATAATTATGATAACATGCGGACTTCTGGGTTCGGCAGGAGATATAGTTATTCCGCTGTTTCAGAGGTATGCGCTAAATCACATCGAGGACGGAAAATTCATTGCAAATCTTGCGCCGTTCATAGTGCTTTATGTGCTTACTCTTGCAGGAAAAATAATAACCGACTTTGTCGCTTCTTTTCTTGCCGGAAAGGTTGAGCTTTCCGTCGGACGCGATCTCCGCAAGCTGAGCTTTGACCATTTGCAGACGCTTTCCTTTTCTTATTTCAATCAGAACAGCGTAGGCTACGTTCACGCAAGAATAATGAGCGACACCTCCCGCATAGGTGAGCTTGTTTCATGGGTTATAATGCAAGGTGTATGGAACCTTTCATATCTTGTCGGCGTTGTTATAGTTATGTTTTCGATAAACGTGAAGCTCACGCTTCTCGTAATGACTATAATTCCGCTTATCACGGTGCTTTTTGCAATATTCCAGAAAAAGCTTGTAAACGAAAACCGCCATATAAGAGAAGTAAACTCAAAAATAACGGGTAACTTCAACGAAGGCATCACGGGCGCGAAAACAATAAAAACCCTTGTGATCGAAGACAAAATCGAGGGCGATTTTGTAAACGTCACAAAGGAAATGAAGCGCAGCTCGGTTATGGCTCAGCGCTACCGCGCAATTCTTGCGACAACAATAGGCTTTGCGTCGTCGATCGCGCTCGCCATAGTAATATGGAAGGGCGGCGAGCTTTCGCTCCTCGGCAGCGGTTCGATAGGCTATATGGAAATCGGTACGCTTTCGGTGTTTATGTCCTACGCGCTCGGAATTATGGAGCCTATCCGCTGGATAGTTGACATGATATCCGACCTTGTGCGCGAGCAGGTAAATATAGAACGTCTTACAAAGCTGCTCGAAACAAAATCCGACGTTACAGACACGCCCGAAGTAATTGCAAAATACGGCGATACGTTTTCTCCCAAAAAAGAAAATTGGGAAGAGCTTCACGGCGATATAGAATTCCGCGACGTAAGCTTCAGATACCCCGACGGCGACGAATATATCCTTGAGCATTTCAATCTTAAAATTCCTCAGGGTTCAAACATTGCAATAGTCGGCGAGACCGGCGCGGGAAAATCGACGCTTGTAAATCTTGTATGCCGCTTCTATGAGCCTACCTCCGGTCAGGTGCTTATAGACGGCAAGGACGCGAGAGAAAGAAGTCAGCTCTGGCTTCACAGCAATATAGGCTATGTGCTTCAGACTCCGCACCTTTTCTCCGGAACGATACTTGAAAATCTCCGCTACGGCAAGCCCGACGCCACAATAGACGAAATCAACGCCGCGCTGAAAAGAGTTTCTGCTGACGGTGTTGTCGCAAAAGCGGAAAAAGGACTCGACACGGACGTCGGCGAAGGCGGCGATCTGCTTTCCACCGGTGAAAAACAGCTCATTTCTTTTGCGCGCGCAATAGTTGCCGACCCGAAAATACTCGTTCTTGACGAAGCAACGGCGTCTATCGACACGCTCACAGAACAGAATATTCAGCACGCGATAAACGAAGTAATTCGCGGCAGAACCTCGATAATGATAGCGCACCGTCTTTCCACCGTTCGCGACGCGGATATTATCCTCGTTGTAAGCGACGGAAAAATAGTTGAGCGCGGAAACCATTCCGAGCTTATGAAAAAGCGCGGTCATTACTACAAGCTTTATACCCGTCAGTACGAAGAAGACGCAACGAAAAGCGTTTTAAGCTGAAAATAAATTAAAACTCCGGCAGCGGCAAAACCTGTCGGAGTTTTTGTGATAAACCGGATGAAAAGCTGATTATCCAAACAGGCGACCATATCTCCGTTTTGGATATACACTTGCCATATCAGCTGTTGATTTATTTTATTTTTTCAATATAATTATAGATAGTTCCGGAACATAAAAAAACAAGGAGTGCTTTATATGACGATAGGAAAGAACATTGCAGAATTAAGAAAAAACAGCGGTATGACGCAGGAACAGCTTGCAGAAACTCTGGGCGTATCTTCTCAGTCGGTTTCCAAATGGGAAAACGACGTAACAATGCCCGATATCATGCTCCTCCCTGTAATTGCCGGATGTTTTGATATCACGGTAGATGAGCTGTACGGCAGCATAAACCCCAAAGAAAAACGACAAGCCGTCGACTATGATGAAATTCCGGAAATGCTGTACGACACTATTATTGATCTGACGCAGCGCGGCTGGGTATGCAGCACTGAAGGAAAAGATCTTGAAACAGAAAAGGAAATAATGAAAAACTATCTGGAGGAAAACCGTCAGGTTAAAACAGCCACTTTTTCAGATAAAAACGGAGCCGTTATCGCCACATCGGAGATCGGGCTGCTGCACAGGGGCAAAGCAAATGCGGATCAGCTTACAGGGAGCGGGATCGGCCGCGCGCTTGAAATTTTATCAAAGCCCAATGTAAGAAAAGTCTTTGCTTATGAAACCGAAAATATGACCAAACCCGTTACGGCGCCTTTTGTGGCTAAAAAATGCGGCATTTCGCCCGATGAAGCGGCGGAAGCGCTTGAAATGCTTACGGAAATTCACATAAACTGTCTGACCGACGTCATGCTCGACGAAGAAAGCTCTGTGCGTATGTATGCGCTTGGGTCAGATGAATTTTTCATGTACGCACTGATGATTCTGAAAACCGCAAGATTGATGGATGAAAACAAACAGCATTACTTCAATTATCGCGGTTCTTACAATAGCCTCTGGATAAAGTAAATATCCGTTTAATTTTTAATATTCAATGATTGTCAAACAGAAAGCCACTCTTCCGAGTGGCTTTCTGTTTTATCCTGTTTTCATATCGGCGTCGTCCGGCGTGTTTATTTTCTTTATTTTCGCGCCGACCGAGCGAAGCTTTGACACTATATTGTCATATCCGCGCTCTATGTAATGAACGTCCTCTATTTCCGTTCTTCCCTCGCAGGCAAGACCCGCTATGACCATGGCTGCTCCCGCGCGAAGGTCTACCGCTCTTACGCAGCTACCCGTAAGCTGCGCGCCGCCCTCGACAACGGCAAGCTTGCCGTCAACCTTTATCATTGCGCCCATTCTGCGAAGCTCATCTACATAACGGAAGCGGCCGTCCCATATGGTTTCGGAAATATGGCTTGTTCCCTTTGCAAGACACATAAGCGTTGCTATCTGCGGATTCATATCCGTCGGAAATCCGGGATACGGAAGCGTTTTTACATTCGCCGGAAGAAGCTCTCCCCTGCGTGTGACAAGCATCGCGTCGTCGTATTCTTCTATCTCCGCGCCCATTTCGCAAAGCTTTGCGGTTATGGCTTCAAGGTGCTTCGGAATTACATTGTCTATATAAAGTCTGCCGCCCGTTGCCGCCGCGGCGACCATAAACGTGCCGGCTTCTATCATATCGGGAATTATGCTGTACGTACAGCCGTGAAGCTTTTCCACACCCTTTATTTTTATAACGTCCGTGCCCGCGCCCGTGATATTCGCTCCGCAGTAGTTCAGGAAGTTCGCAAGATCGACTATGTGCGGTTCTCTTGCGGCGTTTTCGATAACCGTGACGCCGTCGCAAAGCACGGAGGCAATTATCGTGTTTATCGTCGCTCCTACGGTAACACAATCAAAAAAGATGCCCGCGCTTTTTACTCCGTTTTCGGTGACGGCGTCCATAAATCCGCCTCCGACGTTTACCGTCGCGCCCATAGCCGTAAAAGCCTTGACGTGCTGATCTATCGGTCGCGAACCGAAATCACAGCCGCCGGGAAGCCCGACCTTTGCCGAGCCGAAGCGCGCAAGGCACGCCCCCGCAAGATAGTACGACGCGCGCATTTTCCTTGCAAGCTCTGCCGGAACGACCTTGTTTTTTACTTTTCGTGTGTCTATTTCAACGGAATTTCTGCCGACTGCGCGGATTTTCGCTCCTATGCTCGAAAGCATTTCAAGCGACTGCCTGACGTCGCTTATCTGAGGAAGATTATCTATAATACAAACGTCGGCAACCGTTATACACGCAAAGATCACGGCAACGGCGGCATTTTTCATACCGCTTATTTCAACCTTGCCGCTCAGCCTCGCTCCGCCGTCGATCACTATCTTTTCCATATGTTCAAACCTTTCTGGTCAGCTCAAAAGAGTCTTTATTATAAATTATATTTTGTTATAAGACAAATTGCAACAGTTTTTTTACTTTTTTATGCCGTCAATCATATTGTAGCTGTGAACGGTACCGTCGGAATAGATGAGATTCACCGTCGGGACATAATATTCAAGTCCTTCTACCGTGCGATAGATATCATAGGAATAATAAAGCTCGGAAAGCGAAAGCCTGCCCGCCGTACCCGAAGAAAGATATACGTCCGCCCAGCGTTTTTCGTCAAAAAGCACCGTAAGAAGATCAACGCAGTCGGTTTTGAGCTTCTCATCCGGCAAAAGAAGCGATATGCTTCCCTCGCCGGAAAGCACCTCTCCGTTTTCATTCACGAGAAGATAAAACGCCTGCGAGGTCTGAATTCTGCCCGTATATTGCAGAAACATCGCAATGTAATTTCCGGTATCGCGATCCGTGTAAAGCCTGTAAAGCTCCGCGTGCGACGGCTTTGCGCCCTTGTTTGCGGAAAGCGAATTTATATCGTCAAAGCAAATCACGCTTTTCATTGCGGCTTCAAGCTTTTCCGTGTACCGGTCTATCATGAACACAGCCGATACCGTGCCCGATTCCATAACCGAAACCGGCATCGGAGCATCATCTGCGGCGCGGTATTCAAAACTGCCGTCACTGCCGAAGCTCCATTTTCCGTTTCCGTCCGAAACGGTATATTTTTCTCCGTCGCGGCTTACGTTCCCGAAAAGTCTGAGCGCGGACAAAAGCTCCGCCTCCTCCGAAGCGCGCATATACGCCGGCACAGATACCTTTCTGGCGCGGAGAATGTCCTCGCCAACGGATATTCCGCTTTCCGAAAGCAGCTCCGTGACGGAGCTTATTTCTTTTTCGGAATAGTAGTTCATTTTTTTGTAGCGCCTGTAAACCTCCGTGCCGAAGAACACGTTCATTATAAGAAGCACGACTATGGCAAAGGTTTTAAGATTTTTCCAGCTCATTTGCCGCTCACCTCCGCCGCACGTGCAAAAAGCCACACCGCTCCCGAAGCCCTGTCGTCCGACGCCGTATAAAACGGAACAAGCCTTCCCTCTCCGGTCTGCTCTATCGAATAAATATCCGAATACCACTCCTGCGGACAGGCGCTGTATCTTTTTGTCGATTGTGCCGTAAGCAGCCTTATTTCCGCAGAGATAAGCTTTCCTCCTTTGAACTCAAAGCGCAGAAGATCGGCTTCCTCTTCCATCGAAAGCGATATATTGTTGCACGAATATCCGAACAGCACCTCTGTATTTTCGCCGTTTTTATATATTCCGCGAAGCTTCAGCGCCGCCTCGCCCGCGTCCGTATTCATTGCGTCAATAAGCTTTACAGCCGTGCCGACATAGTCGTAAACGGCATAATCTCCGAGCCTGACGCCCATGCTCACGCCGCCGATATCGCCTGTAACCGTATAGATAACTCTTCCGTCGCGATAAATTTTTACGTTCTGTCCCTCTTCTATATATGAAACGGCGCCGTCGCTTTCGTCATATCTTACCGATTTTTCGTAGTTTATGCCGAAAGCCCCCGCAATGCACGATATAGCGGTCGGATCCTCAGTTATGTCCTTGCCCGCAGCAAATATTTCCGGCGCGGAAAAATCCTCGGTTTTTATACGCATTCCGCTGCGACAGTTTCCGCCGTCGAAATCAAATGCCAGCGCCCCCGTCATATTATATGAAAATATTCTGTCCTTGTTAAAATACACGTCAAGATAGCTTTTCGGAACCGACGCCGATTCAAAAAGATAATATCCGCCATGACGGTTTCTGGCTATCACCGAATAGGCATAAAGCAGCGACGTTATCCTGTTTCCGTTTATATCGGTGCTTTCCGCAACCGTCGGATCTCCCGAAGGATATATTATAAGCTCGCTTATGAATTCATCGCCGACGTTTTCCGTTATTTCGTCGGGAAAGGTCATAAAATATATGAGCGAGCGCGGAAGCTCGCCGCAAAAGCTCATATAAACGCAGTCGCCGGAAAGTGCTCGCTCCCAGCTGCGCGCGCCGACGGTTTCATCAAGCTCGGAGGTCTTTCCGCTCTCGCCGAGCGTTTCGGAAAAATAAACCGAAAAGCTTTTGTAAAGCGTTTCGATTTTTGCGTTTTCAGTGTCTGAGAACATTCCCTTTCGTCTGCCGTCGGAGGAACAAACGCCTATAAATTCCGGAACAACCTGCGACTTATCAAAATATTTTGCGTATTCGTTTTTCGACGACTGAACCTTGAGCGCCGACATCATCGTTTTGGAAAACTCCGCCGATCTCACCTTTCCGAAGCCGAATATATAAACGGCGCAAAGACAGATCAGCGACACGAGCAGCGCAGCCGTAACGATCGTTTTTATAAGTTCAAGCGTTTTGTTTTCGCTCATATCGCCGTTTTGTCCTTTCATCTGTTTTTCGGGTTTACGTCACCGTTTCGGAGCCTGCCGTTTCCGGCAGCTTTGCATTGTAAGGAAGCCTTACATACACCTTTGTTCCCTCGCCCACCTTGGATTCGAGCCATATCTGCCCGCCGTGAGCGTCAACTATTTCTTTTGCTATCGCAAGTCCGAGCCCCGTGCCGCCCGTATCGGAGGTGCGCGCCTTTTCGACGCGATAAAAACGCTCGAAAATTCTCGGCTGATCCTCTTCGGGAATTCCGACGCCGTTATCCTTTACGCTTATCACGGCAAAATCCGGCTCCGCACTTGCAGAAATATCTATTCTTCCGCCGTCGGGCGTGTATTTCACCGCGTTTGCGATTATATTTATAAGCACCTGCTGAAGCTTTTCCTTGTCGCCCGTGACAGGCGGAATGTTTTCGTCGCAGGAGCAGGTAAGCACATGCCCGTGATTTCCCGCTTCGACCGACATTATATCGTACAGTCTGCGGCAGAAGTCGCTTATCTCAAACGTTTCCGTCTTCCACGCGGTACGGTTGTTGTCAAGGCGCGAAAGCACCAGAAGCTCGCTTACGATTCTCGTCATTCTGTCGCATTCCTCAACCGCCATCTGAAGAAAATTCTTCTTCGATTCCGCGTCAAGCTGAGGATATTCAAGCACGGTTTCCACCGCGCCCTTTATGCTCGTAAGCGGCGTGCGAAGCTCGTGAGAAACATCCGCAACGAATTCCCTGCGCGATTTGTCAAGCTCGTATCTGCCTGTGTTGTCGTGAATAACGCACATAATGCCGGCGCTTTCCTTTTCGCTTTGCGTATATCTGAACTCGGCAAACGTTATATCAAGCGCTTTGCCCTCGAAAATAACATCGCTTATGACGTAATTTTTGCTTTCCCTGTACTTGCCGGAAACGTCACGGTAATCTATCTGCAGGACACGCATCATGTGCGAAAACGAAAACTCGGCACTTTCGTCATAGCCGAAAAGCTTTTTCGCCGTTTTGTTTATGTGCATCAGCTTGCCCTGACTGTCAAAGGCTATAACCGCGTCGTTGAGGTACAAAAACAGCGTTTCAAACTTTTCTCTTTCGCCGGATATCTCGTCAAGCGTGTTTTTAAGCACGTTTTTCATGTTGTTGAACGTAACGGAAAGCGTGCCTATCTCGTCGTTTGAATTTACCTTTACCTCCTCCGAAAATTCGCCCGCGGCAATTCTGCCGGCACTCACCGTAAGTGCCCGTATGGGCGAGGTTATTGCTTTTGCAAGGAAAAACGACAGCACTATCGCCACAAGCATACCGAAGAATATCGCCTGAACGGTTATCTGGAATATCATCTCGGAAAAGAGACGTACCTCCTCCTGAGAGTCCTTGACGTAAATAATGCAGCTTCTGCCGTCATTTTCAAGATATACGGCATAATCTATATAGCTTGTCCAGTATTCCTTTTCGTCGCCGACTCCGCCCGAAAGCGCCGTGACTATGTTCGGCGTTATTTCAAGCTCCTTGCCGAGCTCCGTGTCGGAGCCGTCAAGCATTGCGCCGCTCATATCGAGAATGTAATAGTTTCTGTATTTGCTTATTCCGAGCGTTCCAGAATAGGCGCGGAGGATTTCGTTTTGCTTTGCCGAGAAATTGTCCTCCGCCATTGCGGAGCGAAGCTCCGAAACAAGTCCGCCGTCGGAGGCAAGCGCCGCCTTCATTTCGGTCTGGAAATCGCTTGAATAAAACCTGTTTGAGCTGACGATAAGCACCGCGCTTATCGCAGCCATAAGCGTTACCGTGAAAACGACGAATATAAGGATTATTTTGAAATGCAGATTTTTATACATTTTTTGTCCTTTCGTCCTTTATGCCGGAATATAATAGCCCTTTGTTCTCTTTGTCAGTATGTATTCCGGCTCGGCGGGCTTATCCTCTATTTTTGAGCGCAGGCGCGACATCGTGACGTCCACCGTGCGTATCCCTCCGAAGAAATCCTCGTAGCCCCAGACCTTTTCAAGCAGCTCCTCGCGCGAAAAAAGCTCGTCGGGGTGCGATGCGAGAAACACAAGCACTTCAAATTCCTTGCGCGAAAGCTCGATTTCTCTGCCGTCCTTTGTGACGCGGAAATTTTTCGTATCTATCGTAAGTCCGCGTATTACTATAAGCCCCTCCGCCACGGCGGGCTGTCTGAGCTCGACAAATTCGCCGGAGCTGCGT
>CAVKJG010000023.1:22810-32382 GCA_963656825.1 Sphaerochaetaceae bacterium
GCTGCGTCTTATGTTGGCTTTTATGCGCGCCAGAAGCACCTTTATCGAAAAGGGCTTTGTCACATAATCGTCCGCGCCGAGATCAAGCCCCATGACCTTATCTATTTCTTCTTCCTTTGCCGTGACCATTATTATGGGCGTGGAAAGCTTTTTTCTTATTTCGCGGCATACGGAAAAGCCGTCCCTTTTCGGAAGCATTATATCAAGAAGAATGAGATCGAAATTTCCGGTAAGCGCTTTTTCAAGACCTTCATCTCCGTCAAAAGCCGTATCGCACAGATATCCCGCCATTAAAAGATTTACTTCAAGTACCTTTGATATGCGCTTTTCGTCCTCAATCACAAGAACTTTCTTTTTTGCAGAGGTTTCGTCCATAATGACTTTCCTTTCGGTGATTTATTTTGTCGCGCCGTCGCCGTAAAGCATGTACGCGCAGAGAAGATCCACTACAAGACCGTAGCTTTTTATCCCCGCCTCCTGACCGTGCGAGGTTATATATGTGTCGTTGACCTTGTTCGATACCGTTGCCGCGACGTTTTCTCTGTACTTATCAAAAAACTCGGCAAAGGAATATATTTCGTTTTTCGTTTCGTTCGACATTTCCGAAATAAGCTTGTTGTAAAGGTCTTTATCGGCAGAATAGAGCTTATCGCGCACTTCTCTGAACATATCGAGATATCCGCTGTAACGGACATACGGATCGTCGCTGTTTATGCACACAAGAAACGACGCAAAGTTTGCTTCGTCCTCTCTGGCAACGCCTCTCTGATGCGCCATTTCGTGCGCCGCGGAGCTTACTATTATAAAGTCGGGATAATTTACGTTTACGTTCGCCTCGCCCGTAAAGAAGCTGTAAACACCCGAGGTGTGAGTATACGTCCATATTCCGCTGAGCATAACGGGCTTGGTGTTTGCATGAAAGCTCTGAAAGCAGGGATATTTTTCGCATACGACGTCCCACGCGCGATTGAGCTTTTCGTTCATCTCCGCATACGAAAAGGTCATCGAAGAATAAGTGCCTTCGGGAAAGGTCACGTTTTCAAGCTCTTTTTCCGCGCCGGAAAGAAGCAGCCTTGCCGTATCGTAAAGCTCCTGCGCCGAAACGTCCTTTCTGTCAAGACCGAGCTTTTCGTCTATCGTTTTTCCGTAATATCCCGTGCCGAAGCCGAAAACAAACGTTGAATATATAAGCGTTATAAGAGAAAGTATTCCCGCCGTGAATTTTATAAGCGATTTAAGCGATCTGTTTCCCGCGCGGATGACAAGCATAACGAGTATTGCGATAAGCACCGGCGAGCAGAGAAGAAACGTTTCCGCAAGCGAAAAGGGTATAAAGCTTGTGCTTTTTGCAAGTATAAGTCTTATAACTCTGCCGGCGCTTTCGTTTATCGCGTCGGCAAAGGCAACGTTTGACTTTGCGATAAGCTCGACCGCAAGCGCGCATATCGCAATTGCAAACAGCACCACGCTCCATATCGGAACATATTCCGTTATTCTGAATTTTTTATTTTGGTTTTTATTTTCCATATCGGGTATCTCCGCAAAAAATTTTCGCCTTATATTATTTTTATAATATCATAACTCCGGATTATTTTCAACACTTTTTCTCATTGCATACGTATTTTACGGAAATTACGCAATCCGTTTTCCGAAAGTTCAAAATTCATCGGGCGTCGGTGTTGAAATCCGCGCGCGGATGTGGTATAATATTATATTACAAATCGCCGCAGAGGAGGACATATGCACAAGGATCACAGAAAGCACACAAAGGACCGTTTTCTTTCGGAGGGGCTTGACGGCTTCGAGCCGCACAACGTGCTTGAATTGCTTCTTTTTTATTCCATACCGCAAAGGGACACAAACGAAACCGCGCATATGCTGATAAACCGTTTCGGCTCTCTTTCCGCCGTGTTTGACGCACCCTATGACGATCTTCTCGCCGTCACAGGAATAAGCGAGCATTCCGCGACGCTTATAAAGCTTATCCCCGCCGTGTCGCGCAGATATGCAATGGAGAAAAACTCAAAGGTGACCAAGCTTTCATCAATAGAAGACATCGGGAAATATCTTGTGGCGCGATATCTCGGCGTGACGGAGGAAACGGTGCTTCTTCTGCTGCTCGACAACAAGTTTGGACTTATAGACTGCGTCAAAGTACACGAAGGCTCGGTAAATTCGTCCGCAATAACCATGCGCAGGCTCATAGAAACGGCGCTTTTCAAGCGCGCATCAATGGTAGTGCTGGCGCACAATCACCCGTCGGGAGTGGCAATCCCCTCCTCCGACGATCTCTTTACCACTCAACAGGTAAAGCGCGCCTTCGATCTTGTCGAAATAGGTATGCTCGCGCACATAATAGTTGCCGGCGACACCTTTACAAATATTCTTTAGGCTTTGCCGAAATGAAAAGGAGCGGAAATGGATAAATTCAGGCTTGTTTCGCCGTATGAGGCGACGGGCGATCAGCCGGAAGCGATAGACGCGCTTGTAAAAGGCATCCTGCGCGGCGACAAAGAGCAGGCACTTGTCGGAGTTACGGGGTCGGGAAAAACCTTTACAATGGCTTCGATAATAGAAAAGGTCAACCGTCCGACGCTTGTTCTGGCGCACAATAAAACCCTTGCGGCGCAGCTCTGCTCGGAATTCCGCGAATTTTTTCCGGACAACGCCGTTTCGTATTTTGTTTCGTATTACGATTATTATCAGCCCGAGGCGTATATCCCCGGGAAAGACCTGTATATAGAAAAGGATTCCGCCGTAAACGACGAAATCGACCGTCTGCGCCACAGCGCGACGTCTTCTCTTTTCGAGCGGCGCGACGTTATAATCGTTGCGAGCGTTTCGTGCATATATTCGCTCGGCGATCCCTCCGAGTATAAATCGCTTGTCGTTGCGGTAAGAGAAGGAATGGCTGTTTCGCGCGAGGAGCTTATGCGCCGCCTTGTAACAATAAATTATACCCGCAACGATTTTTCCCTTACGAGAGATAAATTCCGCGCACGCGGCGATACGCTTGAAATAATGCCGGCGTCCGATACAACCGCCCTGCGGATAGAATTTTTCGGCGACGAGATAGACAGAATAAGCGAAATAAACGTGCTGACGGGCGAGGTCCGCCGCCGGCTTTCGTATGCGGCGATATATCCGGCATCGCACTACGCGACCTCCGAAGCCAAGCGCGATGCTGCACTTGACGAAATAAACCGCGAAATGCTCTGCCGCGTTGAAGAATTCAAGGCACAGGGAAAATTCATCGAGGCTCAGCGCATAGAAGAACGCACAAAATACGATATTGAAATGATCCGCGAGATAGGCTTCTGCTCCGGCATCGAAAACTATTCGCGCGTGCTTTCGGGAAGACCCGAGGGCTCTGTTCCGTTCTGCCTTATAGATTATTTTCCGCGCGATTTTCTGCTTCTTGTAGATGAATCGCACGTTACGATTCCTCAGGTAAGAGCCATGAGCGGAGGCGATTTTTCACGCAAGAAAAACCTTATAGATTACGGCTTCCGTCTGCCCTCGGCATATGATAACCGTCCGCTGACGTTTGACGAATTCGAGAAAAAATTAAATCAGGTGATATACGTCAGCGCAACGCCCGGGCCATACGAAAAGCAGCACTGCACGCAGCTTGTCGAGCAGATTATCCGCCCGACAGGACTGCTTGATCCGAAAATTGAAGTCCGTCCCGTAAAAGGACAGGTTGACGACCTTATGGGCGAAATAAAAAAGCGCACCGAAAAGGGCGAGAGGGTGCTTGTCACAACGCTTACAAAGAAAATGGCAGAGGACCTTTGCGAATATCTTGAAATGAATCTTATAAAGGTGAGATATATTCATCACGAGGTTGAAACAATGCAGCGTCAGGAGCTTTTGCGCGATCTGCGGCTCGGCGTTTACGACGTGCTTGTCGGAATAAATCTCCTGCGCGAAGGACTTGATCTGCCCGAGGTTTCGCTCGTCGCCATTCTCGACGCCGACAAGGAGGGTCTGCTCCGCTCCGAAACATCGCTTATTCAGACGATAGGCAGAGCGGCAAGAAACGAAAACGGCACGGTCATAATGTACGCCGATACCGTAACCGACTCCATGCAACGCGCCATAAGCGAAACGGAACGTCGCCGTTCTATCCAGCAGAAGTATAACGAAGAACACGGAATCATTCCTCACACGATAAAAAAAGACGTCCGCGCGGTGATAGAAATAGCTTCAAGCAAGGAAATAAACGCCGCAAAGAGCAAAAAAAATATGAGCGCAAAGCAAAGAGAGGAGCTTGTGGCACGTCTTACCTCGGAAATGAAAAAGGCCGCGTCGCAGCTTGATTTTGAACGCGCCGCTTACCTGCGCGACAGTATTGCAAAGATAAAAAACACGGAGAATAAATAAAAATGCCCACAAAGTATATTCATGTAAAGGGAGTCAGAGTCCACAACCTGAAAAACATAGAGCTTACCATCCCGCGCGACAGGCTCGTCATCTTTACGGGACTTTCCGGCTCGGGAAAATCGTCGCTTGCTTTCGATACCATTTATGCCGAAGGTCACAGGCGGTTTGTGGAATCGCTTTCGTCCTATGCGCGTCAGTTTCTCGGACAGCTTGACAAGCCCGATATAGACTTTATCGAAGGACTTTCGCCCGCAATTTCGATAGATCAGAAAACAACCTCGAAAAATCCGCGCTCGACCGTCGGAACAGTCACGGAAATTTATGACTATCTCCGTCTGCTGTATGCCCGCGTGGGCGTTCCTCACTGCCCCGTATGCGGCAAGGAAATCCGCCGTATGCCGACGGACGTTATGATAGATAAAATCATGGCTTTCCCCGACGGAACAAAATTTATGGTATCGGCGCCCGTGGCAAAGGGCAAAAAGGGACAGTTTGAAAAGGTTTTCGACAACGCCCGCAAAAACGGCTTTTCAAGAGCGCGCGTTGACGGCACGGTCTACCCGATAGACGAAATCCCGAAGCTTGAAAAAAACAAAAAGCACGATGTTGAAATTCTCGTGGACAGGCTTGTGCGGAAAGACGGCATAGAGCAGCGCCTTTCGGATTCGCTTGAAACGGCTCTGTCAATGGGCGGCGGCACGGTTTCGATAATAAACGCCGAAACGGAAGAAGAACAGACATTCTCTCAGAACTACGCCTGCTCCGAGCACGGCTTTTCCGTTCCCGAGCTTGAACCGAGAATGTTTTCGTTCAATAACCCCATAGGTGCGTGCGAACGCTGCGGAGGACTCGGCGAGCTTCAGACGATATCCGCGGAAAAAATGATTCCCGACAAAACCCTTTCTCTCCGCGAGGGCGCGATAGCCGTAAACGGCTTCAAAAGTCTTGACGAAGAATCGTGGTCGGGGCCGCTTGTGGAAGAGGTGGGAAAGACTCACGGCTTTACGCTCGATACAAAAATATGCGACTTTTCAGAGGAAGCGCTCGACGCATTGCTTTACGGCACGGGAGACGAAAAATATCACGTCGTTCGCAGCTTTGCCGGCATGGTTCACGATCAGGTTGTCAAATGGTCGGGACTTGTAAACATAGTTCAGACTCGTTTTTCGCAGATACAAAACGATTATTACGAAGAATTTCTCGAATTCGTTCCCTGTCCCGCCTGTCACGGAAAAAGACTGAAAAAAGAAGTGCTTTCCGTCACCGTCGGAGGTCTTAATATTGACGAGATCTGTTCGCTCGACATAGCCTCCGCCCTTGATTTTTTTGAAAAGCTGAACCTTTCCGGCGCGGAAGGACAGATAGCGCGCGAAATTCTGAAAGAGATAAAATCGCGTCTCGGATTTCTGAAAAGCGTAGGACTTGAATATCTTACCCTCGGCAGAAAGGCAGGAACGCTTTCGGGCGGCGAGGCGCAGAGAATACGCCTTGCGACGCAGATAGGCTCGTCGCTTGTCGGCGTGCTTTATATCCTCGACGAGCCGAGCATAGGACTTCACCAGCGCGACAATCACAGGCTTATCGAAACGCTCTGCCGTCTGCGCGACACGGGAAACTCGGTGATAGTTGTCGAACATGACGAAGAAACAATGCTTGCCTCCGATTATATAGTCGATATCGGTCCCGGTGCGGGAGTCCACGGAGGAGAGGTCGTTGCGGCGGGAACGCCGCAGGAGGTTATGGCTTGCGAAAAGTCGATAACAGGTCAGTATCTTTCGCGCAAAAGGGTTATTCCCGTTCCCGAAAAGCGCAGAGAGGGCAACGGAAAATTCCTTACCGTGCGCGGCGCGAGAGAAAATAATCTGAAAAATATAACGGTTCGTTTTCCTTTGGGAAAATTCATCTGCGTGACGGGCGTTTCCGGCTCGGGAAAATCATCGCTTGTAAATGCGGTGCTTTTGAAAACGCTTCAGAAAAAGCTTAGCCACGCGATAACCTACCCCGGAAAGTGCGACGGCATCGACGGCATTGAGGAGCTTGATAAAGTAATAGCTATCGACCAAAGCCCGATAGGCAGGACTCCGCGCTCGAACCCCGCGACATACACCGGACTTTTTACGGATATACGCGAGCTTTTCGCAAGCACTCCCGACGCAAAGGTGCGCGGATACGGCTCGGGACGTTTTTCCTTCAACGTCAAGGGCGGACGGTGCGAAGCCTGTCAGGGCGACGGCGTAAAATGCATTGAAATGCATTTTCTTCCCGACGTTTACGTTACGTGCGACGTTTGTCACGGCAAAAGATACAACCGAGAAACACTTGAAGTAAAATACAAAGGAAAAAGCATTTTCGACGTGCTCGATATGACTGTTGAAGAAGGCTTGAAATTCTTTGAAAATCTGCCCAAGCTGAAAAGAAAATTGCAGACATTGTACGACGTCGGACTCGGATATATCAAGATAGGGCAGTCGTCCACAACGCTTTCTGGGGGCGAAGCGCAGAGGGTTAAGCTTGCGACCGAGCTTGCGCGCAGAGGCACGGGAAAAACCGTGTATATCCTTGACGAGCCCACGACGGGGCTTCACTCCGAGGATGTTAGAAAGCTTCTCGAAATGCTTTCGCGGCTGTGTGAAAACGGCAATACGGTTATCGTTATAGAACACAATCTTGACGTGATAAAAACCGCCGATCACATAATAGATCTCGGCCCCGAGGGCGGCGCAGGAGGCGGTACGATCGTTGCCGAAGGCACACCCGAGCAGGTGGCTGACTGCCCCTCGTCATACACGGGACAGTTCCTGAAAAAAATGCTTTCACAATAAAAAATACGGATTGCCGCGGCAATCCGTATTTTTTGTTTTTAAGGCTGTACCCACAGTCCGTCGCGACGGAGAAGATCCCAGTTCGGTCTCAGTACCGAAACCTTTTTGCCCTTCTCGTCAAGCATTGTGGCTTTGTAGACGTATCCGTCCTTTATCATCTGATCGAGCGCGTTTTTTATCGAACGCCTGTCCACTCTGCCCTGCTTTGAAACACGCTCCGTTATTTTTTCCGGTGAGCCGTTCTTTATAAATTCTCTGTGAACGGTAAGATAATTGAAGGTATCTACTATGAGCTTATAATAGGTTCTGTAAATTTCCGAATCTGACGGAAGCTCGCGGCACCATGACGCGCTTGCTTTAAGCTGGCTGCTTGTTGCTCCGGTTATACCGTATATACCGACTTTCTTGCGGCACTGATTTATTATAAACCGCACTACAGACGTAAAATGTCCGTCCCCTGTAAAAATAATGAATGTGTCGATATTCTTTTTAGTCATTGCCCGCTGATAGATATAATCGAGCATAATAAAGTCCGTAAAATCTTTTTTATAATGTTCGCTCTGATTTTTTGTGTCTATTATAATATTGGTAACGTTGCGTATTTTCTCAAGCTCGCCGCGAAGTCCCGTGTTTGAAAAATCCGCAAAAATCGCAATTTCTTCAACCTCGTAATTTTCGCGAAGCTCCTCCGCCCACGCTTTTACGTCCGGCTTTACCGAATACATACGTTCAAGCGATATATACCAATGCTCAAAATCCACGAATGCGACAGCCCGCGGAAGCGAATGTTTTTTTCCGAACATAGCTTTTTGTTTCACCCCCTTTCCCAAGAATTATTTTACAATACGGCGGGAATAAAGTCAATATCTTTTATATCCGCCGCATATGATTTATTTTCCGTTTTTCGACGTCCGCACGCGCAAAAAATATCCGCCCGCAGTCTGCAGGCGGATATTTTTTATCGGGTAAACTCTTCTTTAAGCAGCTCGTCTATTGCCTTCACCGCACCGGCAAGCTGCTCGGGCGATGGCAAAAGCACCATTCTGAAATGATTGGGAGAGGTATAATTGAAGCCGCTTCCGGGAACAAGCAGGATATGCTTTTTACGGAGAAGCTTTGCGGCAAAATCGTGATCGTCGACGACCCTGAATCTGTCGTCTATACGCGGGAACATATAAAGCGCGCCGTCATTTTTAAGGCACGAAAGCGAATCGACGCTTTCAAGCGCCTCCCACGCGGCGCGACGGCGTTCGTAAAGCGTGCCGCCGGGAGCGATCTCCGCTTTGGTGCTTTCGGTGTCTGCAAGCGCGGCGGGAATTATAAGCTGAGGAACGGCACCAGCGCAAAGTCTGAGCGACATCAGCTTTTCAACATTGAGTCTGAAGCTTTCAAAGCCTTTTTCCGGACCGCAGAGCGTCATCCAGCCGCAGCGGTATCCGCACACGTTATGCGATTTTGAAAGTCCGTTATACGTTACCACAAACACGTCGGGAGCGATTGCCGCCATCGGCGTATGAACCTTGCCGTCAAAGACAAGGCGGTCATATATTTCGTCGGAAAAAATCATAAGGTTATGCTCTCTTGCGACGTCCGCGATTCCCGAAAGAATTTCGTTCGGATAAAGCGCTCCCGTGGGGTTATTCGGGTTTATAACAACTATTGCTTTTGTTTTCTTTGTCACTTTTTTGCGGATATCGTCCACGTCGGGATACCATTTTGCGCTTTCGTCGCAATTGTAAAACACGGGGACTCCGCCCACCTTTACGGTGCAGTTGGACCAGAGCGGATAGCACGGCGTAGGAACAAGCACCTCGTCGCCGGGATCAAGAATAGATGTAAGAGAAATATCCGCAAGCTCGCTTACGCCGTTTCCGACATAAATATCCGTATCGCGAACGCCATGCACGCCTTTTTCAAGATAATAATCGCGGATCGCTTCTCTTGCCGCTTTCATTCCGCGGAAATCACAGTACGGAACAGCCTTGTCAATATTCTCAATTATGGCTTTTTTCACGCTTTCGGGAGCTTTATGCCCGAATATAGCCGGATTTCCCGAGTTCAGCTTGAGTATTTTTGTGCCTTGGGCTTCCATTTCGGTAGCCTCCACATACAGCGGTCCTCTTATATCGGAATGTACAGCTTCCATCTTTTTTGCACATTTCATTTTTGCTTTTCCTCCGTTTTTATATGGTCTTTTACGGTATTCTCTTAATCACGCGCGGAAAATCAAGCCACGCAATTGTATATTGTATCACTTTTTCGACATTTGTCAACCTACTTTTCTTTGGAAAAGAAAAGTAGGCACCTTCTTTTCTTCGAGAAGAAAAGAAGGCAAAAGAAGCTTTGGTTAAATTGCTTTGTGCA
>CAVKJG010000024.1:0-29621 GCA_963656825.1 Sphaerochaetaceae bacterium
TCTTATAGCCGAGCGCTGTTGCAATTTCTTCCTGAGTTTTACCGTTTTCCCGCATGATGAAAATCGCACGGTCATCCTCCAGCAGTGTGGCAAGGAATCCGTTTCTTAGTTCCGCATAGGCTTCTTCCGTACTCTCGGTGGGAGAAAAGAAATCGGAGGCGCTTTCAACGGCATCCATGTTGCTTGCCATCACTGCTTCAAGTGACAATGCCGCGCCGAGCTGCGTATCGGAGTGCGTCCATCTTTTCAGAAAATTGATCTTATCGTGATCTTCGCACACGGAATCGTTGAAATCCTCGTGCGCCGTGAGCTTTGTATCGCCCTTATGAAGCGCCGCAAAGATTTCAGGCGTTTTCTGTGCCGTCATCAGCGCGTTGATCATCTCTTCTATGAAAAGTCCGGCAAGCTTGTCCACGACATCCTCGATTTCTTCGTCGGTCAATTCCTCCGGTGTCTTTCCATGTGCCTTTGCACAGGCTTTGAATTGTTCCTCATCGCCCATAATTTGGGCAACCATGTCCGCAATGTACGCCGCGTCGCCTTCTTTCAGACAGCTTGGCGGATAGTTTTTCGAGAAATTCCTCATCGAGCGCTTGTTGCCCGTTTCGGGAAGGAGCTTCAGCCATGACTGTGCAAAGAACTTTTGCGACTTGGTATAAATCTGAAGTTGTGCGGGCATATATTTTTTGTCATCGAAGGCAGGGATACTTCCGGTAAAATCATGTGTTTCATAGTATGCCCGAAGCGCATCCCGCATCTCTTTGTCGTATGGCATGGCGAGTCCTCCGTGGAGATCTTCCTAAATTTAATTATACCATTTTTTGGCTGTTTTTTCAAGGACGAAAAGTGTAGACAAAAACACGTAGAATTCAGAAACGAACTCTGCGTGTTTTTGTTTGCACTCTCAATCGGCAGATTTAGCCGGATGCATAAAAACATCCTTATGAGAATTTGCCTTTTACCGTTGCTTTTTATTTGCGAAAAGGTCTGTGCCGTCGCACAGACCTTTTTTATGACTTTATTTTTTTGAATCGGCAATTGCTCTTTCAAGCCATATTGTGCCTATATCCATCGCGTCATAAAGACCGTTTTTCTGTCCCTGCTTGATTATCTTCCCGTCGGTATCAAGCACCTGAATAAGTATTGAATCCGGAACCTTCTTTCCGTCGTCAAGTGTTTTTTCCGTAAGGATCATAAGGAAAAGATAAAACTTATCCTTCATATCTCCATACACTATTACATTTTTTTCACGGACAAGCGGTTTGCCCTTATACATAAGATATTTTCCGTCCAGCAGCGCTTTGTTTTCGCTCATTTTTATCAGACCTTTCAGTTTTCATTGTAATTATTATAAGGCAAACGCTCATATTTGTCAAGCCGTTGACTTTCTTTGATAGGGTTTATTCAACGGTCGGACGCGTTTTTGAAAACTATCTCCCCACTTTTGTGATATCCGAGAACTTCCCTTGCGTATTTTTCTATATATTCTTCGTCCGAAAGCGAAAGCTCGTAGCGCATTTTTTCAACCTTTTCGGCGTATTCTTCAAGCTGAATTTCAAGCTCCTCTTTCTGACCCTTAAGATCGTCCAGCTCCGAGCGCAATGTCATTACGGTTATTATGGCAAACACCGCGAATATCGCAAGCGCCGCTTTTACAAAAAGATTCAATTTCGGTTTCATCTTTTCCTCCGTCAGTTCTGCTCAAATCCGCGCGCAGACATATCAAGCAGCCGTTTTTTCGCGCGCTTTGAATATGCCATTCCGTGTGCGTTGCCGATCGCCGTAAAAACAAGCTTTGCAATCCTTGCTGCCGCGCGGCAGATAAGCTTTTGCATTACCCTTACGGGATATATTATAATATATCCCGACCAAAAAAGCAAGCATCGCGCAAAAAAAATAATCTGCTGCGATAAAAACACTACTATCCGCCCTATGCTTATCCTGTAAAGCATAAACCCCGCCGCCGAAAGTATAAAGCAATCTATGCGCGGTTCTCCGTCGTTTATATAGTATATGTATATCGCTTCCGACGCAAATACTATCATCCAGAAAAGAATGTCCTCAATGAACGTCAGCGCGTTATCTGTCAATCTAAGCAACTTCTGTGGCTTTGAAATACTTTTTTTCGGTCTTATCTTGTCATATATTCCGCCGGAAAGATCGTCTGTATCTTTTCTCGATATTCTAAGAACCCTGAAAAAATCATATACCGCGCCCAAAATAACGCCAAGACAAAGAAACGAAAGTATGTTTGCGGCGGAATCATAAAAAAAGCTGTTCATTTTCCGCGTGAGAAAAGTCCGCCCTTTTTGGAATTATCACGGTCGTTATATGTCATTGCCGTAATAAGTCCGTCCACCTTCATTTTTCCCGACGCTACATCAAGCGTTGTTATGTGAAGCCCCGAGCCTTCTATAAGAAGCTTTCCGCTCTCTGTCTGAAGATATATTTCCGAGTCATCAAAGCTTATTACATCGTTTATGCCGTCAAGCGTAAGCTCCGCTCTGTCTTTGAGCGAAAGAGATGATTTTCCGGTCGTTTCATTCATAAATTCAAGCCTCCGAAAAGCGTTTGTTTTTATAAATAAATATGCCGTATATTTTTCTTTTATTCGCTTATAACTTCATAAAGCGTTGCAGCTTCGTCCTTTTTTGTATATTCCTTTACATCGGTAACCCGAACTTTAACCGTTCTGTCGCCCATAGAAAGCTCTATAATATCGCCTATCTTTACCTGATATGAAGCCTTTGCGTCTTTACCGTTTACTTTAACATGCTCTGCATCGCAGGCATTGTTTGCAACAGTTCTACGCTTGATTATTCTTGCCACTTTGAGATACTTGTCAAGTCTCATTCCGTCCTCCCGAAAAATTCAAAGCCGCCTTTCGGCGGCTCTGAACTCTGATTACTTATTTGTTAAGAGATTCTTTAAGAGTTTTTCCTGCCGTAAATGCGGGACGCTTGGAAGCAGGAATTATGATAACTTCCTGTGTCTTAGGATTTCTGCCTGTTCTTGAAGCCTTTGTCTTTACTTCGAATGTTCCGAGACCGGAAACCTGAACCTTTTCTCCTGCAACAAGAGCTTCCGCAACAGCGTCAACAAAAGCGGATACGGCTGCTTCTGCGTCTTTCTTTTTAAGTCCTGTGTTCTTTGCTACTACATCAACGAGCTGTGATTTGTTCATGATTAAATCCCTTTCATACATTTTTTGTTTTTTCTGCCCTTGCGGGATACTTGCTTTTACTTTATCTATTATAACAATAAAATACAACGGTTGCAATACTTTTTACAATAAAAATATGTAATTTTTCATCATTTTTTCGCTTTTCTTTGCGATATTATCAGAAAAACGTAAGCTGACTTGCCGTTTCCTGCGGTTCTTCCTGTTGTGGCGCTGCTTTTTTGGGCGCTTCGGACTTGGGCTTCTCCCCATCGACAGACTTTTCCGCCGGACTGTAAGCGTCTTCATCGCCGAATCCGAACGTTATCTGATTGGTTTCGGAAAGATTTTTCAGCACGCCGTTTTTCTCAAGCGTCTCCACAACCGATTTTGAAACCGAAGCTCTTTGTTTAAGCTCCTCGACGGAAAGAAATTCTCCGTCGGCTCTCGCATCGACTATGTTCTGCGCCGCGGCAACGCCCACGCCGGAAAGCGACGAAAACGGAAGTCTTATCGCTCCGTTCTCCGGCAAAAACAGTCTTGCGTCGGACTTGTAAAGGTCAACCGGCAAAAACTTATATCCCCTCGCAACGAATTCAAGCGCAAGCTGCATCGCCGAATATGTCGCCGCCTCCTTTTGCGACTGCTCGTTTCCCTTTTCCCTGAGATCGCGCAGAACCGCCTCGATTGTCTTTTTGCTTTTGACGGCAAGCTCGCCGTCAAAGCCGTCCGGCGCGGCGGAAAAATACGCGCAGTAAAATTCAAGCGGCATATGAACCTTGTACCACGCTATGCGTATCGCCGAAAGAACGTATGCGGCGGCGTGCGCCTTCGGAAACATGTATTTTATCTTTTTCAGACTTTCGATATACCATTCGTCCACGTTATGCTCGTGCATTCTGTCTATCATCCAGTCAGGAAGCGGCTCTCCCTTTTTGTTCTTACGTACCTTTTCCATAATGTCGAAGGCGTCCTTGTTGTCAAGCCCGTACTGAATAAGACGGAGCATTATGCTGTCCCTTGTTCCGACAACGGATTTCAGCTCGCACGTTCCGTTTTTGATAAGCACCTGCGCGTTGCCGGACCACACGTCCGTTCCGTGCGTAAGCCCCATTATCTGAAGCAGATCGGCAAAGGTTTTCGGTTTTGCCTCCACAAGCACGGGTATAACGAAATCCGTTCCGTTTTCGGGAATTCCGAGCGTTCCGACCTGAATTCCGAGAATATCCTCCGGTTTTATTCCGAGCGGCTCTGTGGAATTGAAAAGCCTGTATACCTCGGGATCTCCCACGGGAACGTCAAGAACGCTTGTGTTTGTGAACATTTCGATATACTTGTACTTTGTCGGAATATCGTGACCGAGCTCGTCAAGCTTGAGCAGCAAATCGTGCATATCGTTGAAGGTGAAATGCGTGGTTATTATATCCGATGACGCGTCGTCCGCCGGATGCTGAACGGGACAGAAATCATATATTTCGTATTCCTTGGGCACTACCACTATTCCGCCGGGGTGCTGACCTGTCGTTCTCTTTACGCCGACGCATTTTGAAACTATCCGGTTTATTTCCGCTTTGTTTATTTTTATGCCTTTGTCGTCAAAATATCCGGCAACAAAGCCATATGCCGTTTTTTCGGCAAGAGTACCTATCGTTCCGGCACGGAAAACGTTTTCCTTACCGAAAAGCTCCTCCGTGTATTTATGCACCTTTCCCTGAACCTCGCCCGAGAAGTTAAGGTCTATATCGGGCGATTTGTCCCCAAAAAAGCCGAGAAACGTTTCAAAGGGTATGTCGTGACCGTCCGAATTGTATTTTGCTCCGCAGACGGGACAGTTCTTCGGCGGAAGGTCAAAGCCCGAGCCTGCACCTTCTTCGTTTGAAAAGTCCGAGTGTTTGCACTTCGGGCAGACATAATGCGGCGGCAAAGGATTTACCTCCGATATTCCCGCCATTGACGCAACGAACGACGAGCCGACCGAGCCTCTCGAACCGACAAGATAGCCCTGACTTTCACTGTATTTGACAAGCTTTCTCGCTATCATATAAAGCACGGCAAAGCCGTGACTGATAATCGAATCAAGCTCTTTTTTCAGCCTTTTTTCAACTATATCGGGAAGCGGATCTCCGTAAAGATTTTTCGCCGTGGTATAGCAGATATCAACAAGCTCCTCCTCCGCGCCTTCCATTTTCGGCGTGTAGGTGCCGTTTGGGAAAGGTCGGATATCCGTTCCTATAAGCTCCGCTATTCTGTTTGTGTTTTCAATTACGACTTCCTTTGCTTTCTCTTCACCGAGATATGAGAATTCTTCAAGCATTTCGTCGGTGGTGCGGAAGAAAAGATGACTGTCCCGGTCGCCGTCCTTCATTCCTATTCCGCGCAGAAGCACGTTGCGGCTTATCCCGTCGTAATCTTCAAGATAGTGCGCGTCGCACGTTGCGACAACGGGCTTTCCGAGCGTATCGCCTATTTTTACTATCGTTTTGTTTATCTCCGTAAGCGCTTCGCGCGTCATACCCTTTGAGCTTATCAGAAATTCGTTGTTGCATATCGGCTGAATTTCAAGATAATCATAAAATTCCGCAATGGAAAGCAGCTCGTCCCACGTTTTGCCGTCAAGCACGGCGGAGGCAAGCTCGCCCTCTATACACGCAGAACCGATAATAATGCCTTCTCTGAGGTCTGCAAGCTCTGTTTTCGGTATTCTCGGGTGGCGGTAGTAATATTTGAGATATCCGTTTGAAACTATCCTGTAAAGATTTTTAAGCCCCGCAGGATTTTTTACAAGCAGAATTATATGGTACGGACGCAGCTTGTGAGGATCCGTCCTTTCAGCCATGGCTTCCGACATCTGCTTTACGGTGTATATGCTTTCCCCCGCAAGCTTTTCAGCCATCTTGCCGAAAATTTTTGCGGTCACCTCGGCGTCGTCGCAGGCTCTGTGATGATTGAAATCGCCGAGACCGTAAAAATCGACGAGCGTATCAAGCTTGTGATTTTTAAGCTCGGGATTCAGAAATCTTGACATCGAAAGCGTGTCGAGATACGGAGGATTGAACGGAATTCCCGCATTTTCCGCCGCGCGACGTATAAATCCCATATCGAAATTCGCATTGTGCGCCACGACCGTTCTTTCGCCGACAAACTCAATAAACGCCTTTACGGCGTCGCTCTGCGACGGAGCGTCGGCGACCATTTCGTCGGTAATTCCCGTAAGCTCGGTTATCTCCTCCGGAATATGCCCGCCCGGATCTGCAAAGGTTGAAAAAACCTTAAGCACCTCTCCCTTGCAGACAAGCACCGCGCCTATTTCCGTTATTTTGCACGTCATGGCGGAAAGTCCCGTCGTTTCTATATCGAAAACCACAAACTCGTCCTCAAAGCTTGTGTCGTCCTCGCCGAAAATGGCTTTTGCCGCGTCATCGACAAGATATCCTTCCATTCCGTATATGACCTTCATTCCGAGCTTCTCGGACATTTTCATAGCTTCGGGAAAGCCCTGTACCGTTCCGTGATCGGTAATTGCAACGGCGGCGTGTCCCCATCTGTGAGCCGTGGCAACCGCCTGAGAAGGCGTCATTGTTGCGTCCATCGTCGACATATTCGTATGAAGATGAAGCTCAACGCGCTTTTTGCCGTCGTATTTGTCCGCCCTGAGAACGCGCTTTACTTTCATCGCCGCAGACGGATAAAACGTAAGCTCGCGATCTCTGTCGTAGTCGTCGTATTTAAGCTCGCCCTCCATAACAAGACTTGTTCCGTTTGAAAGCGAGGCGTAATCCGCAGCCTTTTTCCCGATACATTTTACCGTTACCGAGCCTTCAAAATCCGTAAGAGAAAACGTTATCGTTTTATTTCCCCTGCGCGTTTCGTTTACCGTAAGGCAAGCCACCTCGCCCACAAGCGTGACGTTTTTTTCGGGCTCAGTGCACGAGCCTATCGGCTTGAATTCATCAGGCTCGAATTTATCGCCAGAAACAGCCGCAGGCTCGCTTATATCGAAAACGGCAAACCCCGCGTGAACATTTCCGTCGCTGTCGGTTTCAATCTCTCTGAACGTTCCGGACGCCGTGGCGGATTTCTTTTCCGTTTCGGCTTTTTTTGCCGTTTCCTCGTAATATCTCGAAAGCTTTGTGTTTATATCGTCGCTCAGTTGCTTTTCATATTGAGCGTCCTGCTCTGCAGATGCTCTTATTTCGACTTCGATATTTATTCCGAATTCGTCGGAAACGATTGCGGCTATGCTTTTTTCCGTTCCCGTTTCTTCCATAAGGGCAAGACCGCCGTCCCCGTAAAGCGTTTCTATTATGAGCTTTCCGTTTTCATAGCTTGTCCTGCTTCTGCGAAGAAAAAGATCGGTTATAAGCTTTCTTCTGCACGCTTCCGTCATTATCTGCGGTATGTACGAGCCGTCAAAAAGCTCGGGCGCGTATTTTGGCGATATCGTGACGGATTTAAGCTCATAGGCACGTTTTATCGCCGCTTCAAGCTGATACAGCACTTCTTTTTTCGGAACGATATAAGGAAAACGCACATCTACCCAAACCAGCTTGTTTTCAAGGCTTATGCGCGTCGATATTACAACTCCGTCCGTCATTACCTTGCGGAAACGCTCGTCCGGATTGTATTTGTTGAATCGCTCCAAAAGTGTTTTTTCCACAGCTTTATCCTTCCGTTATCAGCCGCTTTACTTCTTTTACAAGCGTGCCGATTATTTCGTTTTCATCTATTTTGCCGATCACTTTTCCGTGTGAGATAAGCATAGCGCAGCCTTTTCCGCCAGCGATGCCTATATCGGCTTCGGCAGCTTCTCCCGGACCGTTTACGACACAGCCCATGACCGCCACCTTTATATGCTTTTTCCCAGGATTGATATTTTCAAGCTCTTTTTTCAGCGCTCTGCATATAGAAATAAGCTCCATCTGCGTTCTTCCGCACGTCGGACAGGACACCACCTCTATATACCCCTCGGATTTGACTCCGAGCGCACGAAGTATTTTCTTTGCGGCGTAGACCTCTTTTACGGGATCGTCCGTAAGCGATACTCTGACGGTATCTCCTATTCCGCGCGAAATAAGCGCGCCTATTCCAGCCGCGGATTTGATAAGCGCGTCGTCTCCCTCTCCGGCTTCGGTAACGCCTATGTGCAGCGGATAATCGCACCTTTGCGAAACAAGCTCAGCCGCGCGCGCCATAACGAGCGGCGAGCTTGATTTTATTGATATCACCGTATCGTAAAAATCGAATTTTTCAAGCAGCGAAGCATGATAAAGCGCGCTTTCCGCAAGCGCCTCCGCCGTCGGAGCGCCGTATTTTTCAAGTATGCTCTTTTCAAGCGAACCGCCGTTTATACCTATTCTTATCGGCACGCCGCGAGCCTTGCACACGTTTGCAACCGCGCGGACATTTTCGTCCGCACCGATGTTCCCCGGGTTTATCCTTATCTTATCCGCACCGGCAGAAGCCGCCGCAAGCGCCGCCCGATAATCAAAATGAATATCCGCCACAAGCGGTGCTTTTATTCCGGCGCATTTCATCTCGTATATCGTTTTCGCATGCTCCGCCGTCGGAACGGTAAGACGGATTATATCGCATCCGGCGTCTTCAAGCCTGCGCGCCTGCTCCGTGCAGGCTTTTATGTTTGCCGTATCGGTATTGAGCATCGACTGCACGGATATCGGGTGTCCAGAGCCTATGAAGACCCCGCCGACCTTTACCGTCCTTGTTTTTCTTCTTATGTTTTCGTAGTCCATTTTACTTCCTGACCAAATAGAATATATCCTTGCAGGTGACCGCAAACATCAAAATCATGAGCAGAATTATGCCTATGAAATGCACAAGTCCTTCCGCTTTCGGATCTATCTTTTTCCCCGTGACAAGCTCAATAAGCATAAAGAATACCCTTCCGCCGTCAAGCGCGGGCAAAGGAAGAAGATTTACCACTCCGAGATTCATTGCAAGCACGACGAAAAGATATGCAAGATAAGCGTAGTCCTTTGTCTGCGCGGCACTCGCAAGCACTTTTGTAACGCCCACGGGGCCTGACATTTCATTGAATCCGTACTTGCCCGTTATAAGATCATAAAGCGAATCGTATATCATTCTTATGGCAACGCCGGATTCGTAAAACGTGTGCTTTATCACGTTTCCTATGCTTTTTCCCGACGCTTCGAGATAAAAATCTCTCTGACCGAATTTTATTCCGGACTGCGTATATGTCGCAAATCTTACGTTTTCAAGCGTCATTTTTTCGCCGTCGCGGATAATTTTTACGTCAACCTCTTCTCCGCCGTAGCGGCTTATGGCATACGAAAGGTCATATGCTATATGAACGCGCCGCGGACCGACCGCAACAATCACGTCACCCTCTTTAAGACCGTAATCGCACGAAACCGCGCCCTCATCGGGAAAGCCGGCAACGGTGGTGGAATAAAGCTGAGTGCTTGACAGAACCATCACCGCCATAACAAGTACTCCGAGAAGAATATTTGAAAGCGAGCCTGCGGCTGTGATTATAATTCTCTGCCACACGGGCTTTCTGTTTATCGAGTTCGGATCTTCGGATTCCTCGTCCTCGCCCGCCATGCTGACAAAGCCTCCTATGGGGAGAATTCTCAGCGAATATGCTATTCCCGTTTTTTTGGATTTTACCGAGAACAGCTTCGGGCCCATACCTATCGAAAATTCATAAACCGTCACACCGAAAACGCGCGCGAAAATATAATGTCCCAGCTCGTGAATGAAAATAAGTATTCCGAAAAGCAAAATTGCAAAAAGTACGTAAAGCATCTGTTATCTCCGAATTCTTTTAGAGTTTGAGTATGTCCCTTGTGCGACGACGCGCTTCCCTGTCGGCGCTTATCACGGCGTCGAGCGACGATGCCGCAGCATTTTCAAAATGCTCCGTGACATATATAACGGCTTTGTATATGTCCGTAAATCCGATTTTTCCGTCAAGAAAAGCTCCGACCGCAACCTCGTTTGCCGCGTTCATCGCACACGGAATTATTCCGCCACGCCTGAGCGCTTCTCTTGCAAGCGCAAGAAGCGGAAACGCTTTTGTATCCGGCTCGGCAAACGTCAGCTTTCCGAGCCTTGCAAAATCAAGCGGAGCAGTTTCGGAGGGCTCGCAGTCGGGATAGTCTATCGCATATTGTATCGGCAGACGCATATCCGGATTTGAAAGCTGCGCCATGACCGTATTGTCCTTATATTCGACCATCGAATGAATTATGCTTTCCCTGTGAATAATAACGTCAATCTTTTCCTCCGGCATATCGAAAAGCCGCGCTGCTTCTATAACTTCAAGCCCTTTGTTCATAAGAGTGGCACAGTTTACGGTTATTACCGCGCCCATTTTCCATGTCGGATGAGCCACCGCCTGCTCTTTTGTAACTTTTTCAAGCTCGGCAAGAGTTTTTCCGTAAAACGCTCCTCCCGAGCAGGTGATTATCAATCTGTTTACGGCGTCGGCGTTTCCGCCTATACAGCGGAATATCGCGCTGTGCTCGCTGTCCACCGGAATAATCTCTTTTCCGTATTTTTTCGCCTCCGCTTTTACAATATCTCCCGCCGCCACAAGCGATTCCTTGTTTGCAAGACCGAGCCTTTTGCAATATTTAAGTGCCGACAAGGTCGGAGAAAGCCCGTCAAATCCGCCGATGCCGTTTATGCAGACGTCGCTCTGCGCTTTCGAGAGCATCTCGTCTATGCAGTTTTCTCCGCAGAAAAGCTCCGTTCCGAGCTTTTTTGCCTCGTCCGACAGTTTTTGTGCGGTTCCGATATCCGAAACCGCACAATATTCGGGCTTTATTGTATTCAGCTGTTCTCTGCCGATTTCGTAATTCGAGCCGAACGCGATCGCGTTTATTTTTATTTTACGATGACGCGCAACGTCTGCCGTCTGCCTGCCTATCGAGCCGGTAGAGCCGAGAACGGCTATCGTCTTTGAGCTTCCGGTCATGAGAATATGTTCACCCTTGCAAGCATTGAGAAAATGTAAATAACGGGCGCTATCGCTATTATCGAATCGAAACGGTCAAGCACGCCGCCGTGACCGGGGAATATCGTTCCGAAGTCCTTTATTCCCTGTTCGCGTTTGATATATGAAGCTATAAGATCGCCGAACTGATCAACAACGGCAATTATAACGGCAAGCATCATAAGCGCCGCCCAGTTTACCTTTACGGCAAATGCAAGCGAAAGCACCGCTCCGTATATTGCATAGCCCAAAATACAGCCCAGAACTCCGCCTATCGCGCCTTCAACCGTTTTGTGAGGACTTACGCTCGGAATCAGCTTGTGCTTTCCCATCGCAACACCGACAAAATACGCTCCGGCATCGGTCGTCCACGCGCCTATGAAGATAAGCATATAAAGATAGTTGCCCATTATCGTGCGGACGTCGCCGTCTATATGAGAGGCGGTTGCGTATCTTGTAAGTATTATGCACAAAAAGCCCATGACTATATATCCCGATACCGCGACAAGCTCCGCCGTCTGTGACATTCTCACGTTTCCGCTCGAAAGCATCGAAACCGAAAACGTAACGAAAATATACAGAAAAGCCGTGGCAAACGCCGCTTTTATCATCCAGCTCTTGTCCGGCAGATAAAGCACAAACACCATTATAAGCACGGTAAAAATATAGGAAGGTATGCTTATAAGCCATTTTCTGCGGAGTCCTATGCAGCCGGCAAGCTCATAAACGCCTATAACCGCAAGTGCCGCAAGCAATAAAGTGAATATTATCTTTCCGGCAGCTGTTCCGGAAAAAACAAGCACGGGGATAAATATCGCAAGACAAACAGCTGCGGTAATAATTCTTTTCAACATATCAAACGCCTCCAAATCTTCTTTTTCTTGTTCCGAATTCGGCTATCATACCGCCGAGCTCGGCGGTGGAAAAATCGGGCCAGAGCGTATCCGTAAAGAAAAGCTCCGAATATGACGATTGCCACAGCAAAAAGTTTGAAAGACGTTTTTCTCCGCCCGTTCTTACTATCATATCCGGCGGAGGACAAACCCCCGAATAGATTACTCCGGTTATATCCTCCTCGGTTATGCTCTGCTTTCCGCCCGATATAAGCGCGTTCACGGCGTCAACTATCTCGCCTCTTCCGCCGTAATTGAGCGCGATGCAAAGCGTTCTGTCATATTCCGCGGTCAGCGCTTCAAGCTCAATCAGCTTTTTTCTTTCGGCTTCGTCGAATACGGATTTGTTTCCTATAAAAACAATACGCATTTTATCGCGTTTATATGTCTTTTTCGCTTCCGAAACAAAGCCTTTCATTATTTTCATAAGCGCATCGACTTCTTTTTTCGGTCGCTTCCAGTTCTCTGTGGAAAACGCATAGACCGTTACGTTCTTTATTCCGATATCGCCGCAGTAGCGCGCTATCTCACGAAATTTTTCCGCTCCTTTTGAATGACCGTATTCTCTTGGCATTCCTCTTTGCGTTGCCCATCTTCCGTTTCCGTCCATTATAAACGCAATATGACGTATATTACTTTCCGGCATTATTTTCAGCCCGTCCCCTTTTCAGTTTAATAGACCGCCCCCGTAGGAGCGGTCATTAAAAAAGTCTTTATCAGATCTCCATTATGTCTTTGTTTTTCTTTTCTACCGCTTCTTCGGCTTTTTTGATGTAATTGTCGGTAAGCGTCTGAATATCCTTTTCGGAAGCCTTCTGCTCGTCCTCCGTCATTTCGGAAGCCTTCTGCATTTTCTTTGCAAGCTCGTTTGCTTCTCTGCGGATATTTCTTATTGCCACCTTTGAATCCTCGCCGAGCTTTGCTACCTGCTTCTGAAGATCGCGTCTGCGCTCCTCGGTAAGCTGAGGGAAAGCAAGTCTTATGGATTTACCGTCGTTCTGCGGATTTATTCCGAGATCGCTTTCGTTTATCGCACGTTCAACCGCTTTGAGAAGATTTGATTCCCACGGAGTAATGAGAAGCGTGCGCGCATCGGTTACCTTGACCTCGCCTATCTGAGTTATCGGAGTGGGCACGCCCCAATAGTCAACCGTAATTCTGTTGAGCACCGTAGGATTTGCTCTGCCTACTCTTATGGATTCAAAATCCGTGGAAAGCGCCGCAAGTGTTTTCTGCATTTTGGTTTCAAATTCTTTTGTGTCAAGCTTCATTTTTCTGTTCCTCCAACAATTGTTCCTATTTTTTCGCCCATAACGGCTCTGTAAATGTTTTCCGGATCGTCAAGTCCGAAAAGAAGAATCGGTATTTTGTTTTCCATTGAAAAAGATGTTGCCGTAAAGTCCAGCACGGAAAGTCCGCGACTGAGAATATCGATATAATCGATGCTCCCGAGTTTTTTTGCGCTCGGATCTTTTTTCGGGTCCGCGGTATAAACGCCGTCCACATTTTTTGCAAGAAGCACTATGTCGGCTCCGATCTCCGCGGCTCTGAGAACGGCGGCAGTATCGGTTGAAAAGAACGGCGAGCCTATTCCGCAGCCGAATATAACAACTCTGCCCTTGCTTAAATGCGAGATCGCCTTGTTTCTTATATACGGCTCGGCAAACTGCTTCATTTCGACAGCAGTCATAACGCGCGTTTCAACCCCGAGCTGTTCAAAAACGTCCTGAAGCGCAAGACAGTTTATCGCCGTTGCCAGCATTCCCATCTGATCGGCACGCGTTCTGTCCATATCGGTGCCCTGTCTTCCGCGCCATATGTTTCCGGCTCCGACAACTATACTCACTTGCGTTCCAGCATCTACGCAGCGTTTTATTACGCCGCAGACTTTTTTCAGGTAGTCAAAATTCAGGATGCCGTCCCCTCCGGCGGCGAGCGCCTCGCCGGAAAGCTTGACAAGCACCCTCTTGTAAGCAGGTTTTTCCATGTTAAATACCCCGATATCTTCAAAATTTACGGCATGAGCCGTCGTGCATAAAATGCTCCGTATATTATATTAGCTTAAAAATTTATATTTGTAAATATGTTTTTGAGAAAAATTTGCTCCGCAAAATATTATAGCCGACCGCAAACGCTTCAAAACAGCGCGCGATCGGCATTTTTTATTTTTCGATTGCTTTTTTCAGCTCTTCCGCGGAAGAAACTATTTCCGTGGCTCCGGCTTTTGTAAGAGCCTCTCTGCTTCTGAAGCCCCAATCAACCGAAATGCATCGTATTCCGGCGTTCTTTGCCGTCATAACGTCAACCTCCGAATCTCCTACATAAACGGCGTTTTCTTTTTCACAGCCAAGCTCCTTCATTGCGGCAAAGACAGTATCCGGCGCGGGCTTCTTTTTGATTCCCGCGCTTTCGTTCTCGCCGGCAGCAACCGAAATAAGATTCCCGAAATAATCGCGGACAAGCTTCTTCACGGCAAAATCGGCTTTGTTTGAAACCACCGCAAGCTTATATCCGTCGCGCACAAGCTCCGCAAGGAGCTGCGGTATGCCGTCGTAAGATTTCGTATTGTTTTTGCAGTTCGCCTTGTAATCGGCAAGAAACGCATTCATTGCGGCATCGAATTCCGGATTTTTTTCTCCGTCCGGAACGCTCAGCACCATAAGACGCCTTATTCCGTTCCCGACAAAATTCCTCACCTCGTCTATCGTTCTGTGCGGCGCGCCGATCGCGTCCATTGAAACGTTCACGCTGTCGTAAAGATCCTCCAGCGTATCGAGAAGCGTACCGTCAAGATCGAATATAACAGCCTTTGTTTTTCTGTTTTCCATAATTATCACCTGAATTTGTTCTTCTGAAAAAAATCATATCCGCGCGGAAGATGTCCTTTTTGTCCTGCGCGGATTTGTATATATTTTTATATTTCCCAGCTCCCGTCGGGCTTGTCGGTTTTGAAGATATGCTCCGGAGCTTTTACTATCACCTTTGTTCTCGGCGGAACGGATGAGGTAATAAAAGCGTTGCCGCCGATTATCGCGCCGTTGCCGACCACCGTTTCTCCCCCGAGAATACTTGCTCCGGAATAGACCGTGACATCGTTTCCTATCGTGGGGTGACGCTTCACTCCGGAAAGTCCCTGACCTTTTCTCGTCGAAAGTGCGCCTATCGTAACTCCCTGATATATCTTCACCCTGTCGCCTATGACGGTGGTTTCGCCTATTACTACTCCCGTGCCGTGATCTATAAAGAAATACTCTCCTATCGTTGCGCCGGCGTTTATGTCTATGCCCGTCCTGCTGTGAGCGTATTCCGTCATTATTCTCGGTATCATCGGAACTTTTTCAATATACAGAATATGAGCGAGTCTGTATACGAAAATGGCGAATATACCCGGATACGATACGATTATTTCGCCTATATCGTGCGCCGCGGGATCGCCCTCGTACATGGCTGATATATCCTTTTCAAGCAGCCTTTGTACCTTCGGAAGCTCGGATATAAAGCGCGCGCATACGGCGTCGGCTTTGGTTTGTGCGTCCTCTCCGTCTGTCACAAGCTTTATCTGCGATGTCAGCCTTTCGGACACGGAGCAAAGCGTGTAGTTTGCAAAGCTGCCGTAGGTTTCAAGCGTTTCGCCCCCGAAATATCCCGGAAAAATTACCTTGCGCAGATCCTTAAGTATACCGATTATAACATCCTTTGACGGAAGTCCTGCGTTTTTTTCCTTTGAAAACATATCGCTTTTGCCGCAGAAGTCTTCCATCTCAAGCGCGGATTTGTATATACTGTCGCTTAAATTTTTGTTCATGATTTCTCCTGTTTTGCTTATATTGTTTGAGTCTGACTGCGTTTTATTTCACAGCGCTTTCGGCAGCCGCGCGAAGCTCGGCTATCGTAGCCGCGGCGTCCTCGGATTTGAATATCGCATTGCCGACAACAATTACGTTGGCTCCGGCTTCGGCGCAAAGCACCGTCGTCACGGGATTGAGTCCTCCGTCAACTTCTATGTCTATTTCTCTGCCGCTTTCCTCGACAAGACGCTTTGCGAGCCTTACGTTTTCCAGCGTATAATCTATAAACTTCTGACCGCCGAAGCCCGGCTCAACCGTCATTATAAGTATCATGTCGATGTAAGGAAGATAAGGTCTGAGCACCTGTGCCGAGGTTTTCGGCTTTATTGCGACAGCCGCTCTCAGCCCCAATTCTTTTATATGCTTTATAACCTCAAGCTGATTGTCACAGCTTTCGTAATGTATCGTTATTCCGTCGGCTCCCGCCTTTGCTATGTCGTCTATATATCTTCCCGGCTCGGTTATCATAAGATGTGTGTCGAAAAAAAGCCTTGAGCCTTTTCTTATCGAAGCAATTACGGGCATTCCGAACGAAATATTCGGAACAAAGATTCCGTCCATAACGTCAACGTGAAGCCAATCCGCTCCGCCCTTTTCAACGCGGGCTATTTCATCTCCAAGATTTGCAAAGTCCGCCGCAAGCATTGAAGGCGATATCTTTATCATAACACAATCCTCCGATAAATTCAGATAAGTAAAATACGTCCGCAGTTTATGTGGACGTATTTATAATATACTTTTTATTCTTTTTTGTCAATATGCTGTTCCTGAGCGGAGGGTAATTTGCCGGTATATTTCGTCAGGCTGAGAGTGAAATTGCAATATTCTCCCTGAACACTGTCAACCGTTATCTTCTCTCCGAGGTTATCCGTTATGGTTTTCACTATATAAAGCCCGAGGCCGACTCCGGATTTGTCAAGTCCGCGGCTCTTGTCGCTCTTATAGAATCTGTCGAAAACGTGCGGAAGATCTTCTTTTGATATTCCTATGCCCTCGTCAAACACCGAAACGCTCACTTTTTCGCCGCAATCCTTTATAGTGATACGGTAAAGTCCTCCGTCCTTTGAAAATTTGACGGCGTTCTCGCAGAGATTGTAAAGCACCTGATAAACTGCGTCCTTATCCGAATATACATACAGCCTCTCGTCCGGAGCGTCAAACTCAACATTCAGCTTTTTGGCGTCTATCTTTGCTTCAAATGTAAGAAGTATTATCCGCGCCGTTTCGCATATATCAAACGGCGTTTTTTCAAATTTTCTGTTTCCGGCTTCCATTCTCGAAATATCGAGAAGGTTTGAAACAAGCCTTGAAAGACGTCTGATCTCCTGCCCGATAACGCCGAGATAATAGCTTTGCTGGTCGGGCGGTATCGCTCCGCTGAGTATGCCGTCTATAAATCCGGAAATGCTCGTCATCGGCGTGCGGAGGTCGTGCGCGACATTTGCAAGGAAGCTTGAACGCATATATTCCGTATTCGCAAGCGAATCAGCCATGGAGTTGAATGCCGTGGCAAGCTCGGCTATTTCGTCCGAGCCTTCAACGGGAATTTTTATATCGAACTCTCCCGCCGAAAAGCGCTTTGTGGCAACGCTCATCTGCCTTATCGGAGAAACTATTTTTTCGCTTATGAAATATACCGCAATGAACGAAGCTATCATTACCCAAAGGCTTGCGAGAATTATTGTTTTTATCGTGCTTCTGGAAAGCATATCAAGCTCTCCCGTGCCGTAGCAAACAATAAGCGCGCCGTCATAGGAGCTGTTCCCGAAGTTGAAAATCGTAACAAACATTCCGTGCTTTTTTTCAAAAAGTCCGCCCATATCGCTGTAAAGTTGCGAATAAACCGAAGGATTTGCCGACGTTAGCGCCGAGAGCACATCGCCGTCGCTTATTCTTTTTCCGGAATATGTGCCGTCGGTCGAAGCGAGTATTTTCCCGTCCGGCGTTGTTATGAATATGTCCATTTCGTCGGCTTTCCGCGATAAAATATTTATCATCGTGGCAATTTCCGTGTTGTTCTGCTTCACAAACTGCTCAAACGAAGTGTGAGGAAAGGTGTTCTTCCACATATCGTCTATATATGTTTTGAGCAGCGTCATATTCTGTTGCGCGTCGCCCTTTTTCTGTTCGTTTGCAGCCTGTATCGTCATTGAAGATATTATAACCGTAAGTATAGTAAAGCTTACAAATATAATCATCAGAAACGCCGACATATACCTCGTGAATATACTGCTTTTTACACTGTTTTTTCTCAAAGCCGTTCTCCCTGCCGCTTTCGGTTATGATTTTATAAACTTAAGGCAGAGCAAAATGCTCTGCCGCGTTTTTTATGAATATACTTCAAATTTGTAGCCTACGCCCCAGACGGTTTTGAGCGACCACTTGTCGCTTACGCCTTCAAGCTTTTCGCGCAGACGCTTTACGTGAACGTCAACCGTTCTCGAATCGCCCAGATAATCAAATCCCCATACTTTATCAAGAAGCTGATCGCGTGTGAAAACTCTGTTGTAATTTGAAGCAAGGAAATAAAGAAGCTGCAGCTCCTTGGGAGGAATATCCTCAACCTTGCCTTTTATCTTAAGCTCATACTTGCTGAGCGATATTTCGATATTATCAAAGGTGACGCATTCGCTGTCCGTTTTGTTGTCAATGCTCTGATAACGGCGCAGAACGGCTTTGATTCTCACCGAAAGCTCCTTCATATCGAAAGGCTTTACAAGATAATCGTCCGCTCCGAGCTCAAGAAGAAGCACCTTATCGAAAACTTCATCCTTCGCCGTGACCATAATTATGGGCTTGTTTGATATTTCTCTTATTTCACGACAGGTCTGCTTTCCGTCCTTTTTCGGCATCATTATGTCAAGAAGCACAAGATCGGGTTCAAAAGCTTTGAAGGCTTTTATTCCCTCTTCGCCGTCATTTGCCGTTTTCACCTCATAACCTTCGTTTACAAGATAAAGCTTTATCGCTTCGCAAATATTTATGTCGTCGTCAACGACAAGTATCTTTGTACTCATTTTTCCGTCCTTTCCCGATCAAAGAATTTTCTTCATGATGCCATTATAGCATTACATTTTTCAAATGTAAAGATTTTTAATACAATGTTTATCAATTTTTTTAATTCTGTTCAAAATCGTTGACTTAATTTTGTTATTATGATAATATATAAATTACATAAAAACAACTGCCCTTCTGAGGTACGATAAAAAGGACTTAAAAACAATATGAAACTTGGTATAGTCGGTCTGCCTAACGTAGGCAAAAGCACACTTTTCAACGCAATAACAAACGCGGGAGCAGCTTCTGCAAACTACCCCTTCTGCACGATAGAGCCCAACGTCGGAATGGTTACCGTTCCGGACAAGCGTCTTGACGTTCTGGCGGAAATGTATCATCCCGAAAAATATACTCCCGCAGTGATAGAATTTGTCGATATCGCGGGACTTGTCCGCGGTGCGTCAAAGGGTGAAGGACTCGGAAACAAATTTCTTTCGCATATACGCGAGGTAGACGCCATCGTTCACCTTGTAAGATGCTTTGAAGATTCAAATATTATTCATGTTGACGGCAAGGTAGATCCGCTCCGCGACATCGAAACAATAAATCTTGAGCTTATCTTTGCCGATCTTGAGGTGCTTGAAAAGCGTATTCTCCGCACCGAAAAAGCATTGAAGGGCGACAAAACGTTAAAGGACGAGCTTGACGTTCTGACCAGAATAAAGGAAGGTCTTGAAAACGGCGTTTCCGCCCGCGCAATTCCGCTTACCGACGAAGAAAAGGAAAAAATCAAAGACGTTGAGCTTCTTTCGATGAAGCCGATAATTTACGTTGCAAACATAAGCGAGGATATGATCGGCGGCGACTTTGAAAACAGCGAAACCTACAAAAAGCTTTCGGAGCTTGCAAAAAGCGAAGGCGCGGAGCTTATAAGCATCTGTGCGCAGATTGAAGCCGAGCTTGCCGAGCTTGACGGAGAAGACAAAAAAGCGTTCCTTTCGGATCTCGGCATCGAAGAAAGCGGTCTTGACGCGCTTATTCGCGCAAGCTATCATCTTCTCGGCTATATCAGCTTCCTCACGGCAGGACCGAAGGAGGTCCGCGCATGGACGATAGTCAACGGCACAAAAGCTCCCCAGGCTGCCGGAAAAATTCATTCCGATATGGAAAGAGGCTTCATACGCGCGGAGGTAATATCGTTTGACGATCTCGTTGCCTGCGGCTCTATGGCTGTGGCAAAAGAAAAGGGGCTGATCAGAAGCGAAGGAAAGGATTACGTATTCCGCGACGGCGATATCGTGGTAATACGCTTTAACGTATAATGAGAGACAAACTTAAAATAGGCTGTCATCTTTCGGCGTCCGGCGGATATTTTTCAATGGGCGAGGAAGCCGTCGCGATGGGCGCGGATACATTTGCCTTTTTCACGCGAAATCCGCGCGGAGGAGCCGCAAAAGAAATAAAGCGCGATGACGTTAACGCTTTTCTCGCTCTCGCCGCGGAAAACGGCATATCCGAGCTTGTGGCGCACTCGCCGTATACGCTCAATCCGTGTTCATCAAACGAGCACACGCGCAGCTTCGCCCTTGACACAATGAAGGACGATCTTCTCCGTATGGAATACACTCCCGGAAATTTTTATAATTTTCACCCGGGAAGTCACACCGGACAAGGAGCAAAGGTCGGCATAGAGGAAACGGCTTCTCTGCTGAACGCCGTAATAACCGACGGGCAGACAACCACCGTCCTTATCGAAATCATGGCGGGCAAAGGCTCGGAAATCGGCGGAACATTTGAAGAAATAGCCGAAATAATCTCGCTCACCGAAAAAAAAGACAAGATAGGCGTCTGCCTTGATACCTGTCACATCTGGGACGCAGGCTACGACATAGTAAACGATCTTGACGGTGTTATAGCCCGTTTTGACAACATTATAGGGCTTGATAAGCTCCGCGCAATACATCTCAACGACAGCAAAAATCCCCTCGGCGCAAAGAAAGACCGTCACGAAACAATAGGTAACGGTTACATCGGCTTCGGCGCGCTGTGCCGTGTGATAAATCATCCTGCGCTGTGCGATCTGCCGTTCATTCTCGAAACTCCGAATGATTTTGACGGCTATAAGCGCGAAATCGAAATGCTTCGCGCGGCATACAATAAAAAATAAGATATTCTGAAAGGCGATCTCAAAATGACAGAAGAACGTATACATGAAATTTGCACCCACTTTGACATTGACGGAGGAGCAACCGACTTCAACACCCTCAAAGACGGTCATATAAACAACACCTACGCTGTTTTGTGGAAGCACTCCGACGGCACGGACGACGAATTTGTGCTTCAGCAGATAAACACCGTCGTGTTCAGGGATGTAAATGCGCTCACGCGCAACATTCTCGGCGTTTGCGAGCATGTAAAAAAGAAAATCGAAGCTGTCGGCGGCGACACAAAGCGCGAGGTGCTTACTCTTATTCCGTGCCGCGACGGCGGTTATATCTATGACGGATGCTGGAGAATGTACAATTTCGTAAAGGACGCAACCGCGCATCAGTGTGCTGACGCTCCCGGACTTCTCTACAATGCCGCAAAGACGTTCGGAATTTTCCAGCGTCGCCTTGCCGATTATCCCGCCGAAACTCTGAGCGAAACAATACCGAACTTTCACAACACCGTAAGCCGCTACAACGATTTTATGCAGGCGGTGCGCGAGGATAAAGCCGGCAGAGCAAAGGACTGCCAGGACGAGATCGAACGCATAAAAGCATATGAAAAATATTCGCACATAATAGTTGACGGCATTGCAGACGGCTCGATTCCACTCCGCGTCACTCACAACGACACAAAGCTGAACAACATAATGATGGACAACAAAACAAACGAAGGCGTTTGCGTTATCGATCTTGACACCGTTATGCCCGGATCTCTGCTTTACGACTTCGGCGACAGTATTCGTTTTGCGGCAAATAACGGCGCGGAGGACGATCCCGACCTTTCAAACGTTTATCTCCGTCTCGATCTTTTCGAAGAATACACAAAGGGCTTTCTCTGCGGCGTAGGCGACGGAATAACCGCAAAGGAAAAGGAGCTGCTCCCGATGTCGGCATTTATTCTGACCTACGAGCTTGTTCTCCGTTTTCTCGGCGATTACCTGAACGGCGATGTTTATTTCAAAACCGAATATCCTACGCACAACCTCGTCCGCGCCCGTGCACAGCTTAAGCTTGCGGACGACATGATGGCGCACATGGGCGATATGAAAAAAATAGTATCAAAATTCTGAAATAAAAAAACGGCGGAAAGCTTGGTGCTTTTCCGCCGTTTTTTATTTTCAGCGCGTCTGTCAGTTTTCGTGACGCACGAATTTCCTGTCGTATTCTTCGATATTCTTTCTGATGATTTCAAGCGCGGCGTCCGCTCCGCGCACCTCGTCAACAGCCGTCTGCTTACATTCGAGCTGCTTGTAAACGGAGAAAAAGTGACGCATTTCGTCAAAAATGTGTCTCGGAAGCTCGCTTATATCCCTGTACGAATTATACATCGGATCGCTGTATGGTATGGCGATAATCTTCTCATCGTTTTTGCCGTTGTCTATCATATTTATAACGCCTATTGGATAGCAGCGCACAAGCGTAAGCGGATCAAGCGCCTCGCTCATAAGCACAAGCACATCAAGCGGGTCGCCGTCGTCCGCGTATGTGCGCGGAATAAATCCGTAATTGGCCGGATAATGCGTGGACGTATAAAGAATTCTGTCCAGAATTATAAGCCCCGTTTCCTTGTCAAGCTCATATTTCTTTTTGCTTCCCTTGCCTATTTCTATAACCGCAATAAAATCGTCTGCCCTTATGCGCTCCGCGCCGATATCGTGCCATATGTTCATATCTGATACCTCTCCGATAAATTTTGTTTCAGTGTTGCGCTTAAAAGAAAAAGCCCTGATTTCTCAAGGCTTCTTTTGCGGGGGGGACTTTGCCCCGAGGTTATGGGGTGGATAATCGGACTCGAACCGACGGCCTTCAGGGCCACAACCTGACGCGCTAACCAACTGCGCTATATCCACCATCAAGTATTAAAAAAGCCTGCAAACAGAGCATTTTGGTGGGGGCAGAGGGGTTCGAACCCCCGACCTTCTGCACGTCAAGCAGACACTCTAGCCAGCTGAGCTATGCCTCCTTCAAAATCATGGCGTGCCTTGGGGGATTCGAACCCTCGACCTACTGCTTAGAAGGCAGTTGCTCTATCCTGCTGAGCTAAAGGCACAGATATGGAGCGGATGATGGGAATCGAACCCACGTGACCAGCTTGGAAGGCTGGTGTTCTACCATTGAACTACACCCGCGAAAGCAGCTCTGTTTTCAGCCGCTCAATTATAGTACCACAACTGCGGCGTTTTGTCAATATTTTTTTATCGAAAAGTTCATCGACCTGCGATTTTTTTGAAAAGCTCCTCGTGAGCGCTGTATTTTTTCTCTTCCTTTGCCGCAGCGCTCCTGCTCCACGAATACGGTTTTACTTTAAGCGCGATAACAGCGTCGCTCGGGATAGCGTCGTCATCGGTATGCGTTTTGGCAAATTCGGTTTCGGAATAGATAAGAGAAAATCCGTCGTTTGCAAAGTTAGGCAGTTCCTCCCCGTATATATCCGAAAGCGGAACAAACACGCCGGAATTTTTGTAAAGCTCGTAAACCTCTTTGTCCATAATGTAAATATAATACGGCATGACAAGCATATTTACAAGCTGTTTCTGCGCCGTAACATTGGCTTCAGACGCAAGATTATTATCCGGATCGTAAGTAAGGCGCGAAAAATTGACGTTGTAACCGTTTCCGCCCATAAGCTCTTCAAGCTCGGCTTCAATGCTTTTCGGAATTCCGTTTGTGGAAGCTCCGACATACATAACGCAGGCGTCGTAATCCTCTTTTCCGACAAGCTGGACAATACACACGGCAAGAACAACCGCCAGAAACAAAGAAATTATTGTCTTCCACTTATTATGATACCAGAAATTATCAAGCCATTTCAGAAATTTCATCATATCCTCCGGAAAAGAATACCGAAATGTCCGAAGTGCGTTTTTCGCACATCGGACATTTGTATTTCAGACTTTTATTATCAGTCCTGACTCTTCATTGTCGGGAACAAAAGCACGTCGCGTATAGCGGACGAATCCGTAAGAAGCATGCACATACGGTCAATGCCGTAGCCTATACCGCCTGTGGGCGGCATACCGATTTCAAGCGCGTTCATAAAGTCTTCGTCGGTACGGTTTGCTTCTTCATCGCCCTTGGCAAGAAGCTCCTCCTGCGCCCTGAAGCGTTCGCGCTGATCGATAGGATCGTTAAGCTCGGAATAGGCGTTTGCCATTTCCCAGCCGTTCATAAAGAACTCAAAGCGTTCGACATATTCGGGATCTCCGGGCTTCTTCTTGGTAAGCGGCGAGATCTCAATAGGATGCTCCGTCACAAACGTGGGCTGAATAAGATGCTCCTCCGCGAATTCCTCAAAGAACAGGCTGAGGATATCGCCCTTCTTGTGGCGATCCTCAAATGCAACGCCGTGAGCCTTTGCCACAGCCTTTGCTTCTTCATCGGAATGTATTTCTCTGAAATCAACGCCGGAATATTTCTTTACCGCGTCGATCATCGTAATTCTTTCAAAAGGCTTGCCGAGATCCATTTCAACGCCGTTATATGTTATTTTGGTCGTTCCGAGAACCGTCTGTGCAACGTGACGATAAAGGTTTTCGGTAAGCTCCATCATACCGCTGTAATCCGTATATGCCTGATAAAGCTCCATGAGTGTAAATTCAGGATTGTGGCGTGTGTCAAGGCCTTCATTACGGAACACTCTTCCTATCTCGTAAACCTTTTCAAGTCCTCCTACGATAAGTCTCTTCAAATAAAGCTCGAGCGATATGCGGAGCTTAAGATCCTCGTCAAGAGCGTTGAAATGCGTTTCAAACGGTCTTGCCGCGGCGCCGCCGGCATTTGCGACAAGCATGGGAGTTTCAACCTCCATAAATCCGAGCGAATCAAGATACTGTCTTATCGTGCTTATTATCTTCGAGCGCTTGATAAACGTGTCGCGCACTTCCGGATTGACAATAAGATCGACATATCTCTGACGGTAACGAAGGTCGGTATTCGTAAGTCCGTGGAACTTTTCGGGAAGCACCTGAAGGCTCTTTGCGAGCAGAATAACGTCTGTTGCGTGAATGGATATTTCGCCCGTTTTCGTTTTGAAAACAGTTCCCTTTATGCCGACTATATCGCCTATATCAAGCTTTTTGAAGGCGGAATACTCGTCTTCACCGACGGCGTCGCGCGCAACATAGGACTGAATATTTCCTTTCAGATCCTGAACGTTGCAAAATGACGCCTTGCCCATTATTCTCTTTGACATAAGTCTGCCGGCAACCGAAACCTCTTTGCCTTCAAGCTCTTCAAAATTTTCTTTTATATCGGAGCTGTGGTGCGTGCGGTCGTATTTTGTGATAGCAAACGGGTCTTTTCCCGCCTCAACAAGCGCTTCAAGCTTTTCGCGTCTGACTTTAAGCACCTCATTAAGCTTTTCTTCGGTAAGTTCTTCCGCCGTGGAAGGGTTTACTGCGTTTTCTGCCATATCATATCTCCTTTGATGTTATTTCAGTTTTCCTGTCTTTTCAAAGACTTTACCTTGTACTTCATTATTCCGTCGGGAACTTCAACCGAAACCGTATCTCCGACCTTTGCGCCCACAAGCGCCTTGCCGATCGGCGACTGATCCGAAATCTTTCCCTGCGCAAGATTTACTTCTCTTGAGCTTACGATCGTATATTCGACGTCCTCGTCGTATTCAACGTCGTAAAGCACCACGGTTATACCTACGTTTACGGTATCGGTCTGAATTTCGTTGTCGCTTATCACCTTTGCGTGCGCGAGGATTTCTTCAAGCTCTTCTATTTTGGCTTCTATTTTTGCCTGCTCGTTTTTGGCTTCGTCGTATTCGCTGTTTTCGGAAAGATCTCCGAAGCCTCTTGCTATACCTACGTTTTCGGCTGCTTCCTTGCGTTTTACGTTTACAAGGTAGTCAAGCTCGTCCTTCATCTTTTTGTATCCGCTTTCGGTGACTGTCTGCTGTTTTGCCATTTTAATATGTTCTCCTTGTGGTTAAATAATGTTCTGTTTTATTTCTGAATTTCTTCGATCGCGCGCGCAAGCTGTGTATCGTTCTCGGGCGAAAGAAGGAACAGACTTGTGTTTTTGAATTCTTCCGGAAGCTCGACCTCAACATCCGGAAAAATGCCCTTCTTATCGTAATTTTCGGAATACGGAGGGTTGTAGAGGAAGTTTGTTACATAAAGCACTCCGCCGTTTGAAAGGTAGTATCCGTTCTGACCGCAGCCCTTTCCGTATGTGTTTGTTCCCACTATCGTCGCTTTGTTGTAATCTTTGAGCGCCGATGTGAAAAGCTCCGCCGCGGATGCCGTATTATTGTTTGTAAGCACAACCATCGGACAATCTATCTCGGACGCGTCCGACATTATCGTGGGGATGGTTTCGTTTCCGTTAAGATCCGTTATATGCATTATCGGTCCTTCGGGAAGAAGAAAATCGAGCATATCGGTAACCGCATCGACCTTCCCTCCGCCGTTGTCGCGGACGTCGAATATAAGTCCATCGCAGCCGTCTTCGAGAAGTCCGTTCACCGCCGCCCTGAACTGCGTGGCGGTAAGCTCCTTGCTAAGAAACTCGGTTATTCTGACATAACCGTACTTTCCTTTATCGGTTGTGACGGTCGAAGCGAATATCGTTTCCGCCTCATATGTTCCGCGCTTTACAGAAATCGTCAGCGTCTCCCCGCCGCGAACGACCGTGAGAACTACCTCCGTGCCGGATTCTCCGGCAATAAGCGAAGTCACATTGCTCAGAGTATATCCGGCGATGCTTTTTCCGTCAACCTCTGTAATCAGGTCTCCCGCAAGAAGTCCCGCGCTTTCGGCAGGAGAATTTTTCATCGGATGAACTATCAGCGCTCCTTGGGGATCGGAAACAACATAGGCTCCTATTCCGAAGCTGCTTCCGGCACTTGCTGCAAGCTCAGCCGCCCATTCCTCCGCAGAATAATAATGAGCGAATCTGTCGCCGCTTAAAAGCACATACGCGCGGATAAGATCCTCGTTCAATGCGTCCTTGTCTATTTCGTAAAGATAATTGTTTTTGAATATATCGGCGACCTCCGCTATATCCTGAAAATCGAGCGATTTTCCGTATGCCGCCGTTATTTTTTGCTTATATATGTCAGAAAGCACGACAAACGTAGCCTGAACTGCAATCGTCGCGGCAAGAAGTGCCGCAAGTACCGCCGTAACAACGGTCTGTCCGACACTTACCCTGCGCGAAGATTTCTTTTTGCCGGCTTTTTCGGGCGTTGTCTCCTCGGGCTTTTTTTCCGTTGCTTCCTTATCCGCCTCAGCCGGAGCCTCCGGCTCTTCCTTCGGCAATTTTTCTTCGCTGTCCGAGTTTATTACGTCTTCTTCGGGATTAAACATAAACCTTCCCCTTTTTTCGATTATTTCTTACTATATAATAGAGCGAACCCGATAAATCGGGATCGCTCGAAACTGATGTCAATATCTGTTTGTCTTTGAATTGAGGTAGCTTCTGACCATCAACGCAACCTTGAAGGTTATCGCATTGTCGAACTCTCTGAGGTCAAGACCCGTTATTTTCTTTATCTTGTCAAGACGGTACACAAGGGTGTTTCTGTGTACGAACATTTTTCTCGAGGTTTCCGAAACGTTGAGGTTGTTGTCGAAAAAGCACTGTATTGTCGAAAGCGTTTCCCTGTCAAGCATCTCTATGCTGCCCTTCTGGAAAACTTCGTTCAGGAACATCTCGCACAGCGTTGTCGGAAGCTGATATATAAGCCTTCCTATTCCGAGGTTTTCATAGCTTACTATGCTCTTGTCGGTATCGAATACCCTGCCGACCTCAAGCGCTGCCTGCGCTTCGCGGTAGGAGCGCGATATATCCTTCATATTGTCCACTGCGCTGCCTATGCCTATCGAAACCTTTGTAAAAGACTCCGCTTCAAGAGTATCGGCTATCATTTTTGCAGTCTTTTCGGCTTCGCTCCTGTCCGTTCCCTGTTTTAGCTCACGCACGAGAACGATTTCCTTTTCGCCCGTGCTTATAACGTAATCCGAACCCGAATTGGGGAAAAGATTGAGAATTATATCATACGGAGAAGCTTCCGAACCGGAAAGTATTTTTATAAGGAAAACAACTCTTTCAACGTCGGTCGCAAGATGAAGTTCTCTGCTTTTCACATATATGTCGCCCGGAAGAATATTATCAAGCAACAGGTTTTTTATAAACGACACCTTGTCGTATTTATCATCGTGATAGCCCTTTATGCTGTTGAGGGCAACGGCAAGCACAAGCGACATTTTCTCAGCCATGGCGTCTTCGCCGTCAATGAACACAATATACTCGGAATGAGGTCCGGAAACGAGCGGACGGTAAGTAACTCCGCCGTGCTTTATACAATCGGAAACATATGAAAGCTCCTCGCGGACGGCGGCTCTCGTTTCGCCTATCTTTGTAAGATCGCTGCAAGCCACGACCGCGCCGTTTTCATCTATTACCCCGATTGTTCTCCCTATTGCGTCCTTCATCTGATGTATTACGCCCTGAAACAATCTGCTTGACATTTGTCCTGCTTCCTCTCCTTTGGATCGTGCTTATTATATGCAAAATCCAACAAATATAAATCTGTATCTATATTTTAGCGCACTTTTTGTAGAATTTCAATAGTTTTTTTGTGAATTTATCTAAAATTATAATATTTTGATGGTGCACATTATACCAAGAATTGCAAATATAACGGCAACAGCCACCTGACAAGTGAGCAAAAGTGCAGGCCATACAAGCACAATCACGGCAGAAACAAAAAGCGCTGCCATAAGCACGACAAGTCCCGCCGAAACGGTCTTGTCCTTTGAAAAGCGGAGCTTTATCTTGCCGAGTCTGAACTTTCCGTCGTGTTTTCGGGATTCTATCATAGCATATACCGTAAAAACTGGAACAAGAAAAGCTATTGGGTACGAAAGCACCTTGAGGATAACGTCAAGCACTCTCACCGCGCTTCCCGTAAACGTTCCCATCGGCACGGAAAGATAATATACCGATGCCGCGCATATTATCGCCGCGCCGGAAACATACGTGTATATCTTCGGACAAAGATTGTCTATGAAAAGGATAAATATAATTGCAATAAACGCAAATTTTATCTTTACATTTGCTCTTGTAAGCTCATTGTAAAGCGCGAAAGAAAGCACGAGCGGCGCAGCCGACGCGCATACTCCGGCAAGAGAAAACGCTCTTCCCTTTATATTTTTTATTTTGCCGTAAACCGCTCCGAAAACCAAAGCCGCAAACAAGGCGAGCATTCCGACGATATAAAACGTATTTGCGAATACCCCGGTGCATTTCCCTTCGTTTTTGCCGACCGTAATAATAGCCGCAAAGCCTATTATTGCGTACGCTATTACCGCGAAAAGACGGTAAAGAGCGGCGTCCTCTTTCGGAAGCTCCGGTCTTGCGTTGTGATTAGCTGTGCTTTTTGTCATCTTTTTGCCTCGTTTTCCGGCGATGGTTTTTATTTTACGCACGGAGGTATCGCCTTCCCGTTTCCGTGCCGATGTTGTCGTTTTTTTCAGCGACTTAAAAGAAAAAATTCATTTTCGCAATAAACAAAGTCGC
>CAVKJG010000025.1:0-28851 GCA_963656825.1 Sphaerochaetaceae bacterium
GGCTTTGAAGGCCCGCAAATTTTTTGTGATTAAATTATATGATATTTTATTGCATTTGTAAAGATTTTATTGTATAATTTATTTTGAAATCCGTCTTTGGCGGAAAAAAAGAATATTTTCACGGGAGAACGGCTATGAATAAATTTATGGACGACGATTTTTTGCTTGATTCGGACGTGGCGCAGATGCTTTATCACACCTATGCGGCGAATTTGCCTATAATCGACTACCATTGTCATATAGACGCCGCCGATATAGCTTCGGACAAGCGTTATAAAAACATAACGGAGCTCTGGCTCGGAGCCGACCACTACAAGTGGAGAGCGATGCGTTCCTGCGGAATAAGCGAAAGGCTTATCACGGGCGACGCTTCGGACTACGATAAATTTGAGGCTTATTGCTCGGCGATGCCGTCGCTTATCGGAAATCCGCTCTATCACTGGTCGCACCTTGAGCTTCGCCGCTATTTCGGGTTCGAGGGAATTCTTTCTCCCGACACCTGCGAGCAGGTATGGAATCTTACAAAGGAAAGGCTTGCCGAGCCGGATATGAGCGCGCGCGGAATAATGAAAATGTCAAACGTGAAGCTCATATGCACGACAAACGATCTTACGGAAAATCTTGAAAACCATATCGCCGTGCGCGAGGATCAGAGCTTTGATATTCCCGTGCTTCCGGCGTTCCGCCCCGACAAATCGCTTTATCCGGAGCGTGCGGAATTTGCTCCTTATATAAAGAAATTTTCGGAATGCTCGGGCATTGAGATAAAGGATTTTGCCGCTCTGTGCGACGTGCTTGAAAAGAGAATAGAATATTTTGACGTTCTCGGCTGTCGCACGGCGGATCACGGCATGGACGATACCGTCCTTTTCGACGGCTCGGTGTCGGCGGCTCAGGCGGAATCGGTTGCCGATATAGTTTTCCGTCGTGCTGTTGCGGGTGAAAAAATCGACGCGGAAACGGCAAGAATATACAGAAGCGCGCTTATCCGCAGGCTTGCCAAGCAGTATGCAAAGCGCGGCTGGGTAATGCAGATTCACTTCGGCGCACTCAGAAACGTAAGCCCCGCAATGTTCAGAACGCTCGGCGCGGACGCCGGCTACGATACTATTCACGGCGGCAGCGGCAGGATAGCTTCGCTTGCGGCGATGCTCGGCGCGCTTGAGGACGAGGCGATACTTCCGAAAACGATTGTGTACTCGCTCAATCCTGCGGAAAATACGGCGGTCGCGGCGCTTGTCGGCTGTTTTCAGCGCACGGGCGACGAAATGGAGGGCTTACCCTGCATGCCGAAAATGCAGCAGGGCAGCGCTTGGTGGTTCAACGACCATATAGACGGTATGCGCGCTCAGCTTACAACGCTTGCCGCGCAGTCCGCGCTCGGAAAGTTCGTCGGAATGACGACGGACTCGCGCAGCTTCCTTTCGTACACACGCCACGAATACTTCCGCAGAGTGCTTTGCTCGGTTATCGGAGGCTACGTCGAAAGAGGCGAATATCCGCTTGACGTTGACGCTCTCGCGCAGATGATCTGCGATATTTGCTACAACAACACAAAGGACTTCTTTGAGTTCAGAGTGATATAAAAAAGTAAACATGCGGCTTTGTTATACAAGAATATAAAATCAAAAACACAGCCGCTGTCAATAAAAATCGAAAAGAAGGTAATTTACAATGGCAGAAGGTTGCACACACGATTGTTCGTCCTGCTCGCAGAACTGCTCATCGAAAAAGGGCGGAGCTCCGACATTTGAAAAGACGAACGAACTCAGCAGAATAAAGAAAACCGTAGCTGTGGTAAGCGGCAAAGGCGGCGTGGGGAAAACGCTTGTTTCTTCCATGCTCGCCGTGGAGCTTCACCGCAGAGAGCTTAAGGTTGCGGTAATGGACGCGGATATCACAGGTCCTTCGATACCGAAGGCTTTCGGACTTAAGGGACTTTGCGAGGCGGCTCCGCTCGGCGGAATAATGCCCATGAAAACCACGACCGGAATAGAGACGGTGAGCGTCAACCTGCTTCTGGAGGACGTCACTTCTCCCGTGCTGTGGAGAGGTCCGGTTATCGCCGGAATGGTAAAGCAGTTCTGGACGGACGTTATCTGGGGCGATATTGACGTTATGGTTATCGACTGTCCTCCCGGAACGGGCGACGTTCCGCTTACGATATTCCAGTCGATACCCGTGGACGGAATAATCATAGTCACAAGTCCGCAGGATCTTGTTTCGATGATAGTTTCAAAAGCGGTGAATATGGCGAAGCTTATGAACATTCCGATAATCGGAATAGTTGAAAATATGAGCTATGTTCAGTGTCCCGACTGCAAAAAGAAGATAGAGATATTCGGCAAGAGCCGCACGGAAGAAACGGCAAAGGAATTCGGGATTCCCGTTCTTGCAAAAATACCGATAAATCCCGAGCTTGCCTCTCAGTGCGACAAGGGGGTCATAGAGCTGTTCGAGGGCGACTTTATGGGCGCCGTCGCAGACGCGGTCGAAGCTCAGCCGAGCAGAGCGGTATGACGGAAAATACCGTCGTGCGCGATATGGACTCTGTCGGCGCAAGGCAGGCGGCAGAGCTGGAAAAGCTCTGCTTTTCGTCCCCGTGGGAGCTTGAAGAATACGAAAAAGCGCGCTCACGCGAGGATTTTTCGTGTCTGTGCGCTTACGTTGACGACGCTTTTGCCGGCTTTCTCATGGCGTTTCACGTCCTTGACGAATGTCATCTGCTCGATATAGCGACGGCGGAAAAATTCCGCAGGCGCGGAGTCGGCACGGCGCTTATAGACGAGCTTGTAAAGCGTGCAAAGCAAAGGGACGGGCGCTTTGTGTATCTTGAAGTGAGAGAGCATAATACCTCGGCGCGCGCGCTTTACGAAAAGCTCGGCTTTGCCGAGGTCGGCAAAAGAAAAGACTATTATAAATGTCCGACGGACGACGCCGTGCTTTACACGCTTTCCGTCGGAGAGGAGAAAAATTGAAAATACTCGGAATAGAAAGCTCCTGCGACGAAACCGCTGCCGCCGTCCTTGAATATAACGACGGCAGGTTTACCGTGCTTTCGGACAAGGTCGCTTCGCAGATAGAAATGCACGCGCGCTACGGCGGAGTCGTTCCCGAAATCGCGAGCAGAGCGCATTGCGAAATAATATCCAAAATAACGTCGGACGCTCTGAGCGAGGCGGGGATATCCGTAAAAGAGCTTGACGCGATAGCCGTGACGGCGTATCCCGGGCTTATCGGGGCGCTGCTTGTCGGCGTGAATTTCGCAAAGGGACTTGCCTACGCAAACGGAAAGCCGCTTGTCGCCGTTGACCACATAAAAGGTCATATCGCGGCAAATTATATTTCGGAAAACCGACCCACGCCTCCGTACATAGCGTTTGTCGCGTCGGGAGGGCATACATCGATAGTCAGGGTAAACGATTATGACAGTCACACCGTTATCGGCGGCACGAGAGACGACGCGATGGGCGAGGCGTTCGATAAAGTGGCAAGGGTTATGGGAATGCCGTATCCCGGCGGTGCCGCTATGGACAGGCTCGCATACGAGGGAAAGCCCGTAATACCTTTTCCTTCGGCGGCAATCCGCGACGACTCGCTTGATTTTTCGTTTTCGGGGATAAAAACGGCTGTGCTCAATTATATAAATATGACGGCGCAAAAGGGCGAAAAGCTCAATTGTGTCGACGTGGCGGCAAGCTTTTGCCGCGCGGCTGTAAGCTCGGTATCGACAAAGCTTTCGCTTGCGACGGAGCGCAATCCCGACATCACGGGAGTGGCGCTTGCCGGAGGAGTTGCGGCAAATTCGCATCTGCGCGAGGAGCTTGAAAAGCTGTGTAAATCGAAAGGACTTCCGCTCTATTATCCCGAAAAGAAATACTGCGGCGATAACGCCGTCATGATAGCCGCCGCGGGCTGTTTTGAATATGAAAAAGGCAGCTTCGCGCCGCTTTCGCTCAATGCCGAGGCGGCACGGTTTGAGGACGCGTGACAGAGATATTTACCTTAAAACCCGATTGCAAGGTTTTCCACAGGCTGTTGAAAAATTTTTGAATAACCTGTGACCTGCGCTTGAAAATCACGGAAAATGCAGGGAAATACTGATGATTTCTGTGGATAAACGTGTGGATAATGTGGAAAAACAAATGTATAAAATGACTGATTTCATGTTGAAAACCCAAAAAGCCGATATATTCTTTTTCGGAAAGGTAAACGGAATTTACAATATTGACTGAAAGGCGCATAAGAAAAATGAAAATTGAATTCAATTACGGAACATCCGTGCTGACGCTTCCGTCGGACGTCAGAAAATACATAAAAAGCGCCGGAAAAAACGATCTTGCCGTGCTTCTGGCTCTGACCGATGGCTCCGCAGAAAGCGTTTCCTCCGCAGCCTCGGTATGCGGAATCACCGACGCCGAAGCTGCGGCGTCGATAGCTTTCTGGCGCGGAGCCGGAATTATCACATCGTCGGACGGAGAGCAGAGCGCGCCGGTAAAAGCCGTGACGACAAAAGCTCCGACGCCGAAGCCTTATACCATGAGCGGCGCCGAAATCGAACGCATCTGCGCGGAAAATCCGATGCTTAAAACGACGGTTGAAAAATGTCAGACGATATTCGGCAAGGTTTTCGGAACGGCGGAATACGGGGTGTTTATATATCTGTACGATCATCTGCGGCTTGACTGCGAATACATACTTCTGCTTTGCTCCTACTGCAAAAGACAGGGACACGATTCGGTGCGGTATTTTGAAAAAACGGCATTGAATCTTTTCGACAGAGGAATAGACAGCACGACAAAGCTTGAAAAATATTTTATCGACGAAAGCCGTCGCGGCGAGCTTGAGTTTGTTGTCCGCAGGCTTTACGGAATGGGTGACAGAGCGCTGACCGCAACCGAAAAGGAATATCTGCGCGCGTGGACGTCCGAATGGGACGTGGGTGCGGAGCTTGTCGAGGCGGGCTATGAGGAAATGATGAAAAATATAAATTTCCCGAAGATGTCTTACGAAAACAAGATACTGAAAAACTGGCACGACGCAGGCGTAAAAACAGTTGAGGACGCAAAGCAGAAAAGCTTTATTTCTCAGGGAAAAGGGAAAGGCGGAAAAAGCGCAGAAGAGCCGAGCTTCGATCTCGGAGAATTTTTTGATCTTGCCGTTATGCGCGGCAAGGCAGAAAGCGAAAATAAACGGAAAGAGACGACGAGATGACTTACGAAGAAACCCGCAGAAACATAATACGCGAATACCGCTCGAAAAATCTGCTTGCACAGCAGAGGGCGGAGGAAAAACGTCGCGAGCTTGACGAAAAATTTCCCGATATCGCGCGGATAGACGACGCGCTTTCGGAAACGGGAGTGAAGATTCTTTTTGCCGCGCTCGACGGCGGAAACGGACTTGACGAAAAAATCGCAAGGCTCAGAAAGGACAACGAAACCCTGCTTTCCGTCCGTGCGAGCCTGCTCGCTTCAAAGGGATATCCAGCCGATTATGACGACGTTCACTACGATTGCGAGCTTTGCCGCGACCGCGGCTATACCGAGGACGGCAATATGTGCCGCTGTCTGAAAAAAGCGCTTACGGAGGTCGGACTTGAATATTCCGGCGCGAAAAAGCTTGTCGGAAAACAGAATTTCGACACCTTTGACCTCAGCTTTTATTTGGGTTCTTCACGCGAAACAATGGAAGCCGTGCTTCGCATATGCCGTGCATATTCCGACGGCTTTGACGGCAAAATGCATAATCTGCTTTTCATTGGCAAAACGGGTCTCGGTAAGACGCATCTTTCCTCCGCGATAGCAAAGGAGGTTATAGAAAAGGGCTATGAGGTCGTTTACGAAAGCGCGCAGAACATTTTCTCAGATTTTGAAAAAGAGAAATTTTCACGCTATGACGCCGTCATTCCCGACACGTCGAGATATTTTAACTGCGACCTTCTTATAATAGACGATCTCGGCACGGAAATGCCGAGTCAGTTTACGGTCGCGTGCCTTTATAATCTGCTCAACGCGCGGCTTGTGTCCGAAAAGAGTATGATAATCAGCACGAACGTTGGTAAAAACGAATTGCTTGAAAGATATTCGGAACGCATAACCTCGCGCCTGCTCGGCGAATTCGGAATCTGCGTTTTCGAGGGCAATGACATAAGAAGTCAAAAGCTGAGAAGATAAATAATACTGATGTATAAAACAAAAAATCCGCCTGTCAGGCGGATTTTTTGGTTTTAATTAAAATATTTTCTGTCCAGACTGCGGAACTGTATGGCTTCGGCGATGTGCGGCGCGCGGATGATATCGCTTTCCGCGAGGTCGGCGACGGTGCGCGCCACGCGGAGAATACGGTCATAGCCTCTTGCCGAAAGTCCGAGACGATCGAACGCTTTTTTGAGAAGCTCCTTTGCCGGCTCGTCCATTACGCAGAATTTTCTTATTTGCGCGGGGGTGAGCTGAGAGTTGCAGAAGAGATTTTTTTCTCCTTGTGCACGCTTTGCGGCAAAAGCGCGGGCGCGATTTACCCTTTCCGCTATCATAGCCGACGTTACGGTGGAGGCGGAGCTTTCGGAAACCTCGCTGTATGAAAGCGACGGCATTTCAACCTGAATATCAATTCTGTCGAGCAAAGGACCGCTTATTTTGGAAAGATACTTTTTTATATCCGACGGCGAGCAGGTGCAGGGCTTTGTCGGGTGACCGTAATAGCCGCACTTGCAGGGGTTCATCGCGCAGACGAGCATAAAATCGGACGGGAAGGTAAGCTTGCCGCTCACACGGGTTATCGTAACGCGCCTGTCTTCGAGCGGCTGACGCAGAACCTCCATCGAATCGCGCGAAAATTCGGGAAGCTCGTCAAGGAAAAGCACGCCGTTGTGCGCAAGCGATATTTCGCCCGGCATGGGAATTCTGCCTCCGCCGGCAAGTCCCGCGCTCGACATGGTATGATGCGGCGAACGGAACGGGCGCTCGGTCATAAGCGAAGCTCCGCTCGGAAGCGTTCCCGCAACGGAATGTATTTTTGTCGTTTCTATGGATTCTTCAAACGTCATATCGGGAAGAATGGTAGGTATGCGCTTTGCAAGCATGCTTTTTCCCGTCCCGGGAGGGCCTATCAGAAGCACGTTGTGACCGCCGGCGCACGCAATTTCAAGCGCGCGCTTTGCCTGCTCCTGACCTTTGACGTCGGCAAAATCAAGCCCGTCATAGTGATGCTTTGAAGCAAACGCCGCGCCGTCATAACGCAGCGGTACGATTTTTTCTCCGCCCGTAAGATGCGCCACAAGCGAACGTACATCCTTTACGGGATATACTTCTATATTGTCGACGACAGCCGCTTCTCCGGCATTTTCCGCGGCGACGAAAAAACGTCTGAGCTTTGCGTCGCGTGCGGCTATGCACATGGAAAGCGCACCGCATACGGGGCGCACCTCTCCCGAAAGGGAAAGCTCACCCGAAAAGCACGCGTCGGATATGTCGATTTCGCCAAGCTCTCCCGCGCATTTCATTATCGAAAGGAGCATCGCAAGATCGTATGCCGAGCCTTCCTTTTTCTTGTCCGCCGGCGCGAGATTGAGCGTTATGTCCGCGTCCGGAAAGAAAAATCCGCTGTTGACAAACGCCGCGCGTATTCTTTCCTTTGCCTCTTTTATCGCCGCGTCGGGAAGTCCCACTATTTCAAAATCGGGCAGACGGTTCTGCGCGTCACATTCAACTGTGACTATGTACCCGTCTATACCTGTAAGTCCTGCGCTGAAAACCTTTGAAAGCATTGCAGAAAAAGCTCCTTTACACATTTTACTATATTCTACAACAAAAAACCTTTTGTGACAAGTTCTTTGCCGAAAAAAGAGAAAAATATTTTATTTATACATAAGTATAAAAAATAAAACAAGCGCATGACAACGTGATTTTTCTCTTTTTTGGGTAAAACATAAATTACGGGAATATAATCTCCTGAAGAGATAAACAGGGGGTGATCTATATGCAGAAGGGACTTACGGAAGCCGCGGAATCCGCTCTTACACGGGCGGAGGAGGAAGCCGCGGAGCTTTGCAGGGCATACGTCGGGACAGAGCATCTGCTGCTCGGACTTTTATATGACGGAAGCTGTGTCGCCGCGAATATACTCCGCGTTCACGATATAACCTACGCGCAGACGAAGGCGCTTGCAGGAGAAGGCGCATCGTGCGATGTTTCGCCCGGAAGCCGCGATATGACGCCGGGACTCCGTACGGTGATAGAATCGGCGGCAAAGGAAGCGGCGAAGTGCAGGGACGGAAGGGTCGGGACAGAGCATCTGCTGCTTGCACTGCTGCGGGAAAGAGAATCGGCGGCGGTAAGGCTTATAATAGCTCAGAGCGCGGGCGTGGGTGAAATACGAAACGATATAATGACGTTTCTTTCGGAGACGGGCGACGAAACAAAGCCCCGCGACGAAAAGGGAAGATACGGGCAGGAGCAGGAAAACAGCCTGACTCTTTTCGGAGCGGATCTCACGGAAGCGGCACGGAAAGGAAATCTGCCGGCGGTTGTCGGCAGAGATGCCGAAACCGAGCGCGTAATAAGAATACTCGGTCGTAAAACGAAGAACAATCCGTGTCTTGTGGGTGAGCCGGGCGTAGGAAAAACGGCTGTTGTCGAGGGGCTTTGTCAGCGGATAGTATCGGGCGAGGTGCCGGAAAATCTGCTCGGGAAGACGGTGCTTTCGGTAGATATAGGTGCGATGATAGCCGGAGCGAAATACAGAGGCGAATTTGAAGAACGGCTGAAGCGTCTTACCGACGAGGTTATGAAAAATCATAACACGATACTTTTCATAGACGAGCTTCACACGATAGTCGGAGCGGGCGCGGCGGAGGGCGCGGTGGACGCGGCGAATATCTTAAAGCCACTGCTTGCAAGGGGAGAGCTTCGCGTGATAGGCGCAACAACCTCGCAGGAATACAGAAAACACATAGAAAAGGATCCCGCGCTCGAAAGGCGGTTTCACCCCGTGCTTGTCGATGAGCCGGACGAAAAAAAGACGGAGCAGATTCTGCGTGCGCTACGTCCGCAGTATCAGGCGCATCACAGGGTGACCATAACCGACGGGGCGATAACGGCTGCGGTAAGACTTTCAAAAAGATATCTGCCGGACAGATTTCTGCCCGACAAGGCGATAGATCTTATAGACGAGGCTTCATCGAAGAAAAGCATAGCGTCGTCCGAGCCGCCGCAAAGGCAGAAGGAGCTTGAAAACGAGGTGCGCGGACTCTGTATGCGGCGTGAGTGCGCCGTTATGGACAGAGATTTTTCGTTTGCCGCCGAGCTTCGCGGAGAAATAGTGGCAAAGCGAGAGGAGCTTTCCGCCATGCGCCGCGAAAGCGAGGCTCGCCGTCTTACCTCTCCTCCGCGTGTAACGGAGGACGACATAGCGGAAATTCTGTGGGCGTGGACAAATATCCCCGTGCGGCGTATGCTTGAGGACGATGCGCAGAAATTGGCTCGGCTCGAGGATGAAATAGAAAAGCGGGTTGTCGGTCAGCGCGAGGCGGTGGAGTCGCTTTGCCGCGCGATAAGACGCGGCAGAACGGGACTTTCAAATCCGGACAGACCGATATGCTCGCTGATATTCACAGGCCCTACCGGCGTGGGAAAGACCGAGCTTGCAAAAGCGCTTGCACAAGCGCTTTTCGGCTCGGAGCGGGCGCTTCTGCGCTTCGATATGTCGGAATATATGGAAAAGCACAGCGTGGCAAAGCTTATCGGCTCGCCGCCGGGATATGTCGGCTACGACGACGGAGGAACGCTTACCGAATGTGTGCGGCGGAAGCCTTACAGCATTTTGCTTTTCGACGAAATGGAAAAAGCCCATCCCGACGTTTTCGATCTGCTTTTGCAGATACTTGAGGACGGGCATCTTACGGATTCGCACGGGCGACGCGCGGATTTCCGCAATACCGTTATTATAATGACGTCAAATCTCGGTGCGTCGGGGGAGAGAAAAACGGCAGGCTTTGTATCCGCCGAAAATATTGAAAAGCGTGAGAAAAACGTCGCGACAAAAGCGCTTCGCGACGTGTTCAGAGCGGAATTTCTCAACCGCGTGGACGAAATAATAGTTTTTTCGCGCCTTTCCGAAAAGGATACGGAGGAGATTGCGAAAAGACTGCTTTCAAAGGCGGCGGAAAGAGCCGCAGGTATCGGCATAACGCTTTCGTTTGACGGGAGCGCCGTAAAGCTTATAGCAGGCGAAGGCAAAAGCGATATTTACGGCGCAAGACCGCTTCGCCGCGCCGTGACAAGACTTGTGGAGGACGCACTTTCCGAAGAAATAGTCTGCGGCAGGCTTTGCGCTCCGGCTGCGATTTTCGCTCGCGCGGAGGGAGGGAAGATGAAATTTGAGAGGAAGTGAAATGCGCTCCGGAGTGATTTGTTCGGATTATAAAAAGGGGGGGATTCGAATTCTCGCAGGCTCGACGCCTGCTCGGTCGTCGCGGCTCTGACAGCCTATTAAAGGCTGTCATTCACTACCGCTCCGTTCGAATCCCCCTTGCCAAAAGAAAGAGGACACCGTCGGTGTCCTCTTTCTTTTGGCGCGCCCAGGGGGATTCGAACCCTCGACCTACCGGTTCGTAGCCGGGCACTCTATCCGCTGAGCTATGGGCGCGTATTTTTTAAGTGCCTGAATATTCTATCACAATATTCTTGCGTTGTCAACAGCTTAAACAAAGATTTTGTGATAAAAAATATTTATTTTTTGCAGAATTTCTATTGTAATAAATAATATATTCTGCTATAATACAAATGTATATCTGATAAATTGAGAGGTAATTCCCGTGGCGAAACGAAAAAGCAAGAAAAAATCATTTGAAAAGCTGATATACATCGTGCTTATGCTGATTATAGCCGCGGGAGCGTACTTCGGTGTATTCGACGATCCGCTCGGGCTTGTAAAGCCCGGAAAAACCGGCGTTGTGACCGAGATAAAAGAAGGCGATCTTCAGGTACATATGATAGACGTCGGGCAGGCGGATTCGTTTCTTGTGCGTATACCCGACGGCAAAGCAGTAAAGAATATCCTTATAGACGCGGGCTGTCCGAACAACACAAATCCGGATACCATAACCGATTATCTTTCGGCGTGCGGAATAAAAGAGCTTGAACTGCTTATCCTTACTCATCCGCATTATGACCATATCGGCTCGGCAAAGAAGGTGCTTGAGGGCGTTACCGTCAGAAACGTAATGATCCCCGACTGCGATTATTCGAGCGCGACGTGGACAAAGGTTCTTGAAACGATAGAAAAGCAAGACATAAACGTTATCTTTTCCGACGTGGGAAAAACGCTCGATATAGGCGAGGCAAGCCTTAAAATTCTTGCTCCGTCGGACGAGATGCTTTCCGGAAAGGAAGCAAACGATTACAGCATAGTGACGAAGCTGACATACGGCGATACGTCGTTTATGTTCACGGGCGACGCGGAAAGCGACAGCGAGGCTGAAATACTCGGTGCGTTTTCAAAGTCGGAGCTTAAATGCAATGTTCTCAAGGTCGGGCATCACGGCTCGAGAACCTCCTCTTCACAGGAATTTCTTGACGCGGTGAACCCCGATATAGCGCTTATCTCCTGCGGAAAGGACAACGACTACGGTCATCCGCACGATGAAACAATGGAAAAGCTGAACGCTATGGGAATAAACATTTTCCGCACGGATGAGATGGGCAGCGTTGTTCTTGTCTCCGACGGAAAAACGGTTTCGCGTCTTGAATCGAAATAAAAAGGATGCGATAAAAATTGAAAAAGCCACTGGCTTTTGTAACGGCGATTATTATATTTGCGGCGTCGGCGATTTGCGTCTGCGCTGCGGAAAACGTTTCACCTTTAAGTGAAAACGATATAGTATTTTTCGGCGATTCGACGACGGCACATATGAAGCTGCGCGGAGGAATTCCGGCGGAAAGAGTATGGTCGGGTAAGGCAAATACCGTGCTTTTCAGAACGGTGTGCGAAGGAAAGCCGATATATTTTGAAGACGAGGAAAGAGCCGTGTCGCTTGCGGACGCCGTCCGCGAAAAACAGCCGAAAATACTTGTGATAACGCTGGGCGTGTCCGGCGGAGCGGGCTTTATGCCGAGGGACAAATTTATTTCCGTATATGAAAGCATCATAGCGACGGTAAGGGAAAACAGTCCCGATACGCGATTGTTCGTGCAGTCGATACTTCCGCTTTCGGATAAGTCCGTGCGCCATTATGACAAGCTTTCAAAGCAGGCTGTGACCGAGGCTAACGGCTGGATACGGCAGGTCTGCGAAAATTACGGTGTTCCGTATATAGATACTCACCGTCTGCTTACGGACAGCGACGGATATCTTAAAAGGATTTATCAAAATGACGAATATATGCACCTTACAAGCGCGGCATATAAGGTGATTATTGAAAATATTTACTCTTTTATAAGCAATTCCGGAACGTAAAATAAAGGAATGGAAAGGACAAAAAATCATGTTGGAAAATCTGGGCAGAAGAATTAAAATCATAGCCGTTGCAGTCGGCATAGCGGGAGCGATAACGGGACTTGCCGCCGCTCTCAAGCATTTCAGCGAGGGAAATCTTTTCTTTGCCGGAGTTTTCCTGATATATGCGATTATTTCGATAATGCTTATGATACCTCTTTTCCTTGCCGGAAGCGCGGCGGAAGCGCTCGAAGCCGAAAACCGCAAGCTGCGCGCACTTTCGGAGAGGGTTGCTTCCATTGAAAAAAGCAGCAGATACGCTTCTCCCATGGATAAATATTCTCCCGCGGCAAGAGGTCAGCGCCGCGCTCAGCCGCCGGTCTCCGACACGGAAAAAACGGAGGCAATGGGCATAACCACCGCGGAACGCAAGGTAAATCCGCAATATTCTTCGCAGGAGCTTTCCTCCTCCAAGGGAACGATAGATATAGACACTGACAGATCTCTCGGGACGATGACGTCGGTATTTTCCAACTCCGCCGACAGAATAGATTCCGATACTCTGATAACGGATATTCCTCCGGTGTCCTCGGTTAAAAAAGAAGCCGAGTCGGCTTTCTATACAACGTCAAGCATCGATATGATAAAGGTCAACCGCCGTGAAAATTCGGTAACAAGGTTCCTTGCTCCCTCGTCCTCAACGATAGCCGCAGGCGGACTTCATACCGTCGCCGTGACCGAGGTCGGCAAGGTGCTTGCCGCGGGCTACGGAACATACGGTCAGTGCAATGTTTCTTCGTGGACGTCGGTTGCGGCGGTCGCCGCAGGAAACCATCACACCGTGGGACTTCTCTCAAACGGAACGTGCGTCGCCACAGGATATTCCGGCTACGGTCAGTGCGATGTCGGAGCGTGGCGCAATGTCTGCGCGATATCAGCCGGCGTCGGACACACGGTGGGACTGCTTGAAAACGGAACATGCGTTGCCGCCGGCGACAATACATACGGTCAGTGCAACGTTTCGGACTGGGCAGGAATAATCGCGATATCGGCAGGCTACAACTATACGGTCGGTCTGCGCGCGGACGGAACGATAGTGGCTGTCGGCGCAAATACGGACGGTCAGTGGGGCGGAATCCGCTGGGGAAGCATATGTGCCGTGGCGTCGGGCGGACTTCATACGCTCGGACTCAAATCGGACGGAAGCTGTGTTGCCGTGGGCAATAACGCAAACGATCAGTGCGAGGTATCGCGCTGGCAGAACGTAAAAGCCGTTGCGGCAGGAAACTATCACAGCGTGGGACTTCTTGCAAACGGAAAGGTTATTGCCGTGGGATACAACGGCTACGGTCAGTGCAACGTTTCCGAATGGCAGGACGTTGTGGCTATCGCGGCGGGCAGAAACCACACGATAGGACTTACGCGCTCGGGCAGACTTCTTTCAACGGGCGACGACACATACGGTCAGTGCGACGTAAAGAATTTTTCAAATATAAAAGTAAATAAGCAGTAAGCATTAAAAACCAAAAGCGGAGCCGTCGGCTCCGCTTTTGGTTTATATTTCTTGTAATTCAACCGTTTCCGCTTTTGAATTCAGCCTGAATTTCATATCCGAGGGGTAGCTGCACTTTCTTTTCCATCTGCCCGAAAAGAACATAATGACGGATATTATCATACCGACGCCCCAGCCGAGCGGCCACGCAAAAAAGATTCCCTCATATCCGAAAAGTCTGCCGAGAATAAACGCTCCGACAACTCTTATAACAAGGTCAAACGATGTTCCCAGTGTAAAGCCGAGCATATCCGTAGAGCCTTTGAGTATTCCGTCGAGAGGTATTTTCACGGCGATGAAAATAAAGAACGGAACAACACAGGAAATAAATAATTTGCCGGAATTGATAATAAGATCTACGTTTGCGTCGTCTTTATTTGACAGAAAGATTTCAACCCAGAATTCCTTGAAGGGAAGAATCAGAACCGTAGCCGATACGCAGAAGATCAGACACAGCAGAAACGTTGAAAAATAACCTTCGGCAAGCCGCTCGTATTTCTTTGCGCCTACGTTCTGAGAAACGAAATTCGACAATGCGTTGCACAAAACCGTAAATATATTTATTGCGATATAGCATATTTTATAAGCTGCCGAATATCCTCCGGCGACGTAATTTCCTCCGACCGACGTCAGAATTCCGGTTATCAGCACGCCTCCGACAGAGATAAACAAGCCCTGCAGAATACTCGGAACGGCTATTGAAATTATCTCCTTGAAGATAGGCTTGTCAAAGCCATTTACCTTTTCATCGTCAAGCTTATTTATGCTTTTCATCAGCACAAGCAGGGAAAGAACAGCCGCAATACCCTCGGAAATAATCGTGCCGAGAGCAAGTCCGGCGCTGCCCATTTTAATCGGAACAACAAAGAGCAGATCGAGTCCGACATTGAGAACAGTCGAAAAAATCAGGAAGTAAAGCGGAGTTTTTGAGTTTCCGAACGATTGAAACATATACATCGAATAGTTGTATATAAACAAAAAAATAACGCCTGCGATATAAATCAGCATATAGCTAAGCGCTTCGTTAAAGCAGCCCTCGCCGTCGCTGCTGTTTATCATTCCTTTAAGCAAAGGATAAATAACCGCAAACCCGATGACCGTTGTTATCAGCCCGAGCACCAGCGTGCCGATAAGTCCTATTTTATAGGTTTTCTTCAGCGACGTATAATTTTTTGCGCCGAAATATTTGGCGCTCACAACGCCGCATCCTACGCCGAACCCGACGGCTATGTCAAGAAACACCACCGTAATCGGATACACAATTCCGACAGCGTCAAAGCTGTCAACGGATTCAATAAAATGTCCGGCAATGAAATTATCGGCTAAATTATACAGCTGCTGCAGCGTAACGGATAATATCATCGGGATAGAAAACGACAGCAAAATCAGAAAAGAATTGCCGACCGTCATATCTTTTGTCTTCATAATGTAAGCCTTCTGTTTTGTTTTTTCTTGATTATAGTGTTCCGCGCAGAAAAAGTCAATGGCAATAAATACGAAATTGACGCGGATTTTCGCGCCCGTTATGTGCATTTTCGCGCCTGTGCGGGCGCTCTTTTCCTTTGAGATTTTCTGCAAAGCGCTTCGACTTTTTCGGAATTATTGTGACGGCGCAAAGAAAAAACGGTCTGATACAATTGTATCAAACCGCTGATTTTCTTCGTGGTGCCGATGGCGGGGGTCGAACCCGCACGCCCGTGAAGGCAACAGATTTTGAGTCTGTCAAGTCTGCCAATTCCATCACATCGGCACGGACATTTTCAATTATAACACAAAAAATAAAAAAATCAATAGCAAATTTTACGCGGACATGAAAATTTCCGCCGCGGAACATAAGCGAAAAAACTTGACAAAAACTTTCTTTTTATATATAATCGTATTTGTTGAAAATAAGTATAATATAATCAATATAAGAAACGACCTGACAGCAGCAAACGGGAAGGAGTAGATTTAATGAAAAAAACGCAACCGACACATACGGTTTACGGTATGGACTCGCTGTATGACGGCGTTGTAAAGCAGGCGGAAAGATACGGAGACAAGGAAAGATACATTTATAAGGATAAAATTACAAAAGAGGAAGCGGTGGTAACCTACCGCGATATGCTCGACCATGTAAATTATATTTCGTCGGGACTTACGGCTCTCGGCATTACCGAGCCGACGTGCGTTGTGTCGGGCGAATCTCACCCCGACTATGCGGCGGCATATATAGCGACGATATCCGTGGGCGGAATCATCGTTCCGCTTGACAAGGACATTCCGGCGGAGCAGTTTGCCGGCTTTACGGTGCTTTGCGAAACCGACGTTGTATTCTACACCTCGTCTGTTCATCATAAGGTTGCGGAAGTAAAGGATCAGCTCCGTGACGTAAAATATTTCATATGCTTTGATTACGCGGGCGACGATTTCCCCGACGACAAAAGATTTATGCGCTTTGCCGATTTTTACGAGCTCGGCAAAAAGGCGTATGACGGCGGCGATCGGACGGCTGAAAATCACGCGGTGGATCTGGACAAAACCTGCGCTATACTCTTTACATCCGGCACAACGGGAACAAGCAAGGGCGTTATGCTTTCTCAGAGAAATCTTGTCACGGCGACGCTCGATTCCTGCGCCATAATGGGCTGCGCAAAGGATGACAGATATGTTTCCGTTCTTCCTTTCCATCACGCATATGAGTTTACCTGCGCGCAGCTTGCGCTTCCCAACACGGGCGCAACAACCGTTATAAACGATTCCATAAAGAACACAATGCGCAACTTTGCGAAATATCAGCCGACGGCGCTTGTGCTTGTTCCGCTTTATGTTGAAACAATGCACAAGAGAATCTGGGCGGAGATAGCAAAGAAGGGCAAGACCAAAACCGTAAAAACGGCGATAAAAATTTCAAATGCGCTCCGCAAAGCAGGCATAGACCGCCGCAGAAAAATATTCAAGGATATTCTTGACGCGTTCGGCGGCAGACTTCAGTATATCGTTTGCGGCGGCGCTCCGCTCCGCGCAGAGCTTATAAACGACTTTGACGCCTTCGGCATAAAAATATGCGAGGGCTACGGAATTACGGAATGCTCGCCTCTTGTCGCGGCGAACCCTATGCATTGGCGCAAGCACCATTCCTGCGGAATGAGAGTTCCGCATATGGAGGTGAGAATCGATAAGGCTTCTCCCGAGGACGAAACGGGCGAGATTGTCACGCGCGGCGACGCCGTAATGAAAGGCTACTACAAAAATCCGGAAGCCACAGCCGAAGCCTTCACCGAGGACGGCTGGTTCAGGACGGGCGATATAGGCTATATCGACGACGATGATTTTATATTCATCACGGGAAGAAAGAAAAACGTTATCATTCTTTCAAACGGAAAGAATATATTCCCCGAAGAGCTTGAGGAATATCTCGGTCAGAGCGAATATATAGCGGAGTGCGTTGTTGTCGGCAGAAAGAACGAAGCGGACGAAACGTCGATATGGGCAATATGCTATCCCGATTACGATAAATTCGAGGGCGCTTCAAAAGAAGAAATAGAAGCCAAAATACGCGAGGAAGTCGATAACGTAAACAAAAAGCTTCCTATTTTCAAGCATATCCCCAACGTTGAGATAAGAGAAACGGAATTCGAGAAAACAACGTCGAGAAAGATAATGCGGTATAAGGTAAAATAATTATTTTTATTCGGCAGGAGCCGGGAAAGAGAGCAATACAATGTTTGACGAAATAAAATCAATTATGATGGAGACACTTTCGATACCGGAAGATCAGATAACTCCCGAAGCAAATCTCGAAGCGGATCTCGGAATAAGCTCGCTTGAGCTTTATGAGCTTGGCGGCAGGCTTATGGAGGAATATGATATAGATATCGAAGAAGACGAAATTCATGCGTTTATTACGGTAAACGATATAGTTGAATATATTTCATCTCATACAAAATAATCAAAAACAAACCCGATGCGGAGCCGGAAAAACGGCTCCGCATCGTCACTCTGCCCGAAAGGAGAAAGGCCATGCTTTATGCTTCGCCGTTTATAACGGTTTACCTGTGTGTTCTTGCGGCGTTTCTCGGCGCGTGTATGAGCAGCTTTATCGCCTGTATGTGCTGGCGTATCGCGCACGGAGAATCGGTTCTGCGCGGACGTTCTCACTGCGATTATTGCGGACATACGCTCGGCGTGCGCGACCTGTTTCCCATATTCAGCTATATATTTTCCGGTGGGAAGTGTCGCTATTGCGGAGCAAAGCTTTCCGTCGGACATCTTACGGGGGAGCTTTCGGGTGCGGTGCTTTTCGTGGCTGTCCTGCTGAAATTCGATGTAACGCTTATGACGCTTGTGGGATTGCTTTTTGTCTGTATTCTGCTTGCGTGTTCGCTTTCGGAGCTGAACGGCTGCAAAATCCCGAACGGATTTATTATAGCGGGAATTGCTTTGAAGGCGCTTTCGTTTCTTTTCTGCGAGGATAAAGCGACGGAGGCAAAAAGCGCACTGCTCGGCGGATTTGTAATAGCCGCGGCGGTGCTTCTGATATCTTTTGTCTTCGGAAAGGTCTTAAAACGGACTGCGATTGACGCAGGCGACACAAAGCTTTTGTTTGTCGCCGGAATTTTTCTCGGGTGGGAGAAAAATCTGCTTTGCATTATTGTTGCCTGCCTTTCCGGAGTTATATTTGCGCTTGCGGCAGGGAAAAGAAGGCTTCCGCTTGCGCCGTTTATCTCGGGCGGAGCGGTTCTTGCGCTCATTTTCGGCGACGCGATAATCAACATAATAAAATGAAAAGCCCGTCCGTTTCCGGACGAGCTTTTTCGGGTTTTATTGGGCTTTTGTCTGTGCAGATATTAAAAACTCTGTATATCGTCCCCGATAATTGAAGTTTCTTTTGCCTACTTTTCTTCACAAAGAAAAGTACGGTGCCTACTTTTCTTTCCAAAGAAAAGTATGGTGCTTTTCTTTTCCAAAGAAAAGTAGGTCATATGTTTTTGGATTTTATTTTGTGTGAAAAAAGCCAAACTGCCGCGGCGGAAACGACGATTGCGTATGCTATTACCCAAATAAGATCGGGCATAACGGACGGATAATCTCCGGACGCGGCGGCACGGGCGGCGTCGACCGCGTGGATAAACGGAAGCGCACGGGCGATATTTTCAAACCATTTGCCGACAGCCGAAACATCGAACCAGATACCGCTGAGCCAAGCGCAAAGGTTTGTCATAAGCGCGCCGCAGATGCCACCGACCTGTTTTTCGGAAAGAATTGTTCCGAACAAAAGCCCGATGCCGATGAAAAGCACGGCGGCAGGGATAAGCGTGACAACGGAAAGAAGCGTAGAAGGCGTAAGCACAAGTCCGAGCGGAATCGATACGATAAAAACCATAAGTATCTGAATTATCGCTATCGGCAGGAGCGGAAGCGTGTAGCCGAGAACAAAATCAGATGCCGTCATGGGCGAGGTCATAAGCCGGAGCATAAGGCTGTCGCTCCTGTCCTTTGAAACCAGCATAGCCGAAAACAAGGTTATAAACGTAAGTCCGAAAAGCGCTATTCCGGGCGCAAGAAGTCCTATTCTGAAAGTCGAAGGCGCTGTTCCTTCGGGAATGTTTCTGCCTATCATCCAGAGCAGAATAAGAAGAATAACGGGAAAAGCAGCGCCGAAAAACAACGTGAGCGGATCGCGCAGGATTTCCTTTGCGTTGCGCTTTGCAAAAACAAGCATTTTCATACGGGCGGCTCCTTTCCGGTGGCGATTGCGATAAAGGCTTCTTCAAAATTCTTTGCGCCGCCGAGAGAGATAAGCTCCCTTGCCGTGCCGACGGCGCAAAGCCGCCCTGCCGACATTATGCCTATTCTGTCCGAAAGGGCTTCGGCTTCTTCCATATAGTGCGTTGTGAGTATTACCGTGACCCTGCCTTTGAGCGCGGTGATTATATCCCACAGCTTGCGACGGGCAATTACGTCAAGACCGAGCGTAGGCTCGTCGAGAAAGAGTATTTCGGGCTCGCTTATCAGTGCCATAGCTATGCTCAGCTTGCGCGCATAGCCTCCGGAAAGGGTTTTTGCCTTTGATTTTCTTACGTCCTCAAGGGCAAAATCGTCTATCATTTTTTCGGCGCGCCGCTTTGATTCTTTCCCGTCAAAGCCGTAAATTCCGGCGGCGAAAACAAGATTTTCGTAAACCGAAAGATTGCGCGCGACAGCCGTTTCCTGAGGGGAAACGTTTGTTTTCGCCTTTACCTTTGCCGCGTCCGATACTATGCTGTCGCCGAGAAGAAACGCGTCTCCCGATGTGGACGCCGTCAGGCACGAAAGCATTTTTATGGTTGTTGTTTTTCCTGCGCCGTTCACACCGAGAAGCGAGAAAAGCTCTCCCTTGTAAACGGTAAGGTCAAGCGAGCTTACGGCGGCTTTGTCGCCGTATTTTTTAGTAAGCGACAGTGTTTTTATGGCTTCTGTCATTTCTGTCCGCCCCCGAGAAGCATTCTGCGGAACGCTTCATAATCGTTTACCTTGACTATGCCGATCCCCTGATTTATATCGCCGAGCACAGCCAGCGTGTCGCCCGGCGCAATGCCGAAAACCTCACGGGCTTCTTTTGGGATTACTATCTGTCCCTTTTGCCCGACCTTTGCAACTCCGAATAAAAATTTTCCTTCCGGTGTCATATGTGCCTCCTTATAAGTATAACAAGTATAACTTGTATAACTAATTATACTCGCAAAAATACAAATGTCAACATATTTTAAGGTTGTTTTTTGTTCGGGCGTGTCGCGCGGTACTTGCAAGAAAAGCAAAGCTGTGATAGAATATCTCGGTAAGGAGAAATAATTATGCTTGAATTTACACCTATAACATACAAAAACGCCGCAAAGGTGCGCGCGTGCTACCGTCATTGCGACTACCGCGTGAGCGACTATTCCGTCGGGATGAAGCTTATGTGGAAGTCATATTTCCGTCCGGAGGCGGCATATGCCTGCGGATGTCTTATAGTAAAGGATACGTTCGGGGGGAAGGTGCGTTTTGACTATCCCGTTCCCGAAACGGAGGACGCCGATATCGACGGCGCTCTTACCGAGATTGAAAAATACTGTATGGACAAATATATTCCGCTTGTGTTTTATGCCGTGCCGCAGGAAAAGCTCGGAGCGCTTGTCGCAAGATACAGATATTGCAGAACGGAATCCTCGCCGATTTTTGACGAATATATTTACCGTGCGGACGATATGATCAGCTTTTCCGGAAAGCACTACTCCGGGCAGCGAAACCATATAAACAAGTTTTACAAGCTTTATCCCAACGCCAAATTCCGAAAGCTCGAAGCTTCGGACAAGCCGAAGCTTGAAAAGTTTTTCGGCAGATTTTCATACAGCTCGCAGAAAAACGGCAGAGGCGCCGATGTGGAGCTTAAACGTTCGCGCGAAACGCTTCTCCGCGATACTTCGTGGGGCTGTGCCGGCTGTATGGAGCTTGACGGGGAAATAATCGCGCTTTCGCTCGGAGAAATCTGCGGCGACACGATGATAATCCATATAGAAAAGGCGCTTCACGAATACGAGGGCGTTTATCCCGCGACGGTGTCGGCGTTTGCCGAGCGTTTCTGCGGCGGCGTCAGATATATCAATCGCGAGGAGGACGCCGGCGATCCCGGTCTGCGACGCTCAAAAACTCAGTACAGACCGAAATTTATGCAGAGAAAATATGACGTTTACGTCGAAACCGAGCTGAGAGCATGGGATAAGATCCCCACGCTGAAAACCGAAAGGCTTACGCTTGCTCCGCTTACCGATTCGGAAACAAAGGAATATTTCAGGCTCTGCACGGACGATGAGCGCAACAAATACTGGGGCTACGATTACAGAAAAGACTGTGAAAATCCCGATGAAAAATATTTTATAAACGACGCAAGAGCGGATTTTGAAAGCAAGACTGCGGCAAACTTCGCCATAAAATACGGAAGAAAATTCATAGGCGAGGTGATTTTATACGATTTCGATTATCACGGCGGTGCGCAGATAGGCGTAAGAATATCGTCGGGCTGTGACGGAAGAGGCTTCGGAAAAGAAGCCCTGTCCGCCGTTATCGACGCCGCGCTGTACGACCTCGGGCTTTCGGTTGTCTGGGCGAAATGCTATCTTGAGAATGTAAAATCGCAGAGGATGCTCTGCGCCTGCATGCAGAAAACCGGCGAGGATCAGGAGTTCCGGTATTATGAGCGCAGAATATGAAAATCCTTGCACGGACAGGAAAAAAGCAAAATAATACATTTGTATTAAAAAACAAGGGAGTTGCATATGAAATACAGCTACGCGCTTTTTGATCTCGACGGGACGCTCACCGATCCGTCGCTCGGAATAACAAACTGCATTATGTACGCGCTGAAAAAATTCGGCATAGCACCGCCGCCGAGAGAGGAGCTTTATAAATTTATAGGTCCGCCGCTTTTGTATTCGTTTAAGGAGTATTGCGGATTTTCCGAAAAGGACGCGGAGCTTGCGGTCTCTTATTACAGAGAGCGGTTTTCCGAGGTCGGGCTTTTTGAAAATGAGATATACCCCGGAATAAAGGAGCTTTTGTCCGAGCTTTGCGAAAACGGCACAAGGGTCGTTCTGGCGACCTCAAAGCCGGACGTTTACTCAAAACGGATACTTGAGCATTTCGATATAGACAAGTATTTTTATTTTCTTGCGGCGAATACTCTTGCCGAGAGCCGACCCGAAAAATCGGACGTGATAGCCTATGCGATCGAAAGCTGCAAAATAAAAACGCCGCGCGAGGCGGTCATGGTCGGCGACAGGAAATACGATATACTCGGCGGAAAAACGTTCGGCCTTGTGACCGTCGGCGTAAGCTACGGCTTCGGCGGCAGAGAGGAGCTTCTTCTTTCCGGCGCGGACAAAATAGCCGATACGGTGGAGGAGCTTCGGGGGATTATAGCCGGCTGAGGGGCGAATTGCTCCGGCGTCGGTATGATTGCGAATTTTATCGACAAAAGTGTGATTTTTCATTTGCTATTTAATATTGACTTTTACCAATAAACGATATATAATTAAAATATAATCTATGAACGGAGGATAGCTCTGTGAAGAAAAAACAGGTTGTAAAGATATGCGCGATAGTGCTTGCTTCATTGCTTGCGGTAGGAATGCTTGTTCCGGCGGTGGTATATATATTTGCCGCAGACGAGAATGTGCAGACAAAGGAAATACCGCTTCTCGTTCTTATTGTAAGCTTCGATGCGAACGGAAACGGTAAAAACGATTACAGCGCGGATGAAAGCAATAAACTGTTTGCCGATCCCGATTCGGCGCTTTTCGGCGAACAGTGGGCAAAAACCAAGCCCGATGATTATTATGACAGCTTCTTTGGCAAGGAAAGCTCCCTTTCGGATTATTTCTACGAAATGTCCTGCGGGAGGATAAAATATGTTCCCGCAAAAACAGATACAAAAGCTGAAGGGCAGAGCGCAAACGACGGTATAATTTCGGTTACGGTAAACGATCGGCATCCGAGCGCGTATAAGGTTGTAAGTCCGGCTACGTACAAAATGTACTGCGCCAAGATGGTTGACAAAGCCGTTGACGTTGCAAATCAATACGTTGATTTTTCAAAGTTTGACGCAAACAAGGACGGCGAGCTTTCCGCAGATGAGCTTCGCATTGTCATTATAAATGCGGGCTGCGACGAAACAGCCTCGGCGGGAGAAACGCTTCCGGACGAGCTTCATTTCACATCGAAGCAGGCGCTTTACGGAAGAGATTTCGAATACGACAACGTAAAGATAAATTCAGGCTCGGACTACAATATCATTGCCTTTCCCGAATATTCGACTGCCGGAAAAATAATGACGGTAGGACAGATAGCAAAAGGCTTTGCGCAGACTCTCGGCGCTGCCGATATCGGCAACAACGGCGAGGACGAGGAAGGAAAGAGCAATCCCGTAGAGGGCTGGCCGCTCGCATACAAGCTTTCGCTTCTCTGCGACGGCTACAAGCTTGACGACGGAAAAACCCCGTCGTATGCCGATCCCTATTCGAGAATAAAGATGGGTTTGACCTATCAGGTGACTATAAAGGATGACGGCGAATATACGCTTTATTCCACAAAGTCGGGAAAATACAACGTGCTGTGTATTCCCACGCCGGATTCCGACGAATACTTTCTTGTGGAGCTTCGCCGCAATGAAGGCTATGACAGGTTCGCGTCAACCGGAACCTCCGGCGGCGGCATTATGGTATGGCATATCGACGAGGGTATAAACAAAACAAAATACAGCGGCGGTTATTCCTGCACGTCCATTGCGGTCGGCGGTGAAAGCCACGATCCCGGTATAGTTCCGCTTGTGAGAACGGGCTGGAACAAAACGGGGAACAGTCTTACCGAGGTTTCGGCGGACGATCCGTATTATTTCATTTCAGACGACGCTTCGACGGCGGTGTTTGATTCTTCAAGCTTCTCGGGCGCAGCTTCCGGAAGCGTATCGCTCAACTCTTATCCTTCGGGTTGGAAAAGCAACCAAGGCTATAACGTTCACATCGAGGTTCTGAGCGAATCCGAGGATTCCGCAAAGATAAAAGTCGTAAGAAGCAATATAAATCTTCTTCCGCGACTAACGGCAAAATGCACGTCGCTCAATAAAACCACTCTTACGGTCACGGCAAACATTTATAAGGAATTCGGCGAAACAATAGAAAGCTGCGGAGTTATTCTTTCAAAGAACGCAGATCCGACAGATAAAAACGGACAAAAGCTCACCGGCATACCGGACGCTTACAGAAATTTCTACGTAAGCTTTGACGGTCTTGACGAAGGTGAAAAATATTATTACAAGGCATATGTAACGACTCCCACGGGAACAAGCTACTCCGATGTCGGCGAAGTCAGAACAAAGTATCCCCGCGATTATTATTTCTGCTATATGTACAGAAATATATCGGAGGGCGAAAGTCCCATTGAAATAAAATGCTCGCCCGACAAGCCCATTTCATACGATTTTGCAATGGTAAAGCCCGGATACAGATTTGTCGGCTGGTTTACCGACGCCGAGCTTAAAAATCAGTACGATATGAGCACGATAAAAACCGACGTAAAAACCGATCTTAACCTTTTCGCAAAGTGGGAAAAAGAAGCGGAAACAACGACGACAGCTCAGACAACCACAACGGCAGTTCCGGAAACGACCACAACTACCGCCACCGAAACCACAACCACGACAACTACGGCGACTACGACAACCATGGCAACGGAAACGACGACCACGACGACTGCAACGACTACCATGACGGAAACCGAGACCACAAGCACTCAGCCGCAGTATACGACAACGCAGGGCGAAACCTCCACGGTTTCAACCTCGTCGTCCACAAGCGCGGGAGCAGACGAACCCGACGACGAAAAAGCGAAAAACACGCTTATAATAGCGCTTTGCATAGCAGTTGTAATTCTCTGCGCGGCGTTTATCACAACCCTCGGACTTGTAAAGAAAAGAAGATAACCGAAAATAAAAAATTCCCGCCTTTCCGGCGGGAATTTTTTATATAAGCTCAGGTATCCGGCTTTCGCCGTAAACCTTTATATTGTTTTTTATCAGCAGCTCGGCTGTCGTTCCGTTGCCCGCCGTCAGCGTTTTTGAAAAGCTTCCGTCATATATCAGCCCCACGCCGCACGAGGGGCTGCGCTCCTTCAGCAGGGCGGAGGTTATATTATATCTGCGGCAGAGCGCAAGCGCCTCGAGAGCGCCGCGTCGGTATTCCACGGTTACGTCTTTTCCGTCTTTGCGCACGACGCGTGCGCCGATGCGTTCCGCAGGAACGCGCGGCGTGGGGAGGCCTCCGGCTTGCTCGGGACATACGGATATAAGATTATATTTTTCATTCAGCTTTTCAAGAACGCCTGCGGGCAGAGGAACGCTTTTTCCGTCGTAACGGCAAGGCTCGCCCAGAAGGCAGCGGCTTATGAGAAGATAAGGCTTATCCATATTGTCACTTCTTTTCGACAAGATAAAAGAACGGCGACGACGGGGAATTCACTATATGAAATTCCGAACAGCAAAGCTTTTTTCTGTCATAGGAGGAAAGCAGCTCGCGCACGGCGTTGCCTTCGATTGTTCCCTCGGCGTGACCGGGGTATACCGCTATAAGCAGAGCGCCGTTCGGAGCGAGAAGCTCCGTGCCCGCGATTATTGCGGCTATTGAAGATTCGTGCTTTGTCGTTATGCTTTTGTCGCCTCCGGGAAGATAGCCGAGATTGAACATTCCGACGCATACAGGCTCGCTTACATAGCTTTTTACGTTTGCGTGAGAATCGAGAATAAGCTCTGCATTTTTTACGTTGTTTTCGCAAAGGAGCTTTTTTGTGCTGTCAAGTGCCTGCTGCTGAATATCAAAGGCGAAAACCTTTCCGTCATCGCCCACGGCTTTTGAAAGCCAGAGCGTATCGTGACCGTTTCCCATAGTGAAATCAATCGCCGTGCCGCCGCGAACTATGTGCGGCATCACAAGCGATTTTTCAACCTTAAGAAGATCTATCATTTTATTTCCTCCTCAAAAAGAGATATTATTTCGGCTTTGCCTGCCGAAAGTCTGCCAGAAAGCATAAGATTGCTTCCTCCGCATTTGCCTTTTCCTTTATCGCATATAAGCGCGGAATATTTCTTCAGCGAAACTGCTTTTGACGCGCACACCATATAGTATCCCTCTCCGCAATGCGATATTGCCGTGAAAACTCTGCATTTTTCCGCGCCCAGATTGCACATATAGCGAAGCTCGTCCATACTGAAATCGGCAAGCTCGACGCAAACGCTTTTGTCGGGAGAGCAGATATTTTCGGCTGTCATTTCGGCAAGACGTTTTTTTGCCTCCGCGCATTTGCGCTTTGCTTCGGAAAGCGCAAGGACAAGCGAGTCTACGCCTTTGTCGGTATCCTCCTGCGGAACGCATATAAGCTGCGATATTTTTTCTTCACGCGCAATTCTTTCTCTGAAATCGTCGAGCGCGTCAAAGCCGCATTTCATTCTTATGCGTATGCCGCCCTTGTAGTGAATGAAGCCGAGAATTTTTATCATTCCTACCTCGCCCGTTCTTTCAACGTGCGGAGCGCAGCAGGCGCACCTGTCAACGCCTTCTATTTCAACTATACGCACCTTGCCGTCAAGTGCGCCCTTGCTTCTGTAGCTGAGCGCTTCAAGCTCGCTCTCGGGCGGATAATAAGCCTTTATCGCCACGTTTGAAGCCGAGATGATATTTGCTTCGTTTTCAACTTCTTTCATTTGTTCGGGCGTTATAACGCCGTCAAAATCAAACGTCATTTCCTTTGCGCCGAGATGAAAGCCGACGTTTGAAAAACCGAACCTGCGATGTATTATCGCCGATACGATATGCTCGCCCGTGTGATTTTGCATACGGCGGTAGCGCGGTTCAAAATCAAGCTCTGCGTGATATGCTTTTCCTTCTTCAAGCGGAGAATTTATCATGTGAACTATTCTTTCTCCGTCGTACTGCGTGTCGGTGACAAGCGCGTCGCCTATTTTTCCGGTATCGCCGCACTGTCCGCCGCTTTCGGGAAAGAAGGCGGTTTTGTCAAGCTCGGCAATAAAGCCTTTTTCGGTTTTTTCACAGCGCAGCACCGTCGCGTCGAATTCCTTTATTTTGCCTGATATATCATATAATTTTTCGGTCATAAAAGCCTCTTTTTGATTTTTGGGTACGATTTATTGTATCACAAACAGATAAAAATCACAAGGGGAAAATACTTTTGTCTTTTTATTGACAAAGCGCGGCTTTGAATGTAAAATAAAAGCGTAAAATTTCAAACGGAAAGTTGGGTGCTTTTTATGTCCGGCGAAAACGAAATATCGAAAATAGATAAAAATTTTACGCAGGTGTCCTCTGACGGCGATCAGCTGTTTTATGATGTAAACAATCCGCCTTTCAGGGTTTACGGGCTTTTGTGGGAGGATAAATCGGGCTTTGTGCGTATGCCTTCCGATACGGCAGAGAAAGTGAGCGAGGGCGTATCCGCGCTTGCGCACAATTCCGCGGGCGGCAGAGTGCGTTTTTCAACGGATTCGCCCGTAATAACGGTAAAATGCAAAATTCCGCAGAGCTGGCGTATGTCGCATATGACCGACGCAGGCTCCGCCGGCTTTGACCTTTACAGCTGTTGTAACGGCGTTCAGCGCTTTGTCGGAGCGTTTATTCCGCAGCGTGCAAACACGCCCGAATATACGTCAACGCTTAGATTCGCAACGGGAGAAATGCGCGACCTTGTGCTTGATATGCCGCTTTTTTCGTCGATCTCGTCGCTTGAAATAGGACTGCAAAAGGGAAGTGCGCTTGACTTCGGCAGCGAATACAGGCACAAAAAGCCGATAGTTTTCTACGGCTCTTCCATAACGCACGGAGCGTGCGCCTCGCGCCCGGGGCTTTGCTATGAAGCGATCATTTCGCGCAGGCTTGATACCGATTATATAAATCTCGGTTTTTCCGGCGGCGCAAAGGGCGAGGATACCATAATGGAATACATTGCGGGACTTGATATGTCGATGTTTGTCTACGATTACGACTACAACGCTCCGTCGGCGGAGCATCTTGCGGCTACGCATTACAAAGGCTATAAAAAGGTGCGCGACGCTCACCCCGATATTCCGATAATAATGGCGTCGTGCCCGAATTTTTCGCACCCTCTGCGCGACGGAAAGGCGAGAAGAGATGTAATTGCCGCGACCTATGAAAAAGCGCTTTCCGAGGGCGATAAAAATGTTTATTTTGTGGACGGCGAAAAGGAATTTGCCACCTTTTTCGACGACGGCAGAACGGTTGACGGAACGCATCCCAACGATGTAGGCTTTGAAATAATGGCAAAAGCCTTCGGCGATATAGCGGCAG
>CAVKJG010000026.1:0-17924 GCA_963656825.1 Sphaerochaetaceae bacterium
TCGCTGCTCATATCGGCGCTTGCGCCTCAGCTCATATCGAGCATAACCGAGCTTCAGACAAAATTCAAGGACTACGTCGAAACCGCGCGCAAATGGCTTTCGGAGATAAGCTCGTCGTCACAGCTTCTCGGTCAGCTGGCAGGCGCTCTCAACGAATACGTTGAAAAATTCCTCGAAAAAACGGAGGAAATCGTCGATATCGTTATGCCGTGGCTCGGCTCGTTTGCGACCTCGCTTCTCAGCGCCGTCAAAAATGCGCTTATAGGCATAGTTTTCGCAGTATTCATTCTGTGCGGAAAGGAACGTATCGGCGCGGTGACAAACAAGCTTCTGAAGGCTTACCTTTCCGACGCAAAGCGCGAAAAGCTCGTTTCCGCGGTAAAACGCGCCGACAGCAGCTTCGGCGGATATATAAAAGGCACGCTTCTTGACGCAATCTTTGTCGGAGTTGTGAACTTCTTTGCGCTGTGGCTTCTCGGCGTACCGTTCTATCCGCTTATCGCCGTTATACTCGGCATAACGAATATGATCCCTATTTTCGGACCGTGGATAGGTACCGTTCCCTGCGCGATAATCATTCTTATCGCGGCGCCGTCAAAGGTCATTCCGTTTGTTTTGTTCACGCTCGTGTTCCAGGGCATCGACGGAAACGTCATTGCGCCGAAGCTCATCGGCTCAAACATCGGTATGCCTTCGGAATGGGTGGTTATAGCAATCACGGTGATGTCGGGCTTCTTCGGCGCGCCCGGAATGATAATCGGCGTTCCCACGTTTGCGGTTATCTACACGCTCATCGGAGATCACATAAACGCAAGACTTGAAAGGAAGGGCTGCACCTGCGAGGACAGCGAATACTGCGACGGCAGAGCGAAGGCAATGCTGCTCGAAGCCGCTGCGGACGAAGACGGAAAAGAAGAAAAGAAAAAGAAAAAAAGCCCTCCGGAAGAAAATTCAGAAAACGGAGAAAATTTATAAGCAAACGAAGATATGCGGCGCAAGGTCACAGCCTTGTGCCGTTTTTTTGTTTTCTTTGGATTTTTCGTTTACGTTTCCGGCGGATATTTCATATATTATAATCAGAACTTATCACGCAAAAGAAAAGAGGCAATATATGAACGATTTATCTGTGCGCACGCTGTTCGATATCGACGCGCGCTCGCCGCTTGCGTTTATGCTCGGATATAAATTTGTATGGGAAGCGCTGAGCGGGCTCGGAGATTTTATAATTTCCTGCGGAAAGCAGCTCGGAAGCGAATATTATTCTCCCTGCGAAAACGTATGGATTCACCGCTCCGCCGTCATTAGCGAAAGTGCAAAAATCACCGCTCCGTGCATTATAGAGCGCGGCGCGACTCTGCGTCACTGCGCGTATATCCGCGGCAATGCGTACATAGGCGAGGGCGCACTCGTCGGAAATTCGTGCGAAATAAAAAATTCGGTGCTTATGCAGGGCGCGTGTCTGCCGCATTTCAATTATGCCGGCGACAGTATCATAGGGTGCGGCGCTCATCTCGGCGCGGGAGCCGTAATATCAAATCTCAGGCTGGACAAAAAGAGCGTAACGGTAGCCTTCGGCGGCGAAAAAATCGAAACGGGCAGAAGAAAGTTCGGCGCGGCGATAGGCGACAAAGCCGAAATCGGCTGCGGAGCGGTCGTCTGCCCCGGGAGCATTATAGGAAAAGAAAGCCTTATATATCCGCTTTCGTGTGTGCGCGGATATATCGGCGAGCGTCGGATTTACAAATCGGACGGCAGTATCTGCGAAAGGAGAATATGATTATGACTCGTCTTTTCGGAACAGACGGAATAAGAGGAAAAGCCGGAAGCGAGCTTACGCGCGAGCTTGCGGCAAATATAGGCGAAAGGCTTACTGCGCTTTTGTCGCACGGCGGCGGAAAACCGAAAATACTTCTTGCGCGCGACACAAGAAGCTCGGGGCAGATGCTCGCCCTCGCATTGGCTTCGGGAATATGCTCGGCAGGAGGAGAAGTCCTGTGGGCTGACGTCATTCCCACGCCGGCGGTCGCTTACCTCACAGTAAAATACGGCGCGTCCGCCGGAATTATGATAACCGCCTCGCACAATCCCGCCGAATACAACGGAATAAAAATTTTCGGGGAGGACGGTCACAAGCTTCAGGATGAACTTGAAGAAAAAACGGAAGCCATGATGTCGCGCCCGCCCTGCCGCGCCTGCGGCGTCGATATAGGAACGGTCAGAGTCTGTTCCTCCGCCGCAGAGGACTACGAAAATTATCTTATAAGCCTTGCTCCGTCGTCTCTGTCGGGGCTTCACATCGCGCTCGACTGCGCCTTCGGAGCGGCGTCGGTTTCCGCGGAAAAAATCTTTTCCGCGCTCGGCGCAAGGTGCGATATGCTTTTCGATTCTCCCGACGGGATAAATATAAATTCCGGCTGCGGCTCGACGGATATTTCATATCTCTCCGAATATGTCCGCAAAAACGGACTTTGCGGAGGAGCAGCGTTCGACGGCGACGCCGACAGATGCATATGCGTGGATGAAAACGGCAGTCTGCTCGACGGCGACGCCATAATGGCGGCGCTTGCGCTCGATATGAAGGAAAACGGCGCACTCAGGGGCGGAGTGGTCGGCACGGTGATGAGCAATTTCGGGCTTGTCCGTTTCTGCGAAGAAAACGGAATAAGATTCATACAGACAAAGGTCGGCGACAGATATGTTTCCGAAGAAATGCGCCTTTGGGATTACAGCTTCGGCGGAGAGCAGTCGGGGCATATAATATTCGGCGACGTTATGCCCACCGGCGACGGTCAGCTCACGGCGATAATGCTATTTTCGCTTATGAGAAGATCCGGCAAAAAGCTTTCCGAGCTTGCGTCGGCAATGAAAAAAATGCCTCAGCTTTCAAAAAACATTCCGGCAACGCCCGAACAGAAAATCGCCTTCCTCACAGACAGCGAAATAAAAGCATACCTTTCCGAGGTAAAGCGGCGACTCGGAAAGCGCGGCAGACTCGTCGCAAGACCCTCCGGCACAGAGCCCTGCATAAGACTTACAGCCGAAAGCGACGACGAAAAGCTGCTTCCGGCGCTTCTCGGCTCGGCGGCGGAAAAAATAGCGGCGCGGATAAAAAGCGTCGGGAAAGAGGACATATGTGCGGAATAATCGGATATACAGGATACAGAGATTCAGCCGAAGTGATACTTTCGGGGCTGTTTTCGCTCGAATACAGAGGGTACGATTCGGCGGGGCTTGCCGTCTTTACCGACGACGGAATAAAAACCGTAAAGTCTGCCGGCAGGGTGCAGACGCTTAAAACGCTTTCCGAAAAATCAAAGCTTTCAGGTCACACGGGAGCCGGTCATACGCGCTGGGCAACGCACGGAGCGCCGACATCCGAAAACGCACATCCCCACACGGTGGGAAAAATAACTCTCGTTCACAACGGAATAATCGAAAATTACGCCGAAATAAAGGCAAAGCCCGAGCTTTGCGGCTGCGCTTTCCGTTCGGAAACCGACACCGAAGTCGCCGCCGCACTTATAAACGGGTACTTTTCGGCGACGGGCGAGCCGCTTACGGCACTTAAAAATGCGACGGCTGAAATAAAAGGCTCTTATGCTTTCGCCGTGCTTTGCGAAGGCTTTCCCGACAACGTGTTCGCCGCGCGAAGCGACAGTCCGCTGATAATCGGAATCGGGGAGGATGAAAATTTCATCGCCTCCGATATAACCGCCATACTTAAATACACAAAAAAATATATAGTTATGGAAAGCGGAGAGTTTGCCGTAATCGGCCGCAAAAGCGCAAAGCTTTACGATAAAAATCTTTGCGAAATCAAAAGAGAGCCGAGCATCTCGACATGGGATACGGGCTGCGCCGAAAAGGGCGGTTATCCGCACTTTATGCTCAAAGAAATACACGAAGAGCCGCGCGCCCTGTCCGATGCTTTTCTCGGCAGGATAAAAAACGGAGTTCCCGATTTTTCCGGCGACGGAAATGATATATCGGGCAGACTTTCCCGCGCGGAGAAAATATTTACTGTCGCCTGCGGAACGGCAATGCACGCCGGACTTTTCGGAAAATATATGACGGAAAAGCTCGCGCGCCGTCCGTGCGAAGCCGAGCTTGCGTCCGAATTCAGATATAAAAATCCCATTCTCGACAAAAACGACGCCGTTATAATAATTTCGCAATCGGGCGAAACCGCCGACTCGCTCGCCGCGCTGAGGCTCGCCAAAGAACGCGGCGCATACACGCTCGGAATAGTGAATACCGTCGCCTCGTCCATAGCGCGAGAGGCAGACGACGTTATCTATACGCGCGCTGGGCCTGAGATCGCCGTCGCAAGCACGAAAGCCTTTACCGTTCAGGCGGCGGTGATGTGTCTTATCGCGGCGTCGGTTGCGCTTTCGGGCAAAGCGGCAAACGAACAGAAAATAAAAGTCTTCACCTCCTCGCTTTCGTCAGAGCTTTTGTCCGCGATAAGCTCGGTCATATCGCAGAGCGACAGAATAAAAGAGATCGCCGCGCGTATAGCCTCATCCGAAAACGCCTTTTTCATAGGCAGAGGAATAGACCGCTACGTCGCCGAAGAAGGCTCGCTCAAGCTGAAAGAAATCTCGTATATCCACAGCGAAGCGTACCCCGCCGGAGAGCTCAAGCACGGCACTCTTTCGCTTATAGGAGAAGGCGTCCCCGTGATAGCCTCGGCGTCGCTTCCCTCGCTTTACGGAAAAACAAAGGCAAGCCTTTCCGAAGTGAAGGCAAGAGGCGCGCTTACCGTGCTTATCGCATCGGAGGACACGGCAAAGGAAGGCGACGCGGACTTTATAATTCCCATACGCTCCGACAGCGAAATCGTAACCGCGACAGCCGCGGTAACTGCCTGTCAGCTTCTCGCGTATCACACAGCCGTACTTCGCAAAACGGACGTCGATATGCCGAAAAATCTTGCAAAATCCGTAACGGTGGAATAAAAAACAGCGATACCGCTTCTGTCCGGTATCGCTGTTTTCGTTATGTTTTCGCCTGCTCCGTGCGGTTATTTTCTTGCTTTTATCGTGGCAAGGGCAGGAGCGCCGTCTGACGCTTTTTCAACGTCAAAGCTTTCGATCTTAAAGCCGATTTCTTCAAGCTCTTTTATATAGCCGTCTTTGCTTTTGCTTCTTTCGGGAATTTTTGCCGCCATAACCGTTTTGCCGCTTCCCGAAACCGCCGTTTCCACAGGAGCTTCGTAATCCTCGCCCGTGATTTTCTGCCAGTCCTCAAAGCTGTCCACCGCGCCTGTAAAAGCGTTTTCGTCGCAGGGCTCGTGCATGAAAAGCGCGCTTGCGCCGTCCTTCAGCGCAAAATAAATATTTTCAAGATATTTTCTTCTGTCGCCGTCGGTCACAAGCATACAAAGCCCCCGACAGTCGAGAATTCCGTCATACTTTCCCGCTATCTGATTTTTCACCATATCCATAAAGAATATCCGCGCGCCGGAATATTCTTCAAGTCTGCGTCTGGCAATGCCCACCGCGGTAAGAGAAACGTCCGTTCCCCAATAAAGACATCCGAGCCTTGAAAGAATTATTCCCTCGCTTCCCTCTCCGCACGCGCACTGAAGCACGCCCTTTCCGGAAAGAGAATTTTCGCCGACCCATTTTTCAAGCGTCGCGCAGACATCGGCGTCGTTTTCGGAAGTACCGCATATTCCCGCTCCGCACGCGGCTGCCTTTTTGTAAAATTCGTCACAGGCTCTGTAATATTCAGCCATTTTATATTCCTCCGCAATTGTGAATACTTATCTGTATTTTAACACGGCAATGCCGCTCTGTCAACCGAGCAGACGTCAAAACCGACGTTTTTGGCTGATTTTTCGAGCCGAGCCGCAATTTACAGGCAAATAAAGCTTCGACGCTTATTGACAAATCGGCATTTCAAATGTAAAATGTTAATTGAACATTTAATTTACATATTCATCGGAGGGAATTTGATATGTATTCTATCGGTGTCGATCTCGGCGGAACAAACATCGCCGTGGGAATAGTCGACGAAAATTATAAAATAGTGAAAAAGGATTCCTGCCCCACTCTTGCAAGCCGTCCGGCCGAGGAAATAATCTTCGATATGGTCGCGCTCTGCAAGCGGCTTTGCTCTGAGGTCGGCTTTGACATAACCGACGCCCGCGGCGTGGGAATTGCCTGTCCCGGAACGGTAAACACCGACACGGGCATAGTCGAATATGCAAACAACATAAAATTCTTTGATTTTCCGCTCGTAAAGCTTTTTTCGGAATATTCCGGCGTTGACAAAGCAATCATTGCGATAGGCAACGACGCAAATCTCGCCGCCTACGGAGAAGCCGTCGCCGGAGCCGCAAAGGGAACGTCGTCCTCCGTCACGATAACTCTCGGCACAGGCGTCGGAAGCGGAATAATCATAGACGGAAAAATACTCACGGGCTGTGCCTTCGGCGGCGCGGAAATAGGTCACACCGTTATAGTAAAGGACGGCAGACAGTGCACCTGCGGCAGACGCGGCTGCTTTGAAGCCTACTGCTCGGCGACGGCGCTCATCGCCGCCACAAAAAGAAAATTTGAAGAATGTCCCGACTCGATAATGCGCGAGCTCTGCGACGGCGACGTAAACCGCGTGGGCGGAAGAACCGTTTTCGCCGCAATAAAAAAAGGCGACAAAGCCGCCGAAGAGGTTTTTTCGGAATATCTCGGCTATCTTGCCTGCGGAATAGCAAACATACTCAACGTTTTTCAGCCGGAGGTGCTTTGCATAGGCGGCGGCATATCGGGAGAAAAGGAAAATCTTCTCCGCCCGCTCCTTCCGCTTATCGAAAAAGAGGTCTACTCAAAGGACAAATCGCTGAAAACCGACGTGCGCATAGCTTTGCTCGGAAACGACGCCGGCATAATCGGCGCTGCGGCGGCGGCAGGAAAATAATTTTTTACGGGAGGAAAACGATATGAGCGTGAAATCGCTTTTAAGGCTCAATCGCCGTTTCGCTCCCGTTTCTCATCCCTTCAACGAGGAAGCGTCGGGTGGAAAAACCTACGGAGAGTGGGAATTTGAGCGCGGAGGAGCGGCGCTGTCGTGCTACGCGCCGAAATTTTCGCCGGAAGAAATTCTGCTCGGAAAGGACGTGCTTGACGTCGGGTGCGGAGAGGGCGGAAAGTCACTTTATTTTCTTTCGCTCGGCGCAAAAAGCGTAACGGGAACGGATATCGTTCCAGAATACGAGGAAAAAACCCGCGCGCTTGCCGAAAAGCTCGGACTTTCGGACGACTTTGAATACGTCTGCGGCGACGCGACAAAACTGCCGTTTGCCGACTGCAGCTTTGACGTCGTTATGATGAACGACTTTTTCGAGCATGTCGCAAATCCCGAAAAAGCAATTTCGGAGGCTATGCGCGTCCTCCGGCCGCGCGGCAGACTTTATATAAACTTTCCGCCGTATTATCATCCTTACGGGGCACACCTTTCGGACGCGATAAACATTCCGTGGGTGCATATGCTGTACGGCGAAAAAACGCTGATAAGCGCTTATGAAATTCTGACAGCCGACAAGCCCGACAAAGACCGCCGGCTTTCGCTTAAAATAAAGCGCGGCGCGGACGGAGAAAAGCATCTCGGCTACATAAACAAAATGACGCTGAAAAAAGCGTCGGAAATAATATCCGAATCGGGACAAAAGCCCGTATACAAGCGGTTTATTCCGCTTAGAAAATGGCTTTATCCCGCGTCAAGACTGCCGCTTGCAAGAGAAATGCTCGTGAAGATGGCTGTCTATGTATTTGAAAAGGAGGCTACCGTTCCAAGTGAAACAAATAATAATGCGCCCTCGCGCGATGCTGCACTTTGTAATAGCAGTGATATTCATAGCCGGAATGTTTCTCGGCTCGATGTTTGATCTTCAGATAACAAGCAGGCTTTCAAGGCTTACCCAAAGCGCCGACGGCGTGTATTCGATATCGCCGGGCGGGCTTGCGCTCGCCCTTGCCCTGACAGGAAGATGGACGACGCCTTTTCTGGGCGCGATTTCGTTTCTGATAACGGAGCTTAACCTCCGCCGCAGAGTAAAGGAAAAAACAAGAATGATTCTTTTCGGAGTTTTCACCGTTATAGCGGCGGCTTTTATGCTTTACGGAAGCAGCCAGACAATAAAATTCTTTGCCGGCGGAAAGCTTTATATAGGTCATCGGCTGATAATACTCGTAATGACCCTTACCCTTACCTTCCTGCTTCGGTTCGTGATCGAAAACATTCCGAAAAAAACGATACACAAGCTGTTCGGCGCGGCGCTCTTTACCGCGATAGGCGTATCGATGCTTCTCATCTCCGCAACGACGCTGAAGGTTATATGGGGACGCGTCCGCCTGTCGGAGCTTGTCGAAGCGAACTCGCTTGACGGCTTTACGCCGTGGTACAGACCGAACTTCTTCTCCGGCTCGCACTCTTTCCCCTCGGGACACACCGCCAACGCCGCGCTTTTAATGCTCCTTCCGCTGTGGGTCGGCAATACGCCCAAGACAAAGCGTACCCGTACCGCGATATATTTTTCCGCCATGGCGTGGACTGTGATAATGGGAATATCGCGGCTTTTCTGCGGAGCGCATTACCTTACGGATATCTGCTGCGGATTTTTGCTCGGATTTGCGGTGGTTGAGCTTATTTACAGATATTACGGCAAAACCTTTTCCGACGAGGAGCCTGTCCCGACAGGCTCGGCTGCGTCAGCCGAACCGGCAGAACCGACAAGGGTCGCCGAAGAAGGCAAAGCCACCGTCAGCGACTGAGCCCGAAAAATTTAAGAATGCCGTTATACATTCCTCCGGCGAAAACGTCGGGGGAATTTTTAAGCAGGTCCGCCTCCGACTGCGTGGTTATAAATCCCGTTTCTATAAGAGTCGCCGGCATTTTTGTTCTTCTCAGCACATAAAGGCTCGGCCGCGCGGAAACGCCTCTGTCCGCAATTCCGACAGCCTCGCTTATTCCGGCAACGATATCGACCGCAAGCGGATACGCTTCGGATGCTGTCGAATAGACAAAGCCCTCCGTTCCGGACGCCGTCGGGATATCCGAGGCGTTTGCGTGTATCGAAATAAAATAATCCGCGCCCCAGCTGTTTGCCGCGTTTACTCTTGCGGCAAGACTTGACGCCACGCTCGTTCCGAGAATCTCATCGGGAGAATTCCGCGAAAGTCTTGCCTCAAAATTCGGATTTGCATTGAGAAGAGCCGCAAGCCTTACACCTATTTCGTATACAAGGTCCTGCTCGCGATAGCCGCTTCCCTCCGCACCGGCATTGGGATTTTCGGGATTATGCCCCTGATCTATAAATATTTTTATCGCCATTTTACCCTCCGTAATATATCTGTCTTTTTTATGATATTCGCTTTATTTGATTTACGTTCCGCAAAAAAACGCAGAAAACTGCAAATAGCTATTGACAAAACACGGTTTTTGCGTGTATAATGAAGTTTGTAATTGTGGCAATATGCCCAAGTCCGGCAGACGCCGCTATAATTTCCGCAGAGGAGGTGCAATGTAATGCTCAGAACTTATCAGCCCAAGAAGATACAGAGAGAAAAGGAGCACGGCTTCAGAAAAAGAATGCGTACGGCAAACGGTCGTAAGGTACTCAAAAGAAGACGCGCAAAAGGCAGAGCCCGCCTTTCGTATTGATCTGTAAATCAACAAAAAAGCCTGTGGCTTGACATAGGCTTTAATTTTTTAGCGGAAGGCTTTTTCCGCTTCGCGCACCGGAGGTTTGTGTGAAAGCCACGGCAATTTCCGAAAATCACCTTTATAAAAAGGCTTACGCCAAAGGACAGAAAGCCTTTGGCAGACATATCGTGGTATATGTTCTGACCGATTACCACGCCGCGCGTCTTGCACGCGCAAACCCGCTCAAGAAAAAGATAAACCGCGTAGGACTTGCGGTTTCAAAGAAAATGGGAGGAGCGGTGGTGCGATCGCGCATAAAGCGGATAATCCGCGCCGCGTATCGCAGGCTTGAAACGGAAAACGAAATAAAAAAAGGCTTTCTTGTCGTCATAGCGGCAAAGCAGTCGGCGGCGGACGTAAAATCGACCGATATTTATTCCGACCTGCTTTACACCTTCGGAAAGCTGAAAATGATTTGCCCGGGTGAGCGGAAATGAAGCATATAGGCATCTTTTTCGTAAAGCTGTATCAGAAGCTCATTTCTCCGCTCAAGCCGCCGTGCTGTCGTTTTTCGCCGACCTGTTCGCAGTACGCAATCGAAGCGTTTCGCGAATGGGGCTTTATATGCGGTCTCGGACTGACAATATGGCGTATTTTGCGCTGCAATCCTTTCGGTCGCGGAGGGTACGATCCCGTTCCCGAAAGAAAGCGCAAAAAAATTAAAGATAACTCCGAAGACGCAAACTAAATCAAGGAGAATATTTTAATGTACAAATTTTTTGGAACGATACTCGGGTTCTTCTCGGATATCTGCGGCGGCAGCTACCTTCTGGGGCTTCTCCTGTTCGCCGTAATGATAAAGCTGATACTCCTGCCTTTCGGTATAAAGCAACAGAAAAATGCTATACGCCAGGCTAAAATGAAGCCGAAGGAAGAGGCTATCAGAAAGAAATACAAGGGCAGAAACGATCAGAAAACTCAGCAGAAGATGCAGAGCGAAATAATGGAAATGTATCAGGCGGAGGGCTACAATCCCGCCGGCGGATGCCTTCCTATGCTCGTTCAGCTTGTAATAATCATGCTTTTGTATCAGGTAATCATTTACCCGCTCCGTCACGTTGTCGGAATGGACGCTTCGCTTGTAAAAGCGCTTACCGAATTTTCAACCGCGTCTGTGGAAAACGGCGGTCTCGGAATAGTATTTACGGGAAGATATACTGAAATATCGCTTCTCGGCGAGCTTGCAAAGCTCAAAGACACGGCGCTTACCGAATTTGTCGAAGGCTTCAAGGCGTTTGCGGAGGCTTCCGAAACCTATTCGGCAAATGCGTCGGCATTTGCGGAATCGCTCAGCTCCGCCCTTGCAAAAGGACTCCCCAACTTTGACCTTTTCGGAATGGAAAACTTCCTTGCCGGAGTTCCCGGCTTCAAAACGGCATTCAAATCCCTTGCCGGATTTATGCTCTTCCTTATTCCCATTCTCAACTTCGGCGTTTCGTTTGCTTCGATGAAGCTTACAAGAAAGTTCACATATCAGCCCATGCAGACAGAGCAGACAAACCGCTCTATGAAGCTTATGGACTGGTTCGGTCCGCTTATGTCGCTGTGGATTGCGTTCATCGCTCCCGCCGCGCTCGGACTTTACTGGATATTTAACACCGTTCTCGGCGTGCTTCAGCAGTTTATTCTTTATAAGGCTATGCCGCTCCCCGTGTTCACGGAGGAGGATTACAAGGCTGCGGAAGCCGAGCTTAAGGGAAAAGCTCCTTACGGAAAGGAGCAGTCGTTTGCGGATGCTATGCCCGAACGTTCGCTTTATCTTGAAGACTTCGACGAGGACGAAATGCCCGCTCCCGTAACGGAGGAAGAAGACGACGATGACGACGGAACGGAAGGTCACAGCAGCGTAATCGAGCCTGCAAAGCCCAAGGACAGCGGCTCGAAAAAGAAAAACAAATAAGAAACTTTTATCTATCTTTACAAAAAGGAACAGATTCACAAAATGAAAAAAGAAATAACGGTTCAGGCAAAAACCGTTGAGGAAGCCGTAAAAAACGGTGCCGCACAGCTCGGCACTGACGAAAACGGCGTTGTGTATGAAGTGATCGAGGAGGCAAAAAGAGGCTTTCTCGGAATGGGCAGCACACCCGCAACGGTAAAGGTAATGTATGTATTCAAGCCTCTTGAAGCTGCAAGAAGCTTCGCTCAGACACTGATAAAGGATCTTTGTCTTGACGCCGAGGTTATAATTCACGATGACGGCAGCGGCGAAGCGCTTATGGAAATAGCGGGAGCCGATGCGGGAACGCTTATCGGTCATCACGGCGATACGCTCGATGCTTTTCAGTATCTTGTCAATCTTGCCGCAAACAAAAAAGAAACGGATGAGCGCAAATACACGCGTATATCGGTCGATATAGAAAATTACAGAGAAAAAAGAGAACAGACGCTCCGCGCCCTCGCGGACAGAATGGCGCAGAAGGTCAAGAAAACCGGCAGAAGCGTAACTCTTGAGCCGATGAGCGCTTATGAGCGCAGAATCATTCACGCTCAGGTTCAGGGCATTGCCGGCGTATCTACGAATTCCGTAGGCTCGGAGGGCAACAGACGCGTTGTTATCTATCTCGAAGGCACGGAAAAGCCGACGGAAGAAAACGCCGCAAAATTCGAGCCGCAGCAGTCGCGCGGCGGCGAAAGAAAGGACCGCAGAAACAATCGCAGGGGCGGCAAGGGAGGCGGCAGAAAATCCTCCGAACGCACATCGGCTCAGCACAATGAAGAAAGACCGGTCTACAAGCGTCCGGCTGACAAGCCGCGTCCTCAGCCCAGAAAAATAGAAAAGGCAAAGGATCTTGACGCTTATTTCGCAAAGCTGAAAGAATTTTCAAGCAACAATCCACAGTCATAACAAATCAAAAAACGAGGCGGATATTCCGCCTCGTTTTCAAAATAGGAGAATATTATGTATTCTATGTTTTCGTCATCAATAGCCGCGGTATCGACGCCGAAAGGCAGCGGCGGAATTGCCGTAATACGCATATCGGGAAAGGATTCTCTTTCCATAGCCGATAAATTCGTAAAGCCTTACGGAAGAAAAACGGTTTCCGCAATGGACGCAAACACTGCGCTTCCCTGTCGCATAACCGACGGCGACGGCTCGGTGATAGACACAGCCGTTGTCACGGTGTTCCGCGCCCCGAAATCGTTTACCGGCGAGGATACCGTTGAAATAAGCTGTCACGGCGGAATTATAATATCCGGCGAGGTGCTTGACCGCGCCATAGAATGCGGCGCAGTGCCGGCAGGGCCCGGCGAATTTACACGCCGCGCGTTTTCTGCGGGAAAGCTTTCGCTTTCGCAAGCCGAAGCCATAGGCGAAATAATAAGCGCAAAAAGTCATGCGGCACTCAGGCTGTCGCGCGCAAACGTTGACGGAAGGCTTGCCGCCGGAATAAAAGAAATTTATGACGATATCAAAACCGCGCTTTCCGCCGTCTATGCCGAAACGGACTTCCCCGACGAAGGACTTTCCCCCGTTTCTCCCGAAGAAATGAAGGCGGCGATAATAAGCGTAAGAAACAAGCTCACCGCGCTTTGCGATTCGTACAAAACGGGGCACGCCGTGGTCGAAGGAATCGGGACGGTTCTCTTCGGAAAGCCCAACACGGGAAAATCGACTCTGCTCAATCTTCTGTGCGGAAAAGAACGCGCGATAGTTACGGACATTGCCGGCACAACGCGCGATATAATCACCGAGCAGGTGGTGTGCGGCAACGCGACGCTTCTTATATCTGACACAGCCGGAATCCGCGAAACAGACGACAGAATAGAAGCCGTCGGCGTTGACCGCGCGCTCGAAAAGCTTGACAGCTGCGAGCTGATAATAGCAGTATTCGATATTTCAAAGCCCCTTGACGCAAATGACGAAAGAGTTATATCCGCCGCGAAAAAAAATCGCTTGCTCGGCGCGGCAACAATAGCCGTGCTAAACAAAAACGACTTGGGAAAAGCCGCCGATATCACCGCTTTAAGCGGCGCGTTTGACGAAATTATCACGCTTTCGGCAAAAGAACCGTCCTCGCGCGATATTATATCGGAGGCGGTAAACCGTCTTTTCAGCTGCGGAAGCATAGGATCGGGAGAAAACGCAATAATCACAAATGCGCGTCAGTATGCAAAGGTGTGCGAGGCTCTGATATGCGTGGAAAATGCGCTTTCGGCAATAGACGCGTTCGGCGTCGATATATCCGGCGCGGAGCTTGAAGGCGCGATGGGCGCTCTCGGCGAGCTTGACGGCAGACGCGTGGGAATAGAAATCGTTGACGATATCTTTTCAAAATTCTGCGTAGGTAAATAAGTATGAATTATCCGGACAAGAAATATATAGAAAAGCTTACGGGCTGTAATATAGTCGCGCTGGAAGAAACGCCTTCGACAAACGATCTTGCCAAAAAAGCGGCTTTGGACGGTGCTCCCGACGGGACGACATATATCGCAAAAATTCAGACAGGCGGTCACGGCAGGGGCGACAGGCATTTTTTCTGCTATGACGGCGGTATATATTTAAGCGTGATAATCCGCAATTCATTACTGCCGGCGGAGCTTATAACAAGTGCCGCCGCGGCGGCGGTCTGCCGCGCGGTACGCGCGGCTGCCTGCGCGCCCGTCACTATAAAATGGATAAACGATCTTTACCTCTCCGACAAAAAAGTCTGCGGCATACTTGCTCTGCGCGCAGGCGACGCATATGTCGTCGGAATAGGAATAAACGTAAGAAAAACAGTCTTCCCCGACGACCTGCGTCGGACCGCCGCCGCGATATGCTCGGATACGGAGCTGAATTTTCTTGCGGCTGATATAATAAACCGGCTCCGCCTTGCAGTAAACGAATCCGCGGCAAGCATAATAAAATATTGCGCCGATAACAGTTATACGCTCGGCAAAGAAATAACATATGAAAAGAACGGCAAAACATATATCGGCACGGCAGATAAGCTTTTTTCAGACGGCACGCTTGGAGTAAAGCTTTCCGACGGTAATTATGATATTCTGAGCTCTGGTGAAATTTCCGTAAAAACCGTAAAAAAGTCTTGACAAATATTTATATCTATGATATCATAATCAAGCAATCCTAAGACAGCAGGTTTTGTAAAAGCTGAGCTTCCCTGCCGAGGAAAGATAATAAAAATGCTTTTTTATGTCTTTTCCGTTTTCTTTGGATAGCGGGAAAGATTTTTTTATTACCGCATTTATCTGCGGGAAAAAGCTTGGCTTTTCTTTTATTTATATTGAAAGGAGTGAAAAACTTTATGCCAAGTGCAAGCGTTCTTGAACAAAAGAAAAAAATCGTTTCGGATCTTACCGAAAGAATGAAAAATGCGGTTGCAGGTGTTATCGTAAGCTATCAGGGCATTACCGTTGAAGATGATACCGCTCTCCGTTCGGAACTCAGAAAGTCCGGCGTTGAATATTCCGTAATTAAGAACACACTTACAAAAAGAGCCTGTGAAGCTGTCGGTTTTGATAAGCTTACAGATACTCTTGAAGGAATGACAGCCGTTGCTACGTGTGACAGCGATCCCGTCGCAGCTGCTAAAATTCTTAAAAAGTATGCCGACAAAGTAGAAACCTTTGAAATCAAAGCAGGCTTTGTTGACGGTGAAACTCTTGATAAAGCAGGAGTTGAAGAACTGGCTGCACTGCCTTCCAAAGAGCAGCTTATTGCAAAAATGCTCGGCAGCTTGCAGTCCTCGCTTTACGGTCTTGCTTATGTTCTTCAGGCTTATGTCGATAAGCAGAATGAAGAAACAGCAGCGTAAATTCCAATCAAAATAAAAAACAAATTTCAAAAAAATAATCGGAGGTAATTTATCATGGCATCTGAAAAGATCACAGCAATTCTCGATGAGATAAAATCACTTACAATCCTCGAAGTAGCAGACCTTGTTAAGGCTCTCGAAGAGGAATTCGGCGTTTCTGCAGCTCCCGTAGCAGCAGTAGCAGTCGGCGGCGCAGCAGCTCCCGCAGCAGAAGAAAAGACAGAATTCGACGTAGTTCTCGCTTCTTTCGGCGACAAGAAGCTCGATGTTATCAAGGCAGTTCGTGAGATCACAGGTCTCGGCCTTAAAGAAGCTAAAGAGCTTGTTGAGGGCGCTCCCAAGACAGTTAAAGAAGCAGTTGCTAAAGACGAAGCTGAAAAGATCAAAGAAACTCTTACAGCTGCAGGCGCAACAGTTGAAATCAAATAATCGAAATTTATCTGAATTTTTCAAAACGAACGGAAACGGCTATATTTTAGCCGTTTCCGTAAAGTTTTTTTGCTTTTTATATTGACTTAATTCATTTTTTGTGATATAATTCGCTTTGCGCAACAAAAAGAAATTATTCTATCTGGGTGTGGCGCAGTTGGTAGCGCGCTACCTTGGGGTGGTAGAGGCCGCTGGTTCAAGTCCAGTCACTCAGACCAAATAAAGCCGAAAACAAATTGTTTTCGGCTTTATTTTTTGCATTTCGGGGCAAAATCGGGCGCTTTCCCACCACTTCGGCACCACCCGAATTTCCGAAAATTTTTTGACCACATATCTGACCACAGTTGGAGCAAAGGCAAATCATTTAGTTACTTCTGCTCCGGTACGCTCTGCTCACGAAAAACTAAATTCAAAAGGTTCCCGGAGGTATTCCTTCCGAGAACCTTTTTCTTTGTTTACTGCGTATCAAAATTTAAAAGGGAGAATGACTGTCGCCCGACATTCTCCCTAATATAATTCATCATTGAGGCAACGGCTATCTTACTTTCCGCTTACCTCCTTCTTCAAATTTTCTGATAGTTTTGTAAAAACAAAAGGATATTGGGTGTATTCGGAATTTTCCTGCTTTGACACCTTTTTTCCTGCTTCTGTATTCTTAAGAACCAAATCGCTAATAAATAATGAATCATGATAAGCCTGATAACCCATCTTCATTTGATAAAACAATGATGATGCGGGAGCTTTATTTGGGCACTGGATATCATCAAGCTCTTGATACATTGAAAAATTATTGTCAAAATCATCGAGCCTAAAATAGATATCAAAAGACTCCACACATCCAATAGGCTTAAAATAATTAGAAAAATATGTGTTTAGCAAGATGCATTGGTCTAACAACTCATCAGTGTCTTCCTGCAGAGGCATATAATTATTTCGAGCAATAATAACTACATCATCGTTACTTGTACAATCACCTTCAACAGAAATATACTCTTTCTCTAATAAACAGTCAATGAAATCAATAACTGCTGTATTGGTGAGTCGATGCAGTTTGATAAAAACTGTGCCAACAAATCTTCTTTTACCTTGAATCTTCTTTAATGATTTAAAGAATCTCAATCCAGATGCAGAATCAAAAAAATTGGTTGGCTCATCTGCCTTTATGTCACTCTTTGTCTTGATTTCATAATGATTCTGCACCTTTACGATTTCAAAAGCAATTCCATTTGCAGTAAAGCACGGAAATTTATCTGCCTTTTCATCATTAGTACTGATATGGCAGCAAACCAAATTATGGTCGGCCGTAACGCCACCTCTGCTTTGCGGAAGGACATGATCCACATTCCATCCGAACTCGCTGTTACGGTCATTGTAAGCTCCCTTGGCGATGGTTCTTCCGGCAAAATCCACTGCCTTCGTACCCTTGCCAAAGGCCTTGTTCCAAAGCCGCATGGCGGTTTCCCTATTCAAGTCCATGAACTGCTGTTTGCTCTTTCCCATTTTTGTATATACGGAAAGATGCCAATTGCCTCCTGTGATGAAGTCAATTCAACAAAAGCATGTAACCGACCATAGGGCGACCTATTGCTATAAGCCTCAAAGGGCAATCCTCATAATAGCATTACAGAAGATTAGCCGGTTCGTTTTCAATGGCATCCCATCGAAAAGGTTCAGTTTCATCGAATTGCACTTTTATTATAACACATTTTTGTAAAAAGTCAAGTCTCGCAAGGATGAGGCGTTTGACTCCCCTATCCTTGCAGCTTTTCTATCATCTCCCCCAGCTTCCTCTCGCACTCCTCCTCGCTTTTTGCGTAGACGATATGCTGTTCCCGTTTGCCGTCTTTGCCGCGGGGCGTATATTTGCCCTGCCAGGTGTTCTTTGAAACTTTGGAGATACATCCCGTGCCGGGCTTGCGCTTCTTGCTCTTTTTGGCGGTGAATTCAGCGTGTTTCGGTTCCTGTTCGGGTGTTTGCCCGTCATCGGGGTTATCGTCGCACACGGGCGAATCTGCGGGCTTGGGCGTGCCG
>CAVKJG010000026.1:17934-27575 GCA_963656825.1 Sphaerochaetaceae bacterium
TTGCGGCATTGCGTTCCATCTCGCCGGTCACGTGAGAATATACGCTGATGGTCGTCTCCGCCGAAGAATGACCGAGGACGGCAGACAGCGTTTTGATGTCCAGCCCGTTTTCCAGTGCCATAGTCGAGAAGATATGCCGCAGACCGTGGAACGGGATGTGGCTACACTCGGCGCGTTCCAGCATATCCGACAGCCGACTGCGACAACTCGTCGGACTGCGCGGATGTGTCGGATCGAGCGGTGACGGAAACACCCAATCGGAGTTGACTGTTTTCCGATACTCTCCGAGAATATTCAGCACCGATTGCGGCAGATGCACCGACCGAACCGAGGATTTTGTTTTCGGCGTGCTGATGATATATTCCGAACCGAGCGTGGTATATTCCCGTTTAATGCTCAACTCGCCTGTCGCAAAGTTGATGTCATCCCATTTCAGTCCGAGCAGTTCGCCCCGCCGCATGCCTGTGGCAAGTCCGAGGAGGATGAGCTCATAGAAGCCTTCTTCCTTCGCCTGTATGAGCAGCCGCGCGATTTCTTCGTGTGACAGCACTTCGATTTCTTTGTTTTTCTTTGGCGGTAACTTGCAACCGATCGCCTCATTGCGGTTAACAAGTCCCTCCTTCAGAGCCTGATCGAGCGCACATTTGATGCGGGTGTGCATCGAACGGATGACCGCACCCGACAGTTTTTTATCGCCGACGCCGTTGCGGTCGAGGTTGCCGTTTTTCATCTGTTCGGCATAAAATTTTTCAAGATCACTCTTTTTGAGCGCGGCAAGCGGGAGCTTTCCGATGCCGGGAATGATGTGCTTGTAGATGTCGTTTTCGTATTTCAGACGTGTGGTTGCGGCAATGCTCAGCTCGCAGAAGTTGCGATACCAGTAGTCGATATACTCACCGAACGGCATGTCTGCGGCGGTTTTCACGATCGGTTTTTGCACGGTTTCCTTGAGGGCTTTCAGCTTTTCTTCAACCTCGCGCTTGGTTTTTGCCAAGACATTTTTCGTAATCGGCAGATTCTTTTCATCGTAACCGACCACACACCTGCCTTCCCATCTGCCGTCTTTGCGCTGACGGATCAGCCCTTGTCCGTTCTTTCGTCTGCCCACGGTTTCAGCTCCTTTCCGAGGATTTTCTCAAGTGCATTGCCCGTAACTTCGGAGGCTCGCTTTTGCATTTCTTCCGTCACATGCGCATAGCAGTTGAGCGTGAAGCCGGGTTTTGTGTGTCCGAGTTCCTTTGCCAGTGTCTTTTCATCCACGCCGACGGCAATCGAATGTGTGGCGTAGGTATGACGTAGACCATGGAACGGGATGTCAGGAAGCCCTGCTTTCTTTATGATTCGCTTGAAGGTGCCGTATGCCGTGTTGGGGTTGATCGGTTTTTCGGCGTCGCGCAGGCTTGGAAAAATCCATTCGGAGCCGATGGTTTTCTTTCGCTCTTTCAGCATGCGGACAACACTTTCGGGCAGGACGATCGTGCGGATACCGGTGTCGGTTTTCGGATCACTGACCGTGATTCCGCCCCTGACCGTGATGACCTGCCGAGCGACGCTGAGCTTGCCTTCCGCTTCGTCGAAGTCTTCCCAGCGCAGCCCGCAGATCTCACCTTTACGCAGTCCCGTCATACATTCGAGGTAGAAGAAGTCCCGCCACCACGGTTCATCCTCAATAATTTTCAGAAACTTCTTGAGCTGTTCCTCGTTATACACCTTGCGCTCCGTGGTGTTCAGCGCGGGGATCGTTGTGCCGTCGGTCGGATTTTTGACGATGATATGTTGCTCCACTGCCATCTCAAAGCACTTGTGCATCATCATATGCACTGCTCTGACCGTACTGCCCGAGAGCGATTTTCCTTTGGTTTTGCTCTCGGTGACACGCCCTTCTTTGAGCAGTTTTACGTAGAGCTGTTGCATATCCCGCGTGAGGATTGCCGAGATTTTCTTATCACCGAGATACGGACGGACGTATGCATCTGCGTAGAAAATATACTTGTTCAGCGTCTGCTGGCGCACTACATCTTTCTGATAGCAGAGCCAGCGGTCGAGCCATTCATTCAGGTTCACGAGGCAATCCTCGTTCAGTTCCACCCCGCGGTAGTTCTCAAGGAGCTTATAAAATTTCGTCATCGCCTCGCTTTGCGTCTTGCCGAAGACCGATTTGTATATCGGCTTGCCGTCCTCTTTGTGTCCGACGATAATGCGCGCTTCCCATCTTCCGTCCGGTCTTTTTCTGACCATCCCGTCCCCGTTCGGACGTCGTTTACTCATATTTTTCACCTTCTTTCACGCACAACAATACCACAATATCTTTCATATATCCAGCGGAAATCGCAAGAGTTATCGGAAAGTTATCAATTCACCCCGATGTTTTTTCTTTGTTTCCTGCATCAAAAAAATTGCGATTCCGAATTTATTTCTGCCATTCAATCGCGTTGTCAAGAGAAACGCTCCCGTTGATTCTCCGCACTTCCTCAATGCAGGCGTGACGAAGTCTGCCGAGGTCTTCATCTTCAATGTCATTCGTTGCCGCAATTACGTTGAGCAACATTGAAATTTCAACCGACAGTTTGAAGAGCGAACTGCTGCGCGCGTGCTCACATTTGTCAAGCACTCTCCGCAAAGTATCCACCGTCTCGGAAGAAATCAGTTCGGGCGCTCTGCGATTGCAGAGATACGCATTATAGAAATCAACCGCCTTTTCGATATATTCGCTGACACTTTTGCACCCGTCCGACTTGCTGAGTGCCTTTGCCGTGTCCAATGTTTCCTCGCTGATATGCAGAGAAAAACGAGTCTGCCTGTCCTCCATAAAAGCCTCCTTTTTGTCACAGACGCCTGCAAAGAGCCCGCAAACACTGGTATTTTTCGCATTGCAGGCGCCTGAATTTGGGTTTATTCGATTTTTGACACACACTCGCGCATGATTTTCTTCCCGGCGAAATCCGCGAAAAAGCGAGCAAATGCGGTCAAAACGTGCGAAAAACGGAGGGCTCTGCCCGCCGATGTGATTCGGGCGAGCGTTTTTGACGCACGCCCTTTCTCCTGCTTGAAAATCGACCTTCACATAAACACTTACATTTGCCCGTTCTCTGCGTGAATTTCGGCATGAACGCTGTTTCCGGTATGTCGCTCATATTTTGCAATCCGCTCCCGCATTTCCACCTCCCGTCTCAGTTTGTCAAGTTCTTTTTCGTCATACGCTTCCTTGATGGGAGCGATAGGCGTGATGTGATATTTCAGCGTGCCGTTGTGAACCTCACCGCTCTTTGTTCTCACCAAGGTTTGCTCGGTTTCGACCAGCCCGCGTTTTTCAAGTGAACGAAGATATTTCATCACCGTGTTTTTTGACATTCCGATCCGCTCCCCGATCTCACGGAAGGATGGATAGCAGGTGTGCGTCCTGCGGTCCTCATAATAAAGCAGACAGGAGTAGAGCAGAATTTCACCGCCCGAGAGATCCATATACAGCACGCTGTTCGGCACCATGAAGTAATTACCCTCCGCATAAGATTTGCGGGCAGTGCCGTGCGTGACGATGCGGGCAAAATCATATTGCGTTTTCTCTTTGAGAGAAAGATTCACCTTTATGCGCTGCGTGATGTGTCTGCCTTTTTCCGTAATCACCACTTCGAAAAGAAAACCCGCCACAACCAAAGGCAAATATCCGCGACTGAGAATTCCTTTCCTGATTTCATGTTGGAGATCCTCATCAAATTTTGCAAACATAAAAATCGCACATCCGAGCCATAGCGAATATGCCGCTCCGAAATTAAAATCAACCGTTTTCAACGCAAGCCTGATATGCGCGGGCTTCATGAGGTCGAGTATCACTTTTCGAATATCCTCGGTTGCAAAGCCGACTCCGTAGCAAGCGATTTCTTCGATATTCCACAGCCGATGCAGAGCATTTATCACGCGATACTTTTCCCATCGGTCGAGTTTTAACCCCGAACCGTCGATTTGGAAATAGTATCTGTCAAGCTCTGCCGAAAGCCTTGCGTCAAGTTCAGGATAAATACCGCTCATTTGCTTTCCTCCGTTTTCATTTCTACCCACGCCATGAACTTTTCTTTCGGAACGATCAAACGATTCCCGACACGCAACGCGGGAAAGTCTTTTTCCTTCATCAGCTCGTATGCCGAGGACATGGCAATCCCCAACACATTTGCAACCGTTTCTGCATTGAGAAACAGCGGCAACTCATCGTAGGTCTTGTAGTTTGATTCTTTCATTTTCTGCACCTCCTTTGTTTTTTGAAAAAGAAAAAGTGAGCATCAGAAGAAAACAGAGCGATGCTCTGATTCAAATCTGATACTCACCCGTACCTACCAGCCAAATCACCGGCAGTTTGCAGAGCAAACTGCGCGGGCGTCCAAACTGTTTTTGCCCGAAGATTTCTCTACGGACGCCCGGTTTCACTGCCGGGAGGATGGCTCACTTTCAATTTTATAAATAAGCTTTGACAGCCGAAAAAACCTTTCCGATCGAATCGTTGATCTCAATATCGCGGTCAGGTCTCAGCGGAAGATTGATTGGATCACGGTTGATGAGGGCAAGGTGTTTTCCGCGAAAATACCTCACGTAGGAAGCCGCGGGATAGACGGTCAGCGACGTGCCGCCGATGATCAGCATATCCGCTTCTCGGATTGCGTGGATTGCACCCTCCACTGCCCTCTCCGGCAGTTGCTCCTCATAGAGCGTTACGTCACAACGCACGATGCCGCCGCAGGTGCAACGCGGAACGCTCTCGTCCGATGTGAAAATATAATCTCCGGGGTATTGTTTCCCACACCTTGAACAGTAGTTTCTCATCGTCGTGCCGTGGATCTCAAACACGTTTTTGCTCCCTGCACGCTGGTGCAAGCCGTCAATATTCTGCGTGACGACCGCTTTCAGTTTCCCGGCGCGCTCCAGTTCCGCAAGGAAAAAGTGCGCGGCGTTCGGCTCCACAGCCCGCGTATCCATTTTCTGACGGTAGAACTCGAAAAACACGTCCGGGTGATCGGCAAGGCAGGTGTGACTGAGCAGATATTCGGGCGTGTACCCCTCAAAACCGACGTTCGGTCGATTGTAAAGCCCGTCTTTGCTTCTAAAATCCGGTACACCGCTCTCGGTAGAAACGCCTGCGCCACCGAAAAAGACGATATTCTCCGACTCACGGATGTAATCCGCAAGTGTCCTGATGGCATCATTCATATTCTTTGTCCTTTCATGCATTGGCGCTGACAATCGGGACGGTAACATATCCCCGCGCCGCCTTCGGCTTTTCTGTCACCGCGAGCATGGTTTTGCACCGCGGGCACAACATCGTTTTGCCCCTGTAATCTGGCTTGGCAATGCTGACCGTCACCGTGTTTTTATCTTTTGGATTCGTACTGTACAGAAGCGTTCTTCCGCAGTCCTTGACCGGGCATCGCGCAATGGGAATGCGCTTTATTTCTTCACTCAATCACATCACCTCAATTCTTGTATTTGCAGGTTCGGAAGTACCCGCCGACTCAAAAGGTTGCTTCGTTTGTGCGGAACTTCGGAAGTTCATTCCTTCCGTATTTCACTCGAAATCGTTGGCACTCCGTTTGCCTCACAATTTCTTAATCACCATCGTAGCCACGCCTTGGATCTGAAGCTTTGCTCTGTCAGTGCCGACGATATGAATCGGCTCGTATTCGTCGTTTTCGGGCATGAGAATAATCTCGTCCTTCTCGGGGTAATAACGCTTCAGTGTCGTCTTGCTACCATCGTAGAGACACGCAACGATGTCCCCACGGTTTGCCACAGACGTAAGACGAATAATGACTTTGTCGCCGCTGTCGATCCCTGCATTGATCATGGAATCTCCCGAGGCGATCAGAAGGTGAAACTCTCCGGGACCGGTCAGTTCCCGCGGCAGACAGATATGTTCGGTCTCATATTCGACGGATTCATTCAGCTCACCGCACGGAATACTTCCGCCGGAGGAAGCGCGAACCATGGACAAGCGCTCCCGAATCGCGCCGGTGATGATTCCCCGATGACCGTCGTACTCGATCGCCCCGCGCTCCCGAAGGTCGGACAGATAACGGGAGACCATAGAATAGGATATTCCGACTTTACCTGCAATCTCACGGGTCGAAGGCGAACGCCCGTTCTCCGCATAGTATTCATCCACGAATCGGATGATCCCGGTAAATTTGCTCTCGTCCTTGCTTCTCATAGCTACCTCGTTTCATGTATGCAACATTTGTTGCATTTATAATTATACCATGCATGATACTGTTTGTCAAGATGGATTTCAGAACTTTTGCCGATCTTTTCGGATTTTCTATCTTGGTACTGTCAATAGTTTTTCGCAAAATTGTATCTGGGAAAATGAAGTTTTGCGCCGGAAGTCCGGCGAGGGGGCTGCTAAGCCCCGCTTGGGGGCCTTGGAGCATGTCCCGGCGGCGCCGTCAAGGGTGCCGCGTCAGCGGCATTCATCGGAGTGACCGGTTACGGTCACTCAGACCCTTGACAGCGGTGGCGGGATATGCTACCTCATGCAATTTCGCTTTCGCAATTGCTACCGGTCATGTATTTCATGCAAAGATACCGCTTTGTTCCCCACTCCTTTCCCGACACATACCGCAGTCTGGCGCAAACCAGCATCAGATCAGACTTTCCGTCCGGAAAAGTGCCGACAATGCGGGTACGTCTCCGGATCTCACGGTTCATGCGCTCAATGACATTGTTTGTGCGGATCTTCAGCCAGTGCTGGGACGGAAAATCCATATAGGTCAGCGTTTCCTCAATCCCGTCCTCCACCTTTTTCGTCGCTTCCTTCAGCTTCATCGCGCGGAGCTACTCTACAACGTCTTTTGCTTTCTTCCGCGCCGCTTCCTTGCTCTCCTGTGCATGGATTGCCTTGAGCATTCTTGACACCTCACGCGTATGCTTCCGCGGGGTTACGGAGAACACGTTCCGGTAAAAATGCACCGTACAACGCTGGTATTTTGCCTCCGGAAAGACCTCTGCCACGGCATTGCACATTCCGAGGCATTTGTCTCCCTCTATGAGCTTTACACCCTCCAAACCGCGTTCTTTGAGCCAGATAAGGAAGCTTTTCCAGCTTTCTGCATCTTCTTTCATCCCTTCCGCGGCTCCGATGACCTCACGGTAACCGTCCTCATCCACGCCGATTGCCACCAGAATGCTGACAATTTCAAACTCTCCGCCCCAATTTCGCTTGAGATAAATCCCGTCCACATAAACATACGGATATTTCCCGGACAGCCGGCGGTTGCGCCATTCTTCAATGTGTACATATGCTTTCTGATTCAGATCACTGATGGTGGAAGCCGACACCCGACTGCCCCAAAGGGCTTCCGAAATATCCTCCACACGCCGGACCGAAACACCGGCGAGATACATCTCGATCAGGGCTTCTTCGACCGAGCTTTCACGGCGGCGGTAGCGCTCAATGATGGCGGTTTCAAACGGGACACCTTTCAGCTTCGGGATATTCAGCGTTACCTCTCCGGATGCGGTTGTCAGCTTGCGGCTGTAGTGTCCCGAACGGTACCCCCGCCGCGGTTCGGTGCGCTCATATTTCGCCGCACTCGTCAGCTCCTCTGCTTCCTTGTTCAACAGCGCATTCAACGTTTCTTCCACGCTGTTTCGCACCATTTCTTTCAATTCGCTCTTGACGGTTTCCTCGTTTAGTTGTATAATAGGCTTGGACATGTTCCCTGAACTCCTTTCGAATGTTTGTGTAGCGACTTCATTCTACCAGAGTTTTGTGAGCATGTCTATATCTTTTTGGCTCTTTTTTGTTTTTGCGAAAATATTATACCTTATCTCTATCTTTGTTTCCTGCGGTGCAATTTCTGATGTCTTACATTGCCTTCCAAACGCTCCACCCACGCTTTTTGTAGTTACTTGTGGGTCTTACCGTGCCACAACTCTTCAATCGTTTCTTACATCGCCCACCTCCTCAATAGCAAAGGACGACTCATCACCGATTTGACTCGGCTTTGAATCGTCCTCTTTGTCTATTCGTAATGCTTCTTCGATGGTGTGCGCCATCACAAGCTTCCCTATCCAATCCGCGAGTTCAAGAGCGCTCATATTCTTTCCACGATACTTTTCGAGATCCTTCATAACCGCTATGAGCACCTTCTAGTTCGCTTTCGGATACATGTTTTTAATGCTTGCAGTATATTTTGTTATATCCTGTTCTTTAGTAACCACCAACAATACCACAAGTTTGAGAGAAAATCCAGTGCTAAAACAAACTTATTTGTCCATTTTTTAATGAAATTGTTTTTCTCTCAGTGATTCTGTCATCAGGTAGCACTTCTCCGAACAGCAACGGCGATTGGGGGTTGTGCGCAAGAGTGTTTTTATCAACGGTCGTTTGGCTAAAGTTCGCATAACAGTATCTACACCCATTTTTGCAAGTATTATATGCTCCAATATCTATACTTTCCATACAACCGCATTCTGGTCTTTGATTCTTGTCTTTGGATAAATTCATTTTACAATTTAATATTCTCTCAAACAATGCACAATCAATACAATGACCATGTTGAATACCAAATTGATCTAAATTGATTTTTTCCGCACAAGATTCAACAACAAGATTATTTCTGTTTGCAATCTCTACCAATCGTTCTGCAAACTCATACATCTCTTTTTCACCCAAAGGTAAGATATCCAAATCCTTGAGATGCGTCTGTGTATTACGGTAAAAATCCACAAAGCTTATTACACATTTATGAGTATATCCCGATAATCTTTTCGCTAATTCGTTAAAATAGTTAACATGATAGTCAATGGTATACTTGGTTGTAAGCATAATGGGATCATATCGCCAAATGACTTTTTCTGAGCCTATTTTTCTAGATAGTTCTTTGAAAGCCGGAACAATAATATCATTTTTGCTTGGAATATTTGCTTCAATATCTTTTCCATATGAATTTACAGTGAATTGAAAATAGTAAGCATAATCCTGGAGTTTGTCTAGTTTATCTAGCATAGGAATAGGATTTTTAGTCCAAAACACTATACCATCAACTACCTCTGGAGACAGTGATATTTTGCTTATCTGATGTACATTCATAGGGTTACGTACATACACGAATCCTTCTTCCAATCTATTAAATAACCATTCGCCATAATATGTGGGGATATCTGTTCTTCTACTTGCACTAATTATCATTATGCTTTACCTTCTTTATGATCATTTGAGCACTTGCGCATGTATCAAATGGCGAGTATCGTCTCCAAGGGGTCCAGTCGAACCAGTTTTCATTTTTAAGAAACTCTCCATCAGAATCTTCACCATAAGTATAACCCCTGGGATAACGAACACTTGTTGAATTATCATTACAAAATCGTCCTTTTCTGCATATGGAATCATCGAGCTTTCTATATAATCTGTCGAAAAATTCTCTTCCACCACCAAAATCTCGCCCAAGATTTACATCATTAAGGATGATATATGTATTTGCGCATATTTTATCATTGTAATACTTTGCAAAAGTATTTATAAAATCATTTATGCTTTGCACATTGGTATGCTTTTGCATATCAGAAAAAACATACTGAAAAACAATCAAATTGGGAACCCAATTTCCTGCCTCGATTGTATTTATCAAATCGCAAGCATCATTATAAAAAAATTT
>CAVKJG010000026.1:27612-28092 GCA_963656825.1 Sphaerochaetaceae bacterium
CTCTATGGATCCACCTCCACACATTTTTACTGTAATCTACTCCTCGATATTCCAACTTGTTATAAGAAAGAACATTTCTTTTACGAAGTTCATCAATGGCAAACAAATCTGTACAAGGGCCGCAACCAAAAGAAAGTACTTTCATCTCCTGTAAGTTGTGCAAATCACGACAACGTTCTATGGCATACATTATTTCAGATGTATAACGGCACGAATACTTGCATGTATAAAAATCTGCCATGTGTGCACAATCATACTTGCGACCCGGAGCTCCAGATTTCGCATGATTTGGATTGTGAATATAGTCTAAACATTTTTCACAATCATGTGGACAGTATTCTCCATAAGAACAATCTCCACATTGTTCGCAAGGTCTTTCGTATCTAGTATCACAGGCAGACAAAATCGTATTTAACATTTTAAACACCCCTCAAAAATATATCGTATGCTATCATATGGCTATTAACAATACATCAACAA
>CAVKJG010000027.1:0-7093 GCA_963656825.1 Sphaerochaetaceae bacterium
GGCTTGCCGAGCGCGGATATATAAAGACTAACGACGATTATGACGGTTATTTCAAATCATCCTGGCAGATCGTATCGCTTGGGAGTAACGATATAAAGCAAAAACTGCTTGATATCGGTAAGAAAATAAAGCTCAAATACGCAGATACCTTTGCCGAGCTTAAAAAGCCTTTTATAGAGGCTTCTGTAAATGCGTTCCGGAGCATATAAGAAAGATGGTTGAATATCAAATGCAGTTCATCTTCAATTCCGATGGGTGGTTTTTGCTTCATTGCATCGTTACTCTTTTAAGCAACGGCAAGCTTAAACCGCCGACAGAGGGGCAGAGAAAAGCATTGATGACTCTTATATTGCCGAACTGACAATAAAAAAATCCCGCGTGAGCGGGATTTTTGCTTTGTTTTTTTATTCTGTTCTCAGTGCTATTACAGGGTCTTTCTTTGAAGCTATTTTTGCAGGGAAAAGACCTGCTATGACGGTGAGCAGAATGCTGAGCGCGATGAGTATCGCGGCGCCGACAGGCGGAAGAGCCGCTATCGAAGCGATGCCCGTGAGGGAATTCAGAATAAGGTTTACGGGAAGTAATATAAGAAGCGTTATTCCTATTCCCATTGCGCCTGAAATAAGTCCGATTATAAATGTTTCCGCGTTGAATACTCTTGAAACGTCCTTCTTTGACGCGCCTATTGAGCGGAGAATACCTATTTCCTTTGTTCTTTCGAGAACGGAGATATAAGTGATGATTCCTATCATTATTGAGGAAACAACGAGCGATATCGCAACGAATGCTATAAGCACGTAGGTTATTGTGTTTATTATTTTCGTCACGGATGAAAGCAGTATGCCGACATAGTCCGAATAGCTTATTACTTTTTCGTTTTCGCCCGCTGCTTTTACCTTGTCATTGTATGCGGAAATGACGTCTTTTACGTTGTCCTTGGCTTCAAAGTCAATGGGGTAAATATTTATCACTTCGGGATTTTCAAGGTCTTTTACGCCGAGCTTTTCAAGGTTTCCGTCATATGTGGCGGCAGATGTTTTTGCAGAAAGCTTTTCTTCAAACAATTTAAGCACGGCTTCTTCGTCCATTGAGGCAATGTATGCTTTCATCTGAGCCTGTTCCGCTTCGGAAAGCGTAAGGATATAAGCGTTTACGTCCTCCATTGTAAGCTGCTTTTTTTCGCCGGTTTCAAAGGGAAGTCCTGTGAAAACGTCGGTGTTTTTGTCCGAAAGCTGTGCCTTTACTATGTCGGAGTTGTTTGTGCTGTCTATAATATATTTCGTAAGGCTTGAAGAATATCCTACCGAGCCGCTTATGGATGTGGCGGAAGCGTTCTGTGTGGGACGGACAATGCAGGCAACGGTAAGAGTTTTTCCGTTTTCTACTGTTGATTTCAGATAATCCGAATCTTCGCTTTTATCAAGCCATGTGTTTGTTTTTTCATCGTATTCCCAAAGGTCGGTATCGAGAATAAGCTTGTATTCAAGACCGAGAATCTCATCATAGGTGTATGTGGTCTGCTCGGATTCGATGGGCTTATGATCCATTATTTTTATTTTCATATCGTCTATTTCGCTCTGATCGCGCAAGCCGAGCGAATAGAGAACAAAATCGCTTACCTCGTTGTTCTTATCGACCACGAAAACAAGCTTTGTATAATCGTCGCTGTCAGGCCATTCGCCGGCAAGAACGTCGTATTGTGATTTTACAAAATCGCGGTTGTCGAGGATTTCCGTCCAGACAACAGACGAGCTCATTCCGTAGTATTGCGCGGACTGCGAGGACATCGAGGCGTAAGCGCTGCCGTAAAGGTTTTCCATAACCGTGCCGGGACTTACGCGGACAAGCTTTCCGTTGCTATCTGTAAAGTATATTTTCGGCGTCACGCCGTAGCCGTACTGTATGCCGTTTATATAGCTTTCAATGCCGCTTTCGCCGCTGTCAAGATATTTTTTGAAGCCCGAAAGCTCGCTTGTTTTTGTTCCGGACGACATTGTTTTCATCATTTCGGCAAGAACGTCGCGGGAATATACTTTATCGAGCGGATGCTCGTCCGACGAGGAATTGCCCGACGCCATAGACGCAAGCATCGAGGAAAGATCTACCGATTCACGCGTTATGCTGAGCGGATACGACGAAAGGGTATCAGCCTGAACGGTGTTTATATAGTTTTTGAAGCCGCTCGATACAGCCATTATAAGCGCTATGCCGATTATTCCTATGCTTCCAGCAAATGAGGTGAGAATGGTTCTGCCTTTTTTTGTTTTCAGGTTGTTGAAGGAAAGCGCCGTCGCCGTTGCAAACGACATCTGCCGCTTGCCCTTTTTCTTTTCGGCGGCACTGCGCTCGGCAGCTGCGGTTCTGTCCTTTTCGGTCGGGGCAAAGGGCTGAGAATCCGATATTATTTTTCCGTCGAGCAGACGGACGGTACGCGTCGCATACTTTTCGGCAAGGTCGGGATTGTGGGTGACCATTATAACGAGCTTGTCCTTTGCGACTTCTTTGAGAATTTCCATAACGGCTACGCTTGTTTCCGTATCGAGCGCGCCAGTCGGCTCGTCAGCGAGGAGAATATCTGGGTCGTTTACGAGCGCACGCGCGATGGCGACTCTCTGCACCTGACCGCCGGACATCTGGTTCGGCTTCTTCTTTATCTGATCTCCGAGTCCGACTCTTTTCAGTGCTTCGGTCGCTCTGCGGCGTCTTTCGGCTTTTGAAACGCCCGATATCGTGAGGGCAAGCTCAACGTTTGCAAGCACCGTCTGATGCGGAATAAGATTATACGACTGAAACACAAAGCCTATCGAATGGTTGCGGTATCTGTCCCAATCCTTGTCCTTATATTTTTTTGTGGAAACGCCGTTTATTTCAAGGTCGCCGCTTGTGTATCTGTCAAGTCCTCCGATTATGTTGAGAAGCGTGGTTTTTCCGCAGCCGGACTGACCGAGCACGGCGACGAATTCGCTTTCGCGGAAGTTTATGTCTATTCCGCGCAGAGCTTCGACCACCGTATCTCCGACGTAGTATTTTTTAGTTATTTCTTTCAGAGAAAGCAAAAAATATCACCTCAATATCATTTGATAAAAATACTTTACCACTCAATTATTAACAGATTGTAGATAAAATTAAAAATATAATTTTTTCCGTTCACAAACGGATGCTTTTATGATATAGTATATGTGTATTGATTTTCGGAGGTATTGTTTTTGAAGCCGAAAATGATGATAAGGATATTCGCCGCCGTTGCGTCGGTTATAATGATGATAACCATATTTTTTATGTCGGCGCAGAGCGGAGAAAAATCGGCTGAGCTGAGCGGCGGAGTGACGGAGTCCGTTCTTGAAAAAACGGACGGAAGCTTTTCAAAGCTTGACAGCGACCAAAAAGCCGAAAAAATCGAATATATCGGGAAATTCGTGCGGAAGGCGGCTCACGTGGCGGAATATTTCGTGCTTTGCGGACTGTTTTCGGTATTTGCCCTGACGTTTGACATAAATCGCTTTGCCGCTTTCGGAGCCGCGCTTACAGGCGCCGTGCTGTATGCTGTAAGCGATGAAATTCATCAGCTGTTTGTGCCGGGCAGATGCGGACTTGTAAAGGACGTTTTTATAGATTCGGCGGGAGCGCTTGTCGGGGCGGGATTTGTCTGCCTTATATATTTTATTGCGGAAAAAGCGAGGAAAAAGAAATGTGGAGCGGAATGAAAAAAGCGGTGACCTTCAGCTATGACGACGGCGTCACGCAGGACAGGCGGCTGATAAAAATATTCGATAAATACGGACTGAAATGCACATTCAATCTCAATTCCGGACTTCTGGGAACGGCAAATCTGCTGATAAGAGAGGACGTTACGGTTTCGCACTGTAAGCCGCGCGCCTGCGAGGTAAAGGAAATATACAAAAATCACGAAATTGCGGCGCACACTCTGACGCATCCCTCGCTTCCGAGGCTTTCGGACGAGGAAATAGTCGAGCAGGTCGAAAAGGACAGGCTTGCGCTTTCCGAGCTTGCCGGCTATGAGGTGCTCGGAATGGCGTATCCGGGCAGAGGACCGAACTGCGACGAAAGAGTTGCAGGCGTAGTAAAAAACCGCACCGGAATAAAATATGCAAGAACGGTTTCCTCGTCGCACGGGTTTGACATCCCCGAAAATCTTATTATGCTGAAGCCTACGGTTCATCATCATACGGAATGGGACAAGATGCTTTGTCTGGCAAAGGAATTTATAGCACTTGAAACGGACGAGCCCAAGCTTTTTTACATATGGGGACATTCCTACGAATTCGACATTCACGACGATTGGGACGCTTTTGAAGAATTCTGCCGTTTTATATCGGGCAGAAGCGACATTTATTACTGCACAAACAGAGAAGCATTGCTGTAAAAACATCAACTTTCGGTTATGTGCAATTTGTCGGAGTGAAAACAGGGAATTTTGTATATTATATACATTGCTAAAAGGCTTGTTTTGTAGTAAAATTACAATAGGTTATTATGAGCGAAAATGCTTTGAAAAAACGTCGCGCGGAGGCGGATATCGGCGTTTTTGCGTGAAAGCGCCCGAAAAATGTGCGGAGGAGGTGTCTGTATGCCGAAAAACAGGAGCAAAAGAGGCTTTACGCTTGCGGAAATTTGCGTTACGCTTGCCGTTACGATGATATTGCTTGTCGATATCGTCGCTTTTGTAAGCTTTATCCGTGTTCAGATAATGAATGAAAAAGGCGCAAGCGACGGACTCGGACAGGCTACCGTCCTTGCGGAAATGATACGCGCGGATTTTTATGACGACGATTCCGAAAACGAATCCATTACTATGGGCAACGATGACGATTATTGGGAAGAGCCTGTTGAAAATAATTCTTGGAGCGGATACTGGAACGGCAGAGCGCGATCGCTCGGTTATGAAAATATAGAAAGTGTTAAATTCAGTCCGTCGGATACGAACAATGAAAGTGAGATAAATAGTGGCGATATGGTTATATGCACTATAACGTATTACACAAAATCAAAGGGCAGCGACGGTTACGAGAACAGCACGGATACCCTTAAAATCGTGCTTATCCGGAAGACAAAATATACGACAAATCCTTAAAGGAGAAAATATAAATGGCAGAAATAAGCGGAACAAGAAACGTGGTAATCAGTCTTGACGTGGAAAACGCAAGAGTGAAAATAATGAAAATTCTCGGTCAGTCGCCGGCGAATTCAATAATAGAATATCTTCCGTTCGACAGGGAGCTTGCGCTTCGCTCGGAGTACGGAAAAATGTATCGTGCAGGGCTTGAGCCTTATGTAAAACGCGCAAATCTCAAGCAGGTTGTGTTTTATCTCGTCCTGCCCGACGAGGTCGTGAGCTCGTGGAAGATAACGCTTCCTTCCTTTTCGCGTTCAAAAACGGAAGAAGCGCTTCGCGCGGAGCTTGCCGCGGATCTCGGCGACGTAAAGGAATATTCGGTCAATACCACGCAGATAGGCTCGGGAAAGAAGACGAATATTTTTATCGCAAGCTGCGTGAGAAAAGACATACTGAAGGAAATAAAAACAGAGCTTGACGCGCTCGGAATAGATCCGAGGACGATAACCTTTACCTCCTGCGGAGTGAGCAACGCCGTTTTGTTCCTGCGTCAGAGAGCGCGTACCGGAACGTATATGCTTGTCGATATGAGGGAAAGAGAAACAACAATGGCGCTCGTTTCAAAAGAAAAAATGATAGAGTCCACATCGCTTCCGTTCGGATACGAAATACTGAGAACCGATAAGTATACGGAAGAAAACGAGCTTTATCCTCACGACAGCGCGACGGTCGTTGTGGCAAGAGCAATGGAAACGACAATGAACGCGCTCAAAAACGAGGAGGGCGAGTTTGACGACGACGTGCTTTACTACGATATAGACGAAGCTGAAAAAACGCTTACGTCCGACGAGATCGAAGCTTTTACAACGCAGGTTGACGAGGCTGTCAAGAGCGCGCTTTCCGATGGCGATGAGATTTCCGAGGAGCAGGCGAAAGCCGACGCCGAAGCGGAAAAGAAATTTGACGCGGCAGAGAATATGCAGCAGACCGGCGAATATACAAAACCGTCGGGAGCGGCGTCGTCAAGCACCGATATGTCGGTCACGGCAAGCCTTGACACATCGACTTCGATAGAGATAGGCTCTCCGAAGGATATGGTCGAAAGAAATTTCAAAAATATCCACAAGCGCATATTGCTTTATTGCGAAGCCGTAAAGGCGGATCCCGATCTGCCGGATCCCGAATGTATAATTATGAATTTCCCCAAGAGATTTGCTTTTCTTCTTGCAAGGGCAAATAAGGACAGAAGCCACAGCTATGAGTTCAAGTATTTCAATCCGTCGATAGAGGATAATACCAAATTTACGGAAAATCTTGATATGTTCGGGGCACTTTTCACCAAGGTATACAACAAAACAAAAATATTTTGATTGAGGTTTGAAATTATGAGAAAGGGACGGCGCGGATTTTCGCTTGTTGAGGTTGTGTGCGCTATGACTGTGGTAACCATAATATCCGCAGTTACAATAGGGCTGATATCGTCTTCAAACAGGGTTATGAGCAATTCAAGGCTTGCGGTCGGCGCCGCAAACGAGGCGCGGAATATTATAGATTGTTATACTGCGGCTGTGATACAGGCGCAGGCGCAGGACAGCACGACCGAGGATAATTTCAAAGAATATATTTCCAAGCTATACGGAACAGAGGCGGAATATGAACATCCATCCGACTCCGATACCTACACCTTCTACTACAACGGAAAATATGAGCTTGTTGCCAAATCCGATGCGATTGTAATAATGGAACTGACTTTCCCGACAGACGGCGAAGAAGATACAACACAGCCCAAAATTACAGTAAGCCGTTGCAACAGCAAAACAAAAGAACCGGAAAAAACGTTATTTTCAAACTGACGGAGGAAAACAATGAAAGGACGCAGAGCAAAAAAAGGCGCGGTGCTTGCCACGGCGGTTGTTTTTATGACGATAATCATAGCGCTCAGCGTGCTTGTCGTTGTGTTTGCTTCATCGAGTACCAAACGCGCTGTAAACGCCGCAAAGCGCGCGAACAGCAGCATAG
>CAVKJG010000027.1:7103-7756 GCA_963656825.1 Sphaerochaetaceae bacterium
GCATAGAGGCGGATATTATCGCCAACGAATTCGTGATTACGGTGAAAAATAAATACGAAGAATATAATTCCTCTGATGCAACCGGAATAAGAGAGCTTCCCGTTGCCACGATAAATGCGCATATGAATAAGTTTGTCGGCAGTATAAACGAAAATTACAGCTGTGAAGTGTCGGTGTCGGCAAGCAAAACATATTCGCTTAAGCTTATTGAAACATCGGGCGAAAAGGAAACGCAGATAATGCTCGTTTCGGTGAATGTGAATGAAGTTAAAGATGAGAATGATGCAGATAAGGTAAAAGGATACACTTACAGCGTTGTGAAGTGGAACACAACAAGTCAAACGGTCGAAGAGCTGAACGCAGGAGAAGAACTTGCGGATGAGCAGATAATGAAACTTGCCCAAAAGTTTTTGCAACTTTATATAAGTGAAAATAAAGACAGTAATACTATAATGTTTGCTATGTCGCGGTATATACAGAATGTGAGTGATTTGGACGGGGAAAAATTCAGCAATGATCAATATTCAATCGTCGCAGAAAAAAACACAGACGGAGATGAAATCTGTTATTCGGTAATCTGTGAAAAAGACGATACTTACGAGGTTATATTAAAATATAACATTGTACTTAGTGCCGACAATGGAGATCCGAGT
>CAVKJG010000027.1:7766-26185 GCA_963656825.1 Sphaerochaetaceae bacterium
AAATACGGATTTGTTGTATACGACGACAAAACGAACGAAGAACAAGGCGGCATCTATTGCGTTGTTTATCCGTATGACGACAATGGCACTGTAATTGACGAAAGTACATCCATGGTTACAACCACCGAAACTTCCGAGGAGGATAAGGAGGTGGAAGCCTCATGACAGTTCTCATTATAATATGTGCTGTTCTCGGGCTTATCTGCGGAGAGCTTGTTGCCTCCGCCTATTACAGAATTCCCGCAGGGATAAAAACATTTTCAGCCCCCAAATGCAAAAAGTGCGGGAAAAAGCTCGGCATAGCGGACTGTATTCCGCTTTTCTCTTATATCTTTTCGGGCGGAAAAATGCGCTGCTGCGGCGAGAGAATATCAAAAACAAGGCTGTATTTTCCGCTTGTCGGAGCGCTTATATGGACGGCTTCGACAGATGTTTTTTACAGAGAATATCCGGTGTATTCGTTTCTTTGCGCGATCGCGGTAACCATGCTTTTTGCGGTGGCTGCGATAGATTTTTCGCATCAGTGGATACCTGACAGATTTCAGATAGGACTTCTTGCGGTTTCAATAACTGCGTGCTTTGTAAAAAGTCCGCAGACGCTTGCGGAAAGACTTATAGGCGCGTGCGCGTGCGGAGGCTTTTTCCTTGCCACATATTTTATATCGCTTTGGGTGCTTAAACGCGAAGGACTCGGAATGGGAGACGTAAAGCTTGCTTTTGTCTGCGGAGCGTTTCTCGGCTGGAAGGCAATACTTATCGGACTTATTCTGGCGTCGGTGTCGGCGTCGGTAATTCTTATAGCGTTGAGGCGTAAAAACGGCGACGGGAAAGAAACCGAATATCCCTTCGCACCGTTTCTTTCGGTCGGCTTTTCTCTTGCGATATTCCTTACCGAACCTATACTTTCGCTTTATTCAGGCATCATAAACCATTAACGGAGGCTTAAAGTGCAGAAATTCAAATATACTGCCGTAAACGTGAACAAAAAGAAATTCAACGGTATTTATCTTGCCGAAAACGTTACGGAACTCAGAAATATGCTTGCAAGACAGGGACTTTATCTCACGTCGGCAAGAGTAATGAAAAATCAGCGTCCGTCGGCAGCGCTTTCGCTGTCCGGCAAAATACCGATAAAAGAGCTGACCACGTTTTGCAGACAGTTTGCAATAATGATAAACGCCGGAATTTCCGTTTCGGAAAGCATAGGAAGCCTGAAAAATCAGGATTATTCCGCATTTTTCAAGCAGTCGCTTTCAATCGTTCACGAGGATCTCAATTCCGGAATGATGCTTTCGGAGGCGCTCAAAAAGCAGAAGCGCGCTTATCCGGAATTTTTCACAAGTATGATATATATCGGCGAGGGAAGCGGTTCGCTCGATGTGGTGCTCAACAATCTTGCCGATTATTATGAAACCGACGCGCAGATAAAGTCAAAGACGAAATCGGCGCTTGTATATCCCATAGTGCTTCTTGTGATAATGGTAAGCATACTTGCCGTAATGACGTTTTTCGTTATTCCGACGTTTGAAGAGGCGCTGTCCGAGCTTGACGTACAGATGCCCGCGCTCACGACGACGATATTCAATATGAGTCACAAAATAGCGGACAATATAGTCACAATACTTATAGTGATTGCATCCGTTGTGGCGGCGCTTGTCATATTCGGAAGATTCAGAATAGGAAGATACACCTACGATACGCTGAAATACAAGCTTCCCGTAATAAAAAAGGTTCAGAGAAGCATGGTCACATCGCGGTTTGCGCGCGCATTCGGACTTCTTTTGTCGGGCGGTACGGATCTTATGGAAGCCATGTATATGATATCGAATGTTCTCGGCAACAAATATGTCGAAAAGCGTTTCCGTCTTGCCGTAAACGAGGTCGAGCGCGGTATGAATCTTACAATGGCACTTGATTCGTATAACATTTTTCAGCAGATGCTGATACAGATGATATCCGTAGGCGAAAGAACGGGCGAGCTTGACACCGTGCTTATGAGCTCGTGCGAGTTCTTCGATCAGGAGGTTGAAAACTCACTGAAAGCGATGACGGCGCTTATTCAGCCCGTGCTTCTGGTTATTATGGGCGGCGCGATAGCGATAATGTTCCTTGCCGTATATTCGCCCATACTTTCGATAATGAATACGCTTGTGTGACAAAAAATAATTTACGGGGATGTTTGTAAAAAATGAATATAAATATTGAACTTGCAAAGCTTTATATGGACAGAGGCATAATAGACGAGCATGAAATGAATACAATGCTTTCCGAAGCCTCGGAGCTTGGAATGACGATAGATGCATATATGCTTAAAACAAAAGCACGCTCGGAGCGTGAGGTGTATTCCGTGCTTTCGGAGTTTTACTGCATGCCGTATGTTCAGATGGAAATGCTTGATCCGGACGATCAGCTTGTGAGGAGCTTCAGCGTTACGTTTCTGCGTAAGAACTGTATAGTTCCGATAACCGTTGACGCGAGCGGAACAATGGTCATGGCCATAGGCAGACCGTTTGATCTCAATGCGAGATCTGCGGCGAGAGTGCTTCACAGAGGTCCGGTGGAATTCATTATGGTTTTGCCGGAATACGTCGAAAAATACCTCAATTCCGCGGCGGCTGTAAAATCAACGGCGGACGCTCTTGTAAGTCTTCAGAAGGAAAGAGAAAAGAAAGCCGTAGCTTCATCGCCGTCGGTGGCGGCGATAACCGCGCCTACCCCGAAGGAAGAGGAAGAGATATCCAATGCTCCCGCCGTAAGACTTGTCGATTCGATAATAAAAGAGGCAATTCCTTTCCGCGCGAGCGATATTCACATAGAGCCGTTTGAAAATATAGTAAAGGTTCGTTATCGTATAGACGGCGATCTTGCCGACAGAGCGGAATTTCCGATAGAATCGTTCCCCGCGATATGCGCAAGAATAAAGATACTTTCCGGCATAGATATAGCCGAAAGACGTATTCCCCAGGACGGCCGTATAAATCTTTCGATAGAGGGAAAGGAATACGACTTCCGCGTATCGACGCTTCCGACTATTTTCGGAGAGAAATTTGTTATCCGTATTCTCGATAAGACATCGTTCAACTTCACGAGAAAGGATCTCGGCTTCAGCGAAGACGAGAACAAAGTCGTTGACAAGATACTTGCCCATCCGCACGGAATAGTGCTTCTGACCGGTCCTACGGGATGCGGTAAGTCAACCACGCTCTATTCGTTCCTTAAAGAGATAAATAAGCCCGAGGTAAACATTGTCACGGTCGAAGATCCGGTAGAGTATACATTGATGGGAATAAATCAGACGCAGGTAAACACAAAAGCCAATATGACCTTTGCGGCGGCGCTGAGAAGTATTCTCCGTCAGGACCCCGATATAATTATGATAGGTGAAATACGTGACGAAGAAACCGCGCAGATAGCTATCCGTGCCGCCATTACGGGACATCTTGTTTTCAGCACGCTTCACACAAACGACGCTCCCGGCGTTATAAACCGTCTTGTCGATATGGGCGTGAAGGGCTATCTTGTCGAGGACTCGCTCATAGGAGTAATATCGCAGAGACTTGTAAAGCAGCTCTGTCCGATGTGTAAGATAAAGACAAGAACTAACCGCAGGGAAATGGAAGTTCTGCATATAGACGAGCCTGCGACGATATATCGCCCGCAGGGCTGTCAGTACTGCAACAACTCAGGCTACCGAGGTCGTATTGCGGTACACGAAATAATGTACATGACGGATAAGCTGAGAGATACGGTGGGACGTCATCTTACGGCTGAAGAGGTTCGCGAGATAGCCAGATCCGAGGGAATGAAAACCCTTTGGGAAGCTTGCAGAGAACGCGTTTATGCGGGAGATACAAGCATATCCGAGCTTATGACGCTTTCGCTTGACTGACATAAAAAACAAGGCATATCGGTTTTTATACCGATATGCCTTGTTTTATGCCGCGAAGTTTTTGAAAAGCTCGTCTATGCTTTTTGAAAAAAGCCGCGCAAGCTGTGGAAGCAGATATACGTCGGGACAGCACAGTCCCCGTTCCCATTTTGACACCGCCTGCGGCGAAACGCAAAGCGCAGACGCAAGCTGTGACTGAGAAAGGGAAACATCGGTGCGATATTTGCGTATATTGCATCCGATAATAAAAGCTACATCCAAGATTTTTCCTCCGATAAAAGTTGTGTAAGCGGCGCGGCATTTTACCGCGCCGCTCTTTTACCGGAAAGTTCCGCCTTTTACCGAGTGGATCTGCGGCGGAAAAATATCCGGTATATTTTTGAGCTGAACATTTAACCGCCTCCTTTTCATAGTTTATTTCACCGCGTCCCGTGATGAGCTTATGATATCATATCGCGGAAAATTTGTCAATAAACCTGTGGTTTACAGCTGTTTTCGCAGCTTTTCAAATATCTTTTTTTCCTCGCGCGATACTTTTACCTGCGTAAGTCCGAGTATTTTTGCGGTCTGCTGCTGTGAAAGCTCGCGGAAAAAGCGGAGTCTGATTATGCTCTTGCTCATATCGTCAAGACCTTCGACCGCGCCGAGCAGGGCAAGACGGTCCGTCGTTTTTTCTATTTCGTCACGATCCGACGCTATAAAGCTTTCAAGCGTTGCGCCGTCGTCGTCGCCGCTGTTTCCGAGCGTTTCGTTTATCGAATACACGGGACAAACGGCGTCGAGCGCATATACGATTTCTTCGGCTGTCATTTTGCAGAGCTCGCTGAGCTCGGATATTTTCGGATCTCTGCCGTGCTCGGCGGCAAACGCTTCTTTTTCGCGCATTATGACAGTGCCGCGTCTGCGTATGTCGCGGCTTACCTTTATCATTCCGTCGTCGCGCAGAAAGCGTCTTATCTCGCCTATAATAAGCGGAACGGCGTAGGTGGAAAATACCGTCCCGAAGCCGCGATCGAAGCTTTTGGCGGCTTTTATCATGCCTATTGAGCCTATCTGAACAAGATCCTCGTATTCCGTGCCGCGCCCCATAAAGCGCCGCGCAATATTTTTTACAAGCCCCATATTCTGAGTTATAAGCTTTTCGAGCGCTTCCTTGTCGCCCGATTGAGCAAGAGCTATAAGATCGAGATTTTCATCCTTTGAAACAGATTCAAGATCAGCCATTTTATGCACCCCTTATTTACGGGCGGAAAGCATCCGCCTTTTATGTAGCGGGAGCGGGATCTGAAAGGCGGCGTATCATTGTTACTTTTGTGCCTTTTCCCGATTGTGAGGTGACGGTGAGCCTGTCGGAAAAGCTTTCTATTATGGAAAATCCCATTCCGCACCTGTCCTCGTCAGGAAGCGTTGTATAAAGCGGCTGACGTGCTTTTTCAACGTCCTCTATTCCGCAGCCCCTGTCGCAGACGGTTATCTTTACCGTTCTGTCGCTGTATGTCCTTGCGGTGAGGATAACAGTGCCTACCGTGCCTGCGTAAGCGTGAACTATGCAGTTTGTCACGGCTTCGGAAACGGCGCAGCGAAGATCCGCAAGCTCTTCCACGTCGGGATCGAGCGGGAGCAGAAAACCCGATATTATTCCGCGTGCGAGCGCTTCGTTTTGCGAAAGCGAAAGAAAGCTGCATTTTATTTCGTTTATTTCTGTCTTTTTCACGGCTTACACCTCCTTTTCTTTTATTTTTATCATTTTGTCTATACCGGTCATAACTATCAGTCGTTCGGTACGCGGCGACGGGTTTGAGAGCGTTACCTCTATGCCGAGATCGGCGGCTTTCTGATATCTTCCGAGAATAAGTCCGAGTCCGGAGCTGTCCATAAATTCAACGCCCGAAAGCTCAATACAAAGCGTTTTCGGCATAAGGCGGAACAGCGCCTCGTCTATCTGTGTTCTTACGCTTGCAACTCCGTGATGGTCCATATCGCCCATAAGAACGGCTGTAAGCGTACCTTCGGCATAATCGAGTATTAGATTTTCCATTCAAAGCTCCTTTCAAAGAACGCTTGTCCTTTGAATTTATAATATCATTTCAGACCTGCGGATTTTGTCAAAGCGCGGTGTCGAAACAAAAAAATAAAAGACTCGCTTTTTCTGCGAGCCTTTTTGACGTTTTTATTTTGTTTCCGTTTCGGATTTGCTCTTTGCCGCTTTTTTCTTTCTGCTGCGTTTTGTAAGTGCTATGGCTACTACGGCTATGATAACGCCGACTATGGCAAACGGAGCTACCCAGACGAATACTATAAGTATTTCGCCGAGAACGTTTGCGAAAACCACAAAAGTGTTTTTTACGGCATTTCCGAGACGGGAAAGGAACGTATCTTCCTTTACCTCGGTGTACTCGATGACTTCGCTCAAGCTTATGCTTACATACGAGTAGTCAACGGATTTGTCGTAATATTTGATTTTGTAGTTTATTTCGTTTATCTCGGAACGGATAGATGAGAGCTTATCCTCAAGCTTTATGAGGTAATCGAGTGAATCCGCTTTTTCCATCATTGCGAGAATACGTTCCTCCTGCATGGCAAGCGCGTCAAGACGCGACTGATATGTGTAATAAGAATCTGTGACGTCCTCTGTTGAGAGATTTGAAGAAATTACGTTGCCTTTCTCACCGAGCTCGGCTATGAATTCGTCGAGCTTTGCTGCGGGAATACGGATTGTGAATTTTCCGTAGCGCGACGAGCGGCTTCCGCCGGAATATATTTTTCCGCCCTCCTCGCTTGAGGAAGAGAAGTATCCGCCGCAGCTTTCCACAAGCGAAGCTATTTCGGATTTGGCTTTGTCGTATTCGGTTGTTTCAAGCGATACCGAATATTTTTTTATAAGCTTTTGCTCCGGTGTGATATCGTCAGAGTAGCTTTCGTCGGCTTCAATAAGAATATTACCGTCCGATTTTTCGCTGTACGATTCGTTTGAAATCTTATTGTAGCCGCCGGAAATGTTTACCGAAAAGTCATCTGTCGATGTTTCGCCTTTGGAGCAGGAGCAGAGAAGCGCCGCCAGAAGACAAAGCGCAAGAATAAATGCCGCTGATTTTTTCATTTGTTTATCCGCCTTTCAAAAATATTGGATGTGTTGCTTTTGTAAATTAGTCGAATAAGCTTTGAAAAAGTCTCACTTAATTTTTATATTTTTTAATTGAAGCTCTTACCAAAGCAAGTTTTTCTTCATATCCGGCGCGTTTTGCGCGTTCCGCTTCAACGACAGCCGCAGGCGCTTTTGCAACAAAGCCTTCGTTTGAAAGCTTTGCGTCTATGCGCGCGATCTCGCCCTCAAACTTCTTTTCCTCCGCGGAAAGACGCGCGATTTCCGCATCTATATCGACCATTTCGGCAAGAGGAATGAAAATCTTTGCTCTGTCCGCAACTATGGCTATTGCCGTGTCGTCGTGGAAATCGTCTGCGTATTCTACGCCAGAAGCCTGAGCAAGCTTTTCAAAGAAAGGCGAAGCCGACGCATTGAATACGTTCTTTTCGGATGAAACGATTATCATTTTCGCTTTTCTTGACGGCGGAACGTTCATTTCGGCGCGGCGGGCTCTCACAGCCTTGACGGCTGAAATTATAAGCTCCATACCGTCGGCGTCGGCAGCGAAGGTCGGAATGTTTTCCGCTTTCGGATAGCCTGTTATCACGATGCTTTCGCCTTCGTGCGGAAGCTGCTGCCATATCGTTTCCGTTATAAACGGCATAAACGGGTGGAGAAGCTCCGTGAGCGTGCGCAGAACAAACGAAAGCACGCGGCAGGCGTTTGTATGTGATGTACCTTCCTTATCGAAAAGGCGCGGCTTTATAAGCTCTACGTACCAATCGCAGAATGTTCCCCAGAAGAAATCGTAAAGCTTGCCGAGCGCGATTCCGAGCTCGTATTTGTCAAGATTTTCGCAGACCTCGCCCGTAAGCTCGGAAAGTCTTGTAAGAATCCACTTGTCCTCTGTTCCGAGCCTATCGGCAGAGGGAAGAGTCGTGTCGGTAAGGTCGTCCGGAATGTTCATCAGAGCAAAACGGGCGGCGTTCCATATTTTGTTTGTGAAGTTTCTTGCGGACTCTATCTTTTCGTCGGAGAAACGCATATCGTTGCCGGGAGAGTTGCCCGTGAGAAGCGCAAAGCGGAGAGCGTCCGCGCCGCACTTGTCGATTATCTCAAGCGGATCTATACCGTTGCCGAGCGACTTTGACATCTTGCGTCCCTGAGCGTCGCGGACAAGACCGTGAATCATAACGTGATCGAAGGGCTTTTCGTTCATACAATACATACCCATGGTTATCATTCTCGAAACCCAGAAGGTGATTATATCGTATCCCGTGATAAGAACCGACGTCGGATAGAAATATTCAAGATCCTCGGTTTTGTTTGGCCAGCCGAGCGTTGAGAACGGCCAGAGAGCAGACGAAAACCATGTATCAAGTACGTCCTCGTCCTGATGAATGTGCGTTCCCTTGCACTTCGGGCAGACAGTAACGTCCGTTTCGGAAACAATCGTTTCGCCGCAGTCGTCGCAGTAATACGCGGGAATTCTGTGTCCCCACCAGAGCTGACGCGAAATGCACCAATCGTGGATGCCGTTCATCCAGTTCATATATATTTTCGAGAAGCGGTCAGGAATGAAGTCTATTGACCCATTTTCAACGACCTCGATGGCTTTCTTTGCGAGAGGAGCCATTTTCACAAACCACTGTCTTGACGCGAGCGGTTCGACGACCGTTCCGCAACGACAGCAATGACCCACGGAATGAGTGTATTTTTCTATCTTTACAAGGTAACCCTGCGCTTCGAGGTCGGCAACGATCTGCTTTCTCGCTTCGTAGCGGTCAAGTCCGGCATATTTGCCGCCTTCTTCGGTTATTTTGCCCTTTGTGTCGATAACGAGTATCGTATCGAGGTTATGGCGCGCGCCGACTTCAAAGTCGTTGGGGTCGTGCGCGGGAGTTATCTTTACCGCTCCCGTGCCGAAGTCCTTTTCGACGTATTCGTCCGCGATAACGGGAATTTCTCTGCCTACGAGCGGAAGAATAAGCTTTTTGCCGATTTTGTCCTTATAGCGCTCGTCTTCGGGATTTACCGCGACGGCGGTATCGCCGAGCAGCGTTTCGGGACGCGTGGTCGCGATGATTATTTCGCCGCTGCCGTCGGCATACGGATAGCGGATATGCCAGAATGCGCCCTCTTTGTCGCTGTGTTCGACCTCGGCGTCGGAAAGAGCGGTTTCACAGCGGGGGCAGATGTTGCTTATACGGAAGCCTCTGTAAATGAGTCCGTCGTTGTAGAGAGAAACGAAGACTTTCTTTACCGCGGCGGAAAGATTTTCGTCCATAGTGAAGCGTTCTCTTGTCCAGTCGCACGACGAGCCGAGCGCTTTGAGCTGCGAAATTATGCGATTGCCGTATTTGCGCTTCCATTCCCAGACGGTATCTACGAATTTCTCTCTGCCGAGGTCATAGCGTGAAAGACCTTTTTCCTTGCGGAGCATTTCTTCGACCTTTATCTGCGTGGCTATGCCGGCGTGGTCCGTTCCGGGAACCCAGAGCGTGCAGAAGCCCTGCATTCTCTTGTATCTTATGATCGTATCCTGCATAGATTCGTCGAGGGCGTGTCCCATATGGAGCTGACCCGTGACGTTCGGGGGCGGGATAACGATGGTAAAGTGCTGTTTGTTTTTGTCGGGCGAGGGAGTGAAATATCCCTTTTCGCACCACTTTTCGTAAAGCGGAGCTTCGATTTCGCCCGGATTGTAGCTTTTTGAAAGTTCTCTTGGCATGATGTATTAAACCTCTGATTAAAAATTATTTTGAAAAATTCAGCTTTTGTTATTCTGCGGGGACGAACGCGCTTCTCAGCCGAGAATAAGACATTCGGAGCCCCTCGGGACAGCAAACCGGATCGCCTCCGGCACTGCCTGTATATCTATGCTTTTGAGGCGGATTATTTCGCCGTCAAAGCAGACGCCGACATCTTCCTTTGCCTCAAAGCGTATATGCCTGCATTTTTTGTATGTTATGAAATCAAACGGTTCTTTGCGGATTATGTGTGTGCCTTTTTTGTAGTCCTTTATAAGAGATATGAATTTAGGCTTTGATATTTTTTCGACGACGCACGCGTCGATAAGACCGTCGTTGAGCTTTGCGAGCGGAGCGGCGCAGAAGCCTCCGCCGTAGATTCTTGCGTTTCCGAACGCGCAGAGAAGAAAATTCTTTTCAAGCGCGGGCTCGTCGTCGAATTTTATCGAGTAATTGTTTCCGAAACGACCGAAAAACGCGGAAATAACGCCGAGCGGATATGCTATGCCGTTGGGTACGTTTACCCTTGAACGTATGCTTTTCGTTTTTTCGACGACGGAACAGTCGAAACCGATATTGAGAACGTTAAGACAATACTTTTCGTTGAATTTTATAAGGTCGAATTTTTCCGCCGCTCCGCAGAGCTGGGCTTCGATGCTCATAAAAGCGCCGTGATTTGAAAACGATTTTATAAAATCGTTTCCCGTTCCGGCAGGGACTGCCGCAATTTCCGCGTTTTCAAAGCCGACGGCTCCGTTTACGACCTCGTTCAAGGTCCCGTCGCCTCCGCAGGCGTAAAATCTTGTTTTGCGATTCGGATTTGCCTCGCACTCTCTGCGGACGAAGTTTTCCGCGTCCGTAATGCCGGAGGTCAGATGTATTTCGTATTCGTCGCCTTGCTTTTCGCAGGCAAAACGGATATCCTCGACGAGTTTTTCCTTGTCGCGTCCGCCTCCCGCCACGGGATTTACTATAAAACAGTTATATAATGAATTCATAAGCGCACCTTTGCTTTACTATACAATAAAAACAGTATATCAATTAAAAGGGCTTGTGTCAAGCGATTTTTGCCGATTCGGAGCGCAATGTCCGCCATTTTGACCGACGGATAAATAATTTTTTGAAAAAGCATTGAAAAAAATGAGCTTTTGATATATAATTACCGACGAATCACAGTTTACGGAGAATTATTTATGAAAAGATTTTTTGCTGTTCTGACAGCGCTTATAATGATATTCACGCTTTTTTCAGCCGCTGCGCTCGCCGCCGGAACGGAAAGCACAAGTGTGACCGACAGAGCGGACGACCCCGCCTCTTACGACACCGAGGAGGGACTCAAAGTTCAGCGGTACATAATAATCGGGCTTATTGCGCTCGGACTTGTGACGGTCATCGTTATGGTGATAAAAAATTATATATCGGGCAGATAAACCGATCGGTATGCGCCGCCGTGGCATAAAAATGTTACGGCGGCGCTGTCGCGCGGGCTTCCTCCGGAATATATTGTAAGTGGACGGCTTCAACCGTCCGCGTCAATAAAACGATAGGTGGATATATATGAAGGAAGCTTTACTTATGACATTCGTCGGTACGGGTTTTATGCTTTTTATGACCTGCGCCGGTGCTTTTACGGTGTTTATATTCGGAAAGGAAACAAAGCTGTCGGCGCAGAGGTTTATGTCCGGATTTTCGGGCGGAGTGATGATCGCCGCTTCCGTGTGGAGCATGATAATTCCGGCGCTTGACCTTTCGGATGGAAAATCCGGAGTGCCGGTAATATCGCTCGGAATAATATTCGGAGCGGCGACGATAGCCGCAGCCGACGCATTGCTGTGCAAATACAAATTCGGCGCGGAGGACGCGTCGATGAAAAAACGTAATTCGCTTCTTACGCTTGCCGTTACGCTTCACAATATTCCGGAGGGAATGGCTGTCGGACTTTCGTTTGCAATTGCGGCGAAAACGGGAGAATACGGCGCGGCGCTGACGCTTGCGCTCTGCATAGGAATACAGAACTTTCCGGAGGGGGCGGCAATTTCGCTGCCGATGAGAAGAGAGGGAATGACAAAGCTCGGGGCTGCGCTGAAGGGCTGCTTTACGGGACTTGTCGAGCCGCCGGCAGCGCTTCTGGCTGTTATGCTTTCGAGGGCGTTTGCTTTTGTTATGCCGCTGATGCTCAGTCTTGCGGCAGGCGCTATGCTTTACGTCACGGCGCAGGAGCTTATTCCGGAGTCAAGCGGCGGCGGAAAGCATGGCACGGCGGGACTTATTTTCGGATTTGTTATGATGTTTGCGCTTGACGTTCTGCTCGGATAGCCGGATCTGAAAAAATTTTTCCGTTTCGGTGAGATAATCGGGCGCGATGTGCGACTGATTGTTGCAAAGAAAATACGGAGGGATAATTATGAAAAAAATCATTGCATTGATATTTGCGTGCGCATTATGTTTTCTTATGATATCGTGCGCAAAGAAAAACGGCGACGCTGCGGAGAGCACGTCGGGCGGCACGACCTCTGTCACAACCGCTACCGAAACCACTACCGAAACGCAGGGCACGACTTCCGTGACAAAATCCGATGATGAAAAAAGCGAAATCAGCATTGCTGCGCCGAAAGTGATTTTTGTCACCGGCGGAAAAGAATATGAATGCACATACAGTGAAAAAGCGTCGTCTACCGTTGTCGGCGGCGGAACTACCGCCGTGATGTGCGGAAGAGCGATACTCGGCGGCTTCAAAAGGCAGACGCTTGTCGGGAAGATACCCGAAATCGCGATGGGAGACACCGCATATATAACGTCGGACGGCAAGCGACTCGAAAACGCAACGCTCAGTCTTTACAATGCGGATTCGGACGGGGGCGAAGGCGAGAGAGTAAGCATATCCGAGCTTTCCGGCAAAATAAAGGGCGGAAATTATATTGCCGAGCTTTTTATAACAAAGAGCGCCGACGACGGCTCGTCCGTGACGTTTGCCTTCTATGTGCTTCTGAAAGGCTGACATTGCGACTTTATACAAGCGCGTGGGATAAAATCCCGCGCGTTTTATTTTATTTTACTATTGCAATAATCGGTTATATGATGTATTATAGTGTGGTAATTTGAAAAAACAGAAAGGATTTCTTTTGTGAGAAAAGCAAGATATGAAATAGATATGACGCGCGGACCGCTTTTCGGCAAGCTGATAAGCTTTTCCGTGCCGCTTATGCTTACAGGTATTCTGCAGCTTCTTTACAACGCCGCGGATATGATTGTCGTGGGCAAATACGGAAGCGATACGTCGCTTGCCGCGGTCGGCTCTACGGGATCGCTTATAAATCTTATAGTAAACGTTCTTATGGGTATGTCGGTCGGAGCGGGCGTTGTCGTGGCGAACGCAATCGGAGCGGGCAACAGAGAAAAAGCCTCCCGTGCGACTCATACGGCGATATTCATAAGCGTGATTTTCGGAATCGGCGTTGGCATATTCGGCGTGTTTATGGCAAGACCGCTTCTTGAAATAATGAAAAGTCCGGAGGACGTTATAGATCTGTCCGCGCTTTATGTCAAAATATATTTTGCCGGACTTCCGGTAACGATGCTTTACAACTTCGGCTCGTCCATACTTCGTGCGACGGGCGATACGAAGCGTCCGCTTTATTTTCTGATTCTTTCCGGAATGGTGAACGTGGTGCTGAACCTTGTTTTCGTAATAGTCTTCAAAATGGACGTTGCGGGAGTTGCGATAGCCACGGTCATTTCAACGGCGATATCGGCGACGCTTGTAACGATATGCCTTATGAGGAGCGACGGTCCGTGCAGACTTTATATAAAGAAGCTCCGCATATACGGAAAAGAGCTTCTCGATATGCTGAAAATAGGACTTCCTGCCGGACTTCAGGGCTCGGTGTTCTCGATATCGAACGTAATAATTCAGTCGTCGATAAACTCGTTCGGCTCGATAACAATGGCGGGAAGCGCGGCGGCAAACAGTCTTGAAGGCTTTGTGTATACGTCGATGAACGCCGTTTATCAGGCGGGACTTACGTTTACAGGTCAGAATGTCGGCGCAAAGCAGTACAAGAGAATAAATACCATATGCGCGCAGAGCCTTATAATAGTTACCGTTGTGGGCATAGTCGGCGGAATAGGAGTATATCTGCTCGGCGAGCCGCTTGTCGGAATTTACGACAGCAATCCCACGGTAATTTCCGAGGGGCTGAAACGACTCGGAATCATATCGGTTACGTATTTTATCTGCGGAGCAATGGATCTGATGGTCGGAATGATGCGCGGTATGGGAAAATCGCTTATGCCTATGATAGTTACGGTGGTCGGCGTGTGCGGAGTGAGAATTGTATGGATATACACCGTCTTTGCGTATTATCACTCGCTTTTCTGGCTGTATGTTTCATATCCGGTATCGTGGATAGCAACTCTTTTCATACACTGCATATGCTACTTTGTCGTAAGGAACAGGCTTCCGAAGGAAAATATGCCCCGTGACGACGAAATAAAACAAGCGGAGGGAATAAACTCATGAAAACGGCAATAATCGAAATGGAAAACGGAAAAGCAATGACGCTGGAGCTTTATCCGGAAAAAGCGCCGATAACGGTTGAAAACTTTGAAAAGCTTGCCTCTTCCGGCTTTTATGACGGACTTATTTTTCATCGCGTTATAAAAGGCTTTATGATTCAGGGCGGAGATCCGACGGGGACGGGAATGGGCGGTCCCGGCTGGCAGATAAAAGGCGAATTTTCCGCAAACGGCGTGAAAAACGACTTGAAGCACACGCGCGGAGTGATATCGATGGCACGCTCGCGTCATCCCGATTCGGCGGGCTCTCAGTTCTTTATCATGCACGAGGACGCGCCTCATCTTGACGGTCAGTACGCGGCGTTCGGGAAGATGACTGACGGCTTTGACTGTCTTGATGAAATAGCCTGCGCAAAAACCGATTATGCGGACAAGCCCCTTTCGGAGCAGAAGATAAAGAAAGTGACCGTAAAGTAATATTTTCTCTTGACTTTTGATCTGACTTATAGTAAAATACAATCAGTTTGAAAGTAAAAAAGAAAAAAAGGGCTTAATGAAAATGGTTGATGAAAAACGTGAGGGAATATTTATAAAAATCGTTTTGATTTGATCATATGCACCGGAGCCGACAGAAAAATCATGTCGGTTCGGGTGCTTTTTTTATCGACGGACGGTTGCGGTGGCAACCGCAGACGTTTGCCCGAAGGAGAGATATGGACGTTTTTGACATGCTTGAACTTGTTTTAGGTCTGGCGCTGTTCCTTTTCGGAATGAGCCTTATGGGCGACGCGCTCAAACGCAGCGCGGGAAACAAGCTGAAAATGATACTCGGAAAGCTCACCTCGAACACCTTCAAGGGCTTTCTGCTCGGACTTGTGGTGACGGCTATAATCCAGTCATCGTCGGCGACGACGGTCATGGTTGTCGGCTTTGTAAGCTCCGGAACAATGACGCTTACTCAGGCGATTGGCGTTATAATGGGCGCAAATCTCGGCACGGCGGCAACGGCGTGGATCATATCGCTTTCGGAAATAGGCGCCGACGGGCAGTCGGTAAGCACGGTTCTGGAGCTGTTCAAAACAACAACGTGGGTGCCGATAATCGCGCTTGTGGGCATATGTATGCTTATGTTTTCGCGCAGCAACAGAAAAAAGGATATAGCGGCGATTCTTCTCGGCTTTGCCGTACTTATGGCGGGAATAGAATATATGTCCGGCTCCGTTGCCGGACTTAAGGACAACGAAGGCTTCCGCTCGATTATGACGATGTTTGAAAATCCCATACTCGGTCTTCTTGCGGGACTGGGCGTAACGGCGATAGTTCAATCGTCCTCGGCGTCGGTGGGTATTCTGCAATCGCTTACCGTTTCGGGAACGATAACCTACGGAATGGCAATACCGATAGTTATGGGACAGAACATAGGCACGTGCGTAACGGCTCTGATATCGTCGGCGGGAGCAACGAGGGACGGCAAGCGCGCGGCGTTTGTTCACCTGTATTTCAATATAATAGGCGTGGCGGTATGGCTGCCGGTATATTGTATTCTCGAAAAGGTGACGTCGATAGGGCTTGCCGACAAAACCATCGATATGGTGGGAGTGGCGCTCGTGCATACCACGTTCAAGATACTTTCCATCGCGCTGATATCGCCGTTTACAAAACAGCTTGAAAAGCTTGCTTCGATAACGGTAAAGGGCAAAAACGACGAAGAGGTGAATATCCTTGACGAGCGTCTTCTTGCAACGCCTGCGATTGCAATAGAGCGCGCAAACGAGGTTGCCTTCAAAATGGCTCGGATATCTGTTGACGCAATGAGAACCGCAATAAAGCTGTTTGATTCTTATGACCGGAAAAATGCGCAGCTTGTCCGCGATTATGAGGACAAGGCTGACAAATACGAGGATATGCTCGGCTCGTATCTTATAAAGCTTTCAAGCCGCAGTATGTCGGAGAGCGAAAGTCATTCGGTTACAAAGCTTCTTCATATTCTCGGAGATTTTGAGCGTATCTCGGATCATGCCGTGAACATTGTCGAATCGGCGGAGGAAATGCTTGACAAGAAAATAGAATTTTCGGACGAGGCGAAGGCGGAGCTTAAGGTTCTTTGCTCGGCGGTGCTTGAAATTCTCGATCTTGCGGAAAGATCGTTTACGGAAAACGATATAAGCGCGGCAAATATGGTCGAACCGCTCGAACAGGTGGTGGATTATCTGCGCGACGAAATAAAGAAGCGTCACATAAAACGCCTGCAGAACAGCGTATGCTCTATAGAACACGGATTTGTGCTTTCGGATATACTTACTAACCTTGAAAGAGTATCGGATCATTGCTCGAATATAGCGGGCTGCGTTATAGAAATATCGCAGCACGACGCGCTCGATATGCACGAGTATCTCAAGGAAGTCAAAAGCGAGGGCGCGGATTTCAAGCGTATGTACGGCGATTATCTTAAAAAATATTCTCTCGGCGCGTAAAAATAAATATCGAAATATTGCGAAAACAGTAGATATTCGAAAACAAAGATGATATAATATAAATTCATAATACAAAAAAGGATCAGCGAGGTCGTTCAAAATGGAAAATCAAACGATACTTATACTTGATTTCGGCGGACAATACAAAGAGCTTATCGCCAGAAGGGTAAGAGAATGCGGCGTTTATTCTATGATAAAGCCGTATGATATTTCTCTTGATGAAATCAAAAAAATAAACCCGATAGGAATAATTTTCACGGGCGGACCGAACAGCGTTTATCTTGAGGCTTCCCCCAAGTGCGACGAAAGGCTTTATTCGCTCGGAATACCCGTTCTTGGAATCTGCTACGGATCACAGCTTATAGCGCATATGCTCGGCGGAGAGGTTGTGTCCTGCAAAAAAAGCGAATACGGCGTTCTTACGGCGACAATCGACAAAAAATCGGTTATGTTTGACGGTCTTGACCGCACCCAGAAGGTGCTTATGAGTCATACCGATATGATAAAAGCGCTTCCCGAAGGCTTTGAAGTGACGGCGCATACGAAGCTTTGTCCGTGCGCGGCATATCACTGCGAGGAAAGAAAAATATACGGTGTGCAGTTTCACCCCGAGGTTGAAAATTCGGAGCACGGCACGGATATGATAAATAACTTCCTTTATAAAGTCTGCATGGCAAACGGCGATTATTCAATGAAGGATTATCTTCAGAAGCAGAAGGAAGCCGTCAGGGCGCAGGTGGGGAAAAAGCGCGTTCTGCTCGGACTTTCCGGCGGCGTTGATTCTTCCGTTTGCGCGGCGCTCCTTTCGGAAGCGATCCCCGGTCAGCTTGTGTGCGTTTACATAGATCACGGCTTTATGAGAAAAAACGAAACCGATGAAGTCCGCGCCGCATTTGAAGGGCGCGAGCTTGACTTTGTTTATGTCGACGCGAGAAAGCGTTTTATCGAAAAGCTTCGCAAAGTTACCGATCCCGAGCAGAAGAGAAAGATAATCGGCGCGGAATTTGCCCGCACGTTTGAGGACGAAGCAAAGAAATGCGGCCATCCCGATTTTCTTGCGCAGGGAACGATTTATCCCGATATAGTTGAGTCGGGAAAAAATAAATCAGCCGTTATAAAAAGCCATCACAATGTCGGCGGACTTCCCAAAGATCTCGGCTTTGAGGGCGTTGTCGAGCCGCTCGCGGGACTTTTCAAGGACGAGGTCCGCAAGCTCGGACGTATGCTCGGACTGCCGGACAGCCTTGTAAACCGTCAGCCGTTTCCCGGTCCAGGGCTTGCCATAAGAACAATAGGCGAAATCACCGAAGAAAAGCTTGAAATTCTCCGCGAGGCTGATTTTATCGTCCGCGAGGAGATAGGCAACTGTAAGAGCGTACATCCCGACCAGTATTTCTGTGTGCTTACCGATTCGAGAAGCGTCGGAGTTGTCGGCGATTTCAGAACATACAATTATACGCTTGCCATAAGAGCCGTTCAGACGAGCGACTTTATGACTTGCGAATACTCACGTTTGCCTTACAGACTTCTTACGAAGATGTCTACAAGAATTACAAACGAGGTAAAGGGCGTCGGCAGAGTTGTTTACGATATAACCTCAAAGCCGCCGGCAACAATTGAGTTTGAATAAGGAGAACTGCCAAAAGAACCCAGTATTTATGCGACTTCCAAACAAATTTGCTTAAGAACTGGCAACGATTTGGCAA
>CAVKJG010000028.1:0-11279 GCA_963656825.1 Sphaerochaetaceae bacterium
GGCTGGGACAGCGATGCAGAAATCAATGTGGTCTGGGTTCATATATCAAACCTGAGAAAAAAGCTTAGATCTATCGGCTCATCCGTGTCGATATACGCAAACAGAGGACTCGGATATATGCTTGAGGTGGAAAAATGATAAAACGGCTCAGGAAAAAATTTATACTTATAACAATGGTGTCGGTTGCCTCGGTAATGCTTTTGCTCAGTCTTACCGTAAATATAGCCAATTACATTTCGGTGGATTCGGGATTGACACAGATGCTCAGAATGATAAGCGACAATCAGGGTAAAGTCCCGTCGGCACCGCCCGATATAAAAACCGGAGAAAAGCCGGAAAAACAATTCAACATCGAAGCTCCGTATTCGACGCGTTACTTTGTTCTTCGGTATACGGAGGACGGCGAGCTTATTCAGGCGGATCTTAAAAACATCGCCGCCGTTACGGAAGACGATACCGGAAAATATCTTGAGATCGCCCAAAAGCACGGCGAAGGCTTCGGATATGTGAAAGGCTACAGATATTACGTCGTAAGACACGACAGCGACAAATATATGGCGATATTTCTCGATTGCAACAATGAAATGCAGTCGGTAGCAACATTTGCGGCATATTCCGCTATTGCAACGGTTATATGTACAGCCCTTGTATATATTCTTGTTCTTATTTTTTCACGGAAAGCGATAGATCCGGTTGTAAAAGCGTCCGAAAAGCAGAAGCAGTTTATCACAGACGCAGGACACGAGCTTAAAACTCCGATAACGGTAATAGCAACAAGTCTGAAGGTGCTTGAAATGGAAACGGGAAAGCAAAAGTGGATAGACAAAGCTATGTCGCAAACGGAAAAGCTGAAAGCTCTCGTCAACTCCCTTGTTACGCTTTCAAAAATGGACGAGGACACCTCCCCGCTCACGCTTGCCGAATTCAACATAAGCGACGCCATGACCGAGACTGCCGAGTCCTTCAAGGATTTTGCTTTATCTCAGGGACATGAGCTGAACATATATATCACTCCCGAAATAATATATCGCGGAGACGAGTATGCTCTGCGACAGCTCGCTTCGACTCTTATAGACAACGCCGTAAAATATGCCGACGACGGAACGCCGATATCGTTTTCGCTTGACAAAACCAAAAAAGGCGTTGTAATTAAAACGTCCAACGAATGTGAAAATATTGAAAAAGAGGATCTTGACAGGCTGTTTGACCGTTTTTACCGTCCCGATAAATCAAGAAATTCAGGCACCGGAGGCTTCGGCATAGGACTTTCCATAGTCCGCAGCATTGCCGAAGGACACAAAGGTACGGCAAGCGCAAAAGCGGAAAACGGTCATACTATAGAATTTATAATTCAGCTGAGACAAGACAAAAAAGCGTGATGCAAACCGAGCATCACGCTTTTTGTTTATGAAGTCTTTTTGGTTTTGTTTTCGATCGCTTCATAGTTTTCAAGCTCCCCGTCAAGACTGTCGGACGAGCGGAAAGGGAGCAGGAAATTGTGCTTTGATTTAAGAGCTTTTGCACGGTTATGTATAGCAAGCTTGAGATTTTCATAACGCACCTCGAAGCTGTGCTCCGTCGCCCAGCTTTTTATCTTGGTTACAATCTTGAACGAATAACAAAGATCCACCGCAAGCACACCCGTATACGCTCCGAGAAAATATGTACAGTATGCCGAATTCACAACCGAAAGCACAAGCTTTTCGATATGCGGCTGAAGAAGAAAACAGTAAGCCGTTCCTATCGCGCCCCATATAAGCGAAAACAATGGGCAGATAAGTCCGTCTATGTTTCCCCATCTACCTGAATAATCCCACAACTTTATGTGATATTTTTCCGTAAATATCAGTCCCGTTATATATTCTATACCCGTCAAAAACAGCGTAAGAATCGCTATTCTCACGGCGGAACGAAGCACGTCTGATTCTATAAACGAAAAATCTATAAGGCAGAACAGATACAAAAGCACATGCCCGAACCCGTAAAGCGGAAGACACGGTCCCGTAAGAAATCCGGGATTTATCCATTTTCCATGAACCGTCCTGCGAAAAAGCAGTTCAAGTATCCAGCCGAAACTTCCGCCTATCACAAAAACGAAAAGCAGTGTGAAAAAGATGTTCATAGTTTATTTCGCTTTTACGGAATCCGTGCGATAAATGAATTTCACGCTGCTGTCAGTACCGTCAGCCGCGCCGGCAAACGACGTGTATTCCTTTGAAACATCGGACAAAGCCTTTATACGAACCGAAAGTTCCTCCGGACTTACTCCGCACGCATCGAGCTTTTCCGTTATCTTCTCGGAGAACTGCGCAAGTCCGTCGCGAAGCTGCATCGCGCCGTCTTTAAGCTCACCTATGCCGTCTATAAGCGCGGGAGCGCTTTCCTTCATTGTGAGAAGTCCCGAAAGAAGCTGCTTTGCGCCGGAATCAAGGCTTACGGCGCCGTCTTCAAGGCTGATCGCGCCGCTCTTGAGCTTGCTGGCTCCGACATACGCTTCGCTTACGCCCTTTGTATATGCGCCGAGCCCCGTATAGAATTTATTGTAACTGTCAAGTTGAGAGATAAGCGACTTTATGCTTGCCGCGCCGGCTGCCGCTTTTGCAACCGCCGCGTCCGCCTGCGCTTTGACCTCCTGAGAATTCAGGTTCGTTTCTATAAGCTCTTCTATTTTCTTTTCTGTCTGAGCCGAGATAAGCGCCTGAACTTCTTCGGTTTTCATCTGTGCGTCAACTATTCCGGATATTGCGGCAAGCGTTGCCTCGTTCTGCATTTTTTCGCTGACAGCCGCAGTGACAGCTGCCTGCGTTTCTTTTGTAACGGTGCCGTTTGCAATTCCGGCTTTGTAGGTTTCTTCCGTCATGTCCATTGCCGCAAGAACCTGCGTCATGATTATTTTCTGCTCTATCTGTCCTCTGACAGCCGCCGTAACGGCTGTCTCTACCGTGCCGCGCCGTGCGTTTACGCTTGTTTTGACGGTTTCCTCAACCTTGGCTCTGACGCTTTCTTCGGAAAGCGAAGGAAGCACGGCGCTCAGAACGGTATTGTAATTTTCGATCGTAAGCGCGGGGATATCCGTTATGCCGGCGGACGCAAGCTGTGCCGATGCCGTTGCAAGAAGCGTATCGAATATCTGCTTTGCTCCTGCGTTCAGTTCTGCGTTATTTGAATTCAGCTTTCCGAGTCCGGAATAGAGCTGATTTGTTCCCGTGACAAGCTCCGACGCGCCCGATCTGAGCTGTGCGGTGCCTTTCTTGAGCGCAGCCGCACCGTCATAAAGCTTGTTTATACCGTCTACAAGCTCGGTTGACTTGTCAAGAAGTGTGCAGACGCCGTCATAAAGGTCTGATGAGCCGTCCGTAAGTTTGCCGACGGCGTCAGTGAGAGCCGTTATCTTTTCGCCGATGTCGTCCGTGTCTTCGGAATCAAGTCCGTTGAAAATTTCGTTTGTGGCGACGGTAACCGTGTTTTTCATACTGAAATTCTTTGCGTCCGCCGTTATTTCAACATACGACGGAATATCGAGCTTATCTGAGTCGGCACCGAGACTTTCGGTAAGTCCCGGGAACGCAATTCCGATAACCGCAATGCGATCGCCGTCGTTTATTATCTTGCCGTTTGATACTTCAACGGAAGAAAACGTGTCCGTATCGAGAAGAATACCCGTAAGCATTGCAAAAGGAACATAGATTTTCTCGTCTTTGCCGTCGATATTCACGGTTCTGACTTCATTGTTCGTGTAGTCGAAACGGATTTTAACCTTGCCGCTCTTCCCTGCAATCTCCTCCGCGCTGACGGTTTTTCCGTCCAGCTCGTACGTTATCTTTATGCTGACGGGAAGCTCTTTGTCTATATTGCCCTGATAATATATATCGTTTCCGCCTGCGTTCCAGACATATGTGTTTTCACCGCCCATGACGTATTCCTCGTCGCCCTTGACGTTGACAATGCCCGTAGCTTCGGTGACGTCTGTAAGAGTATCGCTCTTCCCGTCATTCTTTATCCAGTCGCTGACTATCAGCTTTTTCACGCTGCCGTCCGCTCCGGCTATGACATAAACCGTTTCCTTTTTCGTAGCCGACGTATTGCTTGCCGCCGGTGCAAAAGCCACTGCTTCTTCTGTTGTGTTGCCGCTTTCCTTATCGGTGTTTGCGGCAAGCGCATAAATTCCCGTGAATGCCGCACCGCACACGATCACCGCACAAAGCACGGCGGAAACCGTTTTGATAATTTTGTTTTTCATTATTTACTCCTCCTTTGCAGGCTGTGATTTCTTTTTGCCCATTCCGAGCGTCGTTGCACATATCAGCTTATCAAAAAGCATAAGCAACGCCGGAAGCATGAATATAACGCAGACCATACTTATAACCGCGCCTCTTGCCATCAGCATACACATCGAGCTGATGATATCTATATCTGAATAGATTGCGACGCCGAAGGTTGCGGCGAAAAGTCCCATGCCGGAAACTATTATCGAAGGTATTGACGTTGCAAGCGCGGTCGTTACGGACGTGCGTTTGTCTTTACCCGATATACGCTCCGCCTTGTATCTTGTGGTCATAAGGATTGCGTAGTCTACCGTGGCGCCGAGCTGTATCGTGCTGATACATATGGGCGCGATAAACGGCAATGACTGTCCCGCATAATGCGGTATGCCGAGATTTATGAATATGGCAAGCTCAATAACGCTTATAAGAATAAACGGCAGACTTATGCTTTTTTCAACTATCGCGATAATAAGGAATATCGCAACTATCGAAACGGCGTTTACAACCTGGAAGTCTCTGTCCGTCGTTTCTATCATATCCTTCATACATGGCGCTTCGCCTATGAGCATAGCCGAAGGATCGTATTTTTTGATTATACTGTTCAGCTCCGTTATCTGATTGTTTACAGCGTCGCTTGCGACCTTGTATTCGGAATTTATAAGGAGCAGCTCCCATTTGTCGCCCTTGAGTATACCGAGAATGCTTTCGGGAAGTATTTCCTCGGGCACGGACGAGCCTACGACAGATTCAAGTCCGAGAACATATTTTACGCCGTCCACTTTTTCCATTTCTTTTATCATCGAACGGACGCTCCTGCTCGGAAGACTTGAATCGACAAGCACCATATGCGTGGACGCTATATTGAACTCCTCAGACAGCTTGGAATTGGCAATTACGTATTCCATATCCTCGGGCAGACACTGTCCCATATCGTAATAAACCTCGCTGTTGGCTTTCTTATATCCGTAGAACGCCGGAGCGATAAGAAGCGCAAATACGCAGAGGAATATGGGGAACTTCTTTGTCACTCCCGATGCAAGCTTTTTCATATCGGGAATGATCGACTTGTGTTTTGTTCTCTGCAGAGGCTTGTCGAGAAGAAGTATCATTGCAGGAAGAACCGTAATGCACCCGAGAACGCCCGAAATAACGCCCTTTGCCATTACTATACCGAGGTCTCTGCCGAGCGTGAAGCTCATAAAGCAAAGAGCCGCAAAGCCCGCAACGGTCGTTACCGAGCTTCCGATAACGCTTGTCATCGTTTCGTTTATGGCGTGAGCCATTGCCTCTTTGTTATCGTCGAAAAGCTCTCTCTGCTCATTGTAGCTGTGCCAGAGGAATATCGAGTAGTCCATTGTGACAGCAAGCTGAAGCACTGCGGAAAGCGCCTTGGTTATGTACGATATTTCGCCGAGAAAATAGTTTGTTCCGAGGTTGAGGACGACCATCATTCCGATTGACGCAAGAAATACGAACGGAACAAGCCAGCCGTCAAGGAAAAGCATCATTGCAACAAGCGCAAGCACAACCGCAATGCCGACATATATCGGCTCTTCCTTTTCGCAAAGGTCCTTCAAGTCTGTGACCAGCGCCGACATTCCCGAAATAAAGCACTGCTTTCCGGCAATCGAACGTATCTCTCTTATCGCGTCCATTGTGACGTCGGCAGAGGTTGCGCTGTCAAAGAATACAGCCATCATTGTTGAGTTTTCACGATTGAATTCGCTGTATATCTCCTCCGGAATAATTTCCATCGGTATGGATACGTCGGCTATCGAATTATACCAGAGTACAGTTTCGACGTGATCGACCGCTTTGATTTTTTCCGTAAGCTTCGCGACGTCCTTTGCGGGCATATCTTCAACTATTATAAGCGAAAACGCTCCTTTGCCGAATTCCGTCAGAAGCTCGTTCTGCCCGATTACCGTATCCATATCGGACGGCAGATAGTCGAGCATATCGTAATTTATTCTTACCTTTATCATACCTATGACCGAAGGCACAAGCAGAAGAACGGCAAGAACAAGTATCAGTACGCGGTATTTTACAACCGCTCTTGAAAAACGCATGAAATATCAGTCCTTCCTTTCCGTATAGTCAATTTCGATTACATCCGGTCTTTGATTGCGGATTATTTTCACCGCGGTTATCACCGTGCATATATTGAGTATTCCCTCAAACAGAAACGCAAGTCCGAGCATAACGGACATCACGCTCCAGTTTCTGAGCGAGCTGAATATAACAATCCCGCCGAAAACAATCGTAAGTACGGCGGCGGAAAGTATCATCCACCATTTTTTTATTCCGAAGTGCTTTGCGTCAAACGTTATCTGAATTTTGAAAAGTCCGTCCGCCAGAACGAGAATTCCGAAAACCGTGCAGAAAAACGCGACCACATGCTCGGGATATATCAGAAGCATCGTTCCGAGAACGAGAAGTAGAAATCCCGTTGCAAGATCATACTGAAACGCAAGACGGAACAGATCGCGGGAAAAATACCCGACAAGCTTTACAATTCCGAATATCATCGTCATTACTCCGAGCGTTATTCCGAGAACGGAAGCCGATATATCCGGCACTGCAATCAGTACTATTCCGAGCGCGCACCAAAGCACCGAAACCGTTATATAACCGAATTTTGCAATTTTCATAGGTGTCATAGATCTCATAATTTTTACCCTCCTGTGATAATTTTTTCTTACAACGCACAGTATATACCCATGCCGCATTTTTCAAAATAGGCAGTAATCCGCGCGTGACGGATAATCGGTCATAGCCCGTTTTTTGAACAAAATACAGACAAATCCGCCCGTCTGCACAAAAAAAGACCGCTCCAAGCGGTCATTTTTTCAATCTCTCGGTTTTCCCTTGAAAAGCAGGGTTATAAGATATCCGAACACAATGGCGGCTCCTATGCCTCCCGCCGTGCCGGTAAGTCCTCCCGTAAGCGCTCCGATAAGTCCGCTTTTGTCAACGGCTGTTTTCACGCCCTCGGCAAGAGAATATCCGAACCCCAGAAGCGGCGTCGTTGCACCGCAGCCGGCAAAATCCACTATCGGCTTGTAAATTCCCACCGCGGTGAAAAAAACGCCAAGAGTAACGTACAAGACAAGTATCCTTGCCGGAGTCAACTTTGTCATATCTATCAGTATCTGAGCTATGGCGCAGAAAGCTCCTCCGATTATAAACGCCCATAAAAAATTCATATCAAATCTCCTCCAGCCTGATCCTTACAAGATGAGCTATCCCGGGAATCGAAAGTCCCTGCTTCGACGTCGATGGACTCATAAGCGCACCCGTGGCTATATACAGAATATCGGAAAGCTCGCCCTTTTCAAATCTTTTCATAATATGTCCGCATATGACCGACGCACTGCATCCGCAGCCCGAACCGCCGGCATGCATATCCTGCCTTTTTATATCGTAAATCATAAGTCCGCAATCGTTATAGTTTGCGGATATGTCTGTTCCGTACCGACGCAGATAATCAAGAACCGTTCCGTGTCCTTCCGCGCCGAGATCTCCCGTAAGAATAAGATCGAAGCTGTCTGGCGAAAGCCCCGTTTCTTCAAAATATCCGCATATCGTGTCTATCGCGGCAGGAGCCATAGCCGCACCCATATTGTTTGCGTCCTTTATTCCCTTATTTACTATACGCCCCGGCATAACTTCGGTTATACGGGGCAATTTTCCCGCTTTTCTGCCCACTATTGCAGCGCCGGCGCCCGTTACTGTTCTTTGAGCCGTAGGCGTTCTCTGTCCGCCGTATTCGAGCGGAAAACGATATTGTCTTTCCGCCGCGCAAAAGTGCGACGACGTGACAGCCGCGCAAACCTCAAATTTTCCTCCGTCAACAAGCATCGACGAAAGAATAAGAGCCTCGGCAAAGGTCGAGCATGCTCCGTAAAGTCCGAAATAAGAAGCACCGAAGCCTGCCAGTCCGAAAACGGAGCTTACACATTGATTTTGCAGATCTCCGGCGAATATTGCGTCAATCGAGCCTGCGCCGAGCTTTGCTTTTGCAAGCGCGGTATTCAGTGCGAGCCTCTGCATTTCGCTTTCGGCTTTTTCCCATGTATTCATTCCGAAACGCTCGTCCGGATCGTGCAGATCGAAATCGCTTGCAAGAGGTCCTTCCGATTCGCGTTTTCCCACAACCGACGAATATCCCATTATCGCAGGCGCATTTATAAGCTTTTTTACTCGCATCACACAACCCCGCAAATCCAATAAATAAGCCCGTACAAAGCCGACGAAAGCACTCCGTACACTATAACCGGTCCGGCTACGGTAAACATCTTTGCGCCGACTCCCATGATAAGTCCTTCGCTTTTATCGTCCATCGCGGGAGATACGACCGCATTTGCAAAGCCCGTTATTGGCACAAGCGTTCCCGCTCCGGCAAACTTTGCTATATTATCGAATATTCCGAGCCCCGTCGCAAGCGACGCGATAAACACCAGCGTTACCGGAACAAGCGTTTTTACGGTTTCTTCGGGAAGCGATGTAAGTCCGTACAGCTTTTTCAGTCCCTCGGCGAACGTGCATATCGCTCCGCCTGAAATAAACGCCGCAAAGGTATCCCTTGGCACGGGCGATTTTTTTGCTCTTTTCGCGCAGTATTTTTTATATTCTTTTTCGTTTATATCCAAAACAGAATTCCTTTCTCGGATTATGACTCTGAGATTATTTTTTCCGAAAACGGAATATTTATTAAAAGCATAATTTCCCTTATGAAAACGCAAAAGGCGCGACATATTGTCGTGCCTTTTGCAATTTGTTTTAAGATATTATTCAAACCAGAATTCCGCAACGCCGCCTGACATCGGAATGTATGCCCTTATCAGCGAATATTTTGCGTTTCCGCCGTCCATCTTTTCAAGGGCAAGCTTGTGATATGTTTTTTCATCGGCATATACGTTTATTTTATAGTCAACCATACTGAGTTCTCCGGAGAAAAACGATATAAGCTTGATCGTCGCCTCGTCACACGATATATCACCTTCTCCGAACTGTGCAATGCGTATCATATAAAGAGTATCCGTACCGTAAACATATCTGTATTCGTCCTCGGAATCAAAGTACACATCGTACTTTTCCCCATCTGAATATTCTATGCTTTCTTTGTATGCTATAACCTTTTCCGATCCGCCGAAGTGAACGGTCTTTTCCGTTTTGTCGCTGTCGGTAAAACGATTTACTATTGTATTTGCGGATTGAGTGGTACTCTGCGAGGTATCGCTTGTTACGTCTGTCTGTCCGCCCTTCGAGCAGGATGCGGCAGCCGTCAGGACAACGGTAAAAACAAGCAGAAGTGCAATTATCTTTTTCATTTTTAAGCCTTATTCCTCCGCAGTTTCAAGCGCTATTTCCATCATCTGCTTAAACGAGGTCTGTCTTTCGTCAGAGGTTGTTGCTTCTCCGGTGAGAAGATGATCCGATATTGTGAGTATGGAAAGAGCCTTTTTGCCGAGTCTTGCCGCCGTCATATAAAGCGCGGCACTCTCCATTTCAACGCAAAGGATACCCATTCTGCGCCATTTGTCGCTTGCGGTAACATCGTCCGTATAGAACGTATCGGACGAAAGCACGTTGCCGACGACACAATTTGCGCCGAGCTTTACCGCGTTTTCATAAGCCTTTGTAAGCATACCGTAATCTGCAATGGCGGAAAAATGCCCCGGAAGCAGATATTGATCCTGAAAACTCGAATTTGTCGAAGCACCCATTGCAAGAACGACATCGCGGATTTTTACCCTTTCGGTCATTCCGCCGGCAGAACCGACTCTGATAATGCTTTCGACGCCGAAGAACTTATAAAGCTCATAGCTGTAAATACCTATCGAAGGCATTCCCATTCCGCTTGCCATAACGGAAACCTTTTTGCCCTTGTAATATCCCGTATAGCCCTGAACGCCGCGAACGTTGTTTACAAGCTTTGCGTCGGTAAGAAATGTTTCGGCTATGAATTTCGCTCTGAGCGGGTCGCCCGGCATAAGAACGGTCTTGCCGAAATCTCCGGGAACCGCTTTTATATGAGGTGTAGGATAATCAGCCATTTTAATTTTCTCCTTTGTTATGATAAATTTTTTGTATCGTTTTCGGTATTATCGGATTGAGCACTCGGCATTTCCTCCGATACGGAGCCTGTATTTTCGTCCGAGCCGTTATCGCACGGACCTTCGGAAGCGCGCGACGAAAGCTCCTCTGCGAGCGCCGCCTTTTCTTTTTCAAGAGAAGCGCCGTATCTGTAAAGCATATAAAGAAGTATATATCCGAGAATGTAAATAACAAGCTTGAAATCAAACCCCGTGTTAAATGAAACCTCTGCGCCGAGTCCGTACTTTACCGACATAAAGAACGTAACTATCATTGTATAGATCTGCGGAACGACCGCGCCCACAACAAGCAATATTCCGAGCGCAATTATACAGTTTTCGGCTTTTCCGGAAAAGGGCGCGTCTTTATCGGACATTTTGCCCGCGATTTTGCCGACAAGCCATAAAATGAAAAACGCAAATATCATTTCAATAAGAACGGCAACCATATACGGTGCGATATCTGTCACGTCAAACAAAATATTTATCTGTGAAGACGCCGCCGCGCCATCGATCTGTCCGAATATTTCGGGCGAGAGCCTGTATCCCACTATTGCGTTCAGCCCTACCTGTACAGCTCCATTTGGCAATGCAAACATAAACACCGTAAACGCGAGCATAAGAACAAATCCTATTATCAAAAATATTCTGCATATTTTTGCTATAATGTTTATTGCTTTTGCAAGACTTGCGATTTTTCTTCCCATGGACTTACCTCCGAGAAATATTGTCATTATAATAATTATATTTTATAACAGCCGAAAAGTCAAGGCAAATATTACAAAAAGCAGTTGCGGAGGAGATAAACCGCAACTGCTTTCAGGCAACTATTTTGCATACATTGAATTTACTATTTTTGTCACGGCGTTTTGCGGAAGAATCCGTGAAATCCATACGAAAAATTTATACTTAAAGC